>JAICJC010000012.1 GCA_025928655.1 Thermoleophilia bacterium | reverse complement strand
GTCGGGCGCTCGCGTCGCGGCGGCGCTCAGTATCATCGGATGGAATGCGAGGCTTCGTCCGGCGAGCTGTCCGAGCGGTGCGAATCGTGATCCGCAACGACCGGATTCCGAGGCCGATTCGGTGGGGTGGTGCGGCTGGGCTCCTGCCCGTGCCGGGCCCCTTCGACGAGATCGTCCTGCTCCTGGTCGGCGCAGTACTCTGGGTCTTCTATCGCGAGCAGCTGCGCGAGGCCTGGGAGCGCGCGGCGTGAGGAATTCCGCCGGGCTCCCGGGCGCTGACTACCGGGAGCGGCCGGGCCGCTTCAGGTCGGGCTTCGACACGACCAGATAGGACCCGTGCGTTTCCACGACGACCTCGACCTCGGGATCCTCGTGGCCGGGCACCACCACGAACTGGTCGGCCGGCGCGGACACCCGCTCATACTCGGCGAGCGGCAGCTCGAGCGCGCGGGCGCAGGAGGAATCGTCGCACTCACAGGCGAACGGCACCGGCTCGTCCTCCGGCACCCCACCCTCTTCGTCCAGCGCGGCGCGGCGCTCGTTGTGATCCTTGTACGCCTGCTCGTTCTTCTCGGCCCGCGCCAGCCGCTGATGGCCGTTGGAACTCATCGTCGCGATGCTACTCCCGCCGACGGAGGCGGTCTACCTTCCGGCCGGTCCGACCCGGAACCGCATCGTGACGCGCGTGCCCGGCCGGGTGTCCTCGAAGTCGACCGACTCGGCCAGCGTGCGAATGATGCGGATGCCGAGCCCCGTGCCGGAGTCCGGGTCGGGGAGGCCGCGCCCCTGATCCCACACGCAGACGGTCAGGTTGTGGTCGCGGGCCCAACCCCGGATCTCGAACTCGTCGCAGCCCGAGTGGCGCACCGCGTTGGCCGCGGCCTCGGTGACCGCAAGCTGGATGTCGGCGATGGTCTCGTGGCCCAGCCTCAGCGCCTGGCACCACTCGCGCACGCGTGCCCGGCACCGCGGCACGCTGCTGAGCTCGCATGGGAGCCGATGCTCGAACCTGGCCGATTCTGAAAATGTCTGTGTGGGGCCACCCACTTCCGCGTCGGTGCCCACGGCTCGACGCGAATAAACCGTCAGTTTCGCGGCCGGCCGCCTCCACCACCCCGATTGGCCGCGAGATGACCGGCGGTTTCGCGATCGCGAGGCCCGGGTAGGGCCTCCCCATGACTCAGGATCAAATCCCCCGCGAGGACCAGCCCCAGAACGACCCCCCGGCCGAGGCCGAGGACGAGCCCGTCGTCCGTGCCGCGAAGACCACCGGCCGCGCGCTCCTCTGGGTCGCCATCGCGATCGCGGTGGTCGTCGTGATCATCGGCGTCTTTCTGCTCGGCCCGTTCGGGCTCTTCATCCTCGTCCCGGCCGTGCTGATCGTGTGGTTCGTCGCGGGCCTCGCGGCCGGCGGCCCCGCGACCGGCGCCTGAGCGTCAGCCCGCGGACGCCGTGGGCGGGAAGCGCACCGCGGCGAGGGTGCCGCCCCCGGTGGCGGGCTCGAGCGTGAGGACGGCGCGGTGGCGTTCGCAGATCGCCTGGGCGATGGCGAGGCCGAGGCCGCTGCCCGATACGCCCCCCGAGGCCGAGCCGCGGTAGAAGCGGTCGAACGCCCGCTCCCGGTCCTGGTGCGTGAGCCCGCGGCCGCGATCCATGACGGTGAGCGTCGGGCCGGCGACGTCGCTCACCGAGACCGTGACGGGCGACCCGGGCGGGCTGTACTTGAGCGCGTTGTCGACCAGCACCCGCACGAGCTCGCCCAGCCGGCGCTCGTCGCCGGAGACGGTCGCCGGTGCGAGCGACTCCTCCAGCGGCCGGTCGGGATCGAGCGCGCGCATCTCCTCGCAGGCCTCGGCGGCGACGACGTCGAGGCGCACGGGCACCGCGCGCAGCGCCGGGCTGCCGGCCTCGGCCAGCGAGAGCAGCTCGGCCACCGTCGCCGCCACGCGGCGGGTCTCGTGGCCGATGACGGTCGCCGACTCCCGCGCCTGCGCCCACTCCTCGCGATCGACCGAGCGGGCCAGGATGCGCGCATGCCCCTGGAGGGCGGTGAGCGGCGTCTTCAGCTCGTGCGAGGCGTCGGCCACGAACCGCTGCTGCTGCTCCGCGGCGTGCTCGGCCCGCTCCAGCAACCGGTTGAACGCGCGCGCCAGGCGGCCCAGCTCGTCCGGCCGCCCCTCGGTGATGCGGCGGTCGAGGGCGTCGCCGGGGATGTCGTCGACCTGCTGGCGCATCCGGTCGACGGGTCGCAGCGCCCGGCGGGCGAGGAAGGCGCCCATCACGCCCGCCGCGACGAGGATGCCGATGCCGACGGCGATGAGGGTGCGCAGGAGCGTGTCGAGGGTCGAGGCGACGCCGTGGTTCGCGAGCAGCACGATCGCCTGCCCGCCGTCCTGGCGAGTGACCCGTGCGATCGTCGATCCCGACGGCGCCCGCCGCAGCGCCCGCCGTACGCCGGCGATGGTATGTCCCGGGGCGCCGGTGGTCGAGTTGACGACGACGCCGTTGGGCCGCGTCAGCCAGATGCGGTCGCCGGGGGCGGCCAGCCCGTCGAGGCGCAGCTCGTCGGGCTCGCCCCTGGCCGCCGTGCGGGCCAGCCGCTTCGCCGACCGGTGCGCCTCGCCGTGCAGGTCGTTGCGGACGATGGCGTACGTGATCGCCGAGGTGGCCACCACCAGGACCGCCATCACGAGCATGAACCAGGCCGCCAGGCGGAGGCGGACGCTCACCGGCGAATCGTGTACCCGACGCCGCGCACCGTGCGGATGATCGACCCGTCGGCGGACGTGTCCAGCTTCCGCCGCAGCGCCGAGACGAAGAAGTCGATCACCTTGCTCTCGCCCAGGTAGCTGAACCCCCACACGCCCTCGTAGATCTGCTCGCGGGTGAACACGCGGCCCGGTGCGTGCATGAGGAAGGCGAGCAGGTCGAACTCCCGGGCCGTGAGCTCGACCGGAGCGCCGTCGACGCTCACCTCGCGCGACTCCAGGTCGAGCCGCACGGGCCCGGCCTCGAGCGTCGTCTGGCCGCCGCCGGCGCGGCGGCTCAGGGCGCGCAGGCGGGCGAGCAGCTCCTCGATCGCAAACGGCTTGGCCAGGTAGTCGTCGGCGCCGGCGTCGAGCCCCACCACCCGGTCGCCGACGCGGTCGAGCGCGGTCAGCATCAGGATCGGCATGTCGTGGCCGGAGCGGCGCGCCCGCCGGCACACGATCAGCCCGTCCATGTCGGGCAGCCGCACGTCCAGCACGACCAGATCGGGGCGGTCGCGCTCCATGGCGGCCAGGCCCTCCGAGCCGGCCGGCGCCACCTCGACCCGGTAGCCGGCCTCCCCCAGCTCGAGCTCGAGCACGCGCGCGATCGCAGGGTCGTCCTCGACCACGAGCACGCGCTGCGCGGAGGCGTTCACGCGCCCACGATAGCGGTGGCCGCGGTCCCTCTCCGAATCCTTACCGAAGGCCCGGGCGAACGCTTACGCGGCACATTCCGGAGCCTGTCCGTCGCCGCCTACGGTGACGGTGTCGTGGAGGCGACCGGTTCAGTGGGCGGCGGGCATCTTGCCCCAGGCGGAGGTGACCGCAATGTCGGCCATTCCCTTCGCGCGCTCGCCCTCGTCCTGCGGCGTGTGCACGCGCACGCGGTAGGGCGTGTCGCCCATCGGCGAGACGACCGCGCCGTACAGGCCGGAGGATGCGGAGCGCACGACGTCCTCCGAGCTGCCGGCCGCGACGGTCACCCACCGGTCGGGGCGGAACACGTTGAAGCGCACCTGCGCGAACACGACGTCCTCGTGACCATCCACTTCGGATCCCACGCTAGCGGCCCGGCCGCCGTGCGTCGATCCCCTTTACAAAGGCTCTCAACAAAATTCGCAAGTCGTCACAAAGCGGCCGGGCGAATCGCAATTCGCCTATTCCACTGCAACCAGGCACACGTACACTGGGGTGATGTGGAGATGGGTACTCCCGGGCGCGGTCGTCGTCGCGGTCCTGATCGGGTTCGTCGCGAGCCGCAACGGCCCGACGGAGCATGCGGCCTCGCACGCGCCGCCGGTCGTGACGCAGCCCCCGACGTCGAACACGCCGACGGTGACGCCGACGTGCGGCACGAAAAACGGGCAGACGGCGAAGATCACGCACGTCGTCTGGATCTGGATGGGCACCCAGGGCTACGGCCACGTGATCGGCAAGCCGCGGGTGGCCCCGTTCATGAACCAGCTCGCGCAGGAGTGCGGCCTGGCGACGCGGTACTCGACGATCACCCATCCGGCGATCGCAAACGACGTCGGTGCGCTCGCGGGCGACCCGCACGGGCTCGTGCACAACTCCTGCGACACCGCCTGCACGACGACGGCGCCGAGCCTGCTCTCCCAGGTGCGCTGGCGGGCCTTCATCGGCGGGATGCACAGCGCCTGCGCGAAGCTCGACGGGCTCCAGTCCCACTACTCCAGGCTCTCGAATCCGCCGACGTACCTGACGGCGCCCCGTTGCGCGACTTCGGACCTCCCGCTGGGGTCGCCCAGCCAGGGACCGCTCCGGCAGCTGATCGGGCGCAACACGCTCCCGCCCTTCACCCTCATCGCGCCGGACAGCTGCCACGACACGGGCTTCAACAAGCACTGCGGCGGCAAGCTGAAGCGGGCCGTCTTCCTGGCCCGGGCCGACTTCTGGCTGCGGCGCTGGATCGGGGCGCTCACGAAGATGCCGTCCTACAAATCCGGCGCTACGGCCATCTTCGTCACCTGGAACCAGGGCGCGCCGGCGAAGCCGCTGCGGATCGACTGCACAGCCCGGCCCGCGGGCGGCAGCTGCCAGGTGCCCCTGATCGTCGTTTCGCCGTTCGTCAAGCCGGGCACGCGCACCCCGGCCCGGCTCAGCCACTACAGCCTGCTGGGCGCGACGGAGCGACTGCTGGGCGTCCCGCGCCTCGGCCACGCTGCCGGCCCTTCCGGCCAGGCCCTCCTGCGAGCGTTCGGCCTGTGAGGCTCGGCGCGCTCGCGGCGCTCGCCTGCGCCCTGATCCTGACCGCCGGCTGCGGCGGAGGCGACCCCGGCAGCTTCGCCGGCACCGGCCCGCTGCCGCCGCCCGCGCCGCCCGTCCATACGACCAGGGCGACGGACATCGTCAAGCCGTGGGTGACGACCTCCGGCGCCAAGTTCGTCGACCAGAACGGGCGGCCCGTCGTCCTGCAGGGGTTCGACATGTCGGTCGGGATGTCGTTCCTCGCCCCCACCGCGCAGCGCATGGGCGCGAACATGGCCCGCGTCTACGTGGGCTGGAACCAGATCGAGCCGCAGGCGCCGAAGGACGGCCACTACCGCTGGGACAGCAAGACGCTCTCCAAGCTCGACCGCATCGTCGCGGCCCTGCAGGCCGCCCACATCAACGTGCTGATCGACTTCCACCAGTTCCACTGGTCGCCGTACTTCGCCCAGGGCACATGCTCGGCGGGCAAGACGGTCTGCCGTGGGAGCGGCGTGCCCGACTGGTACTACGCGAACGGCCGCTTCCCGGACAATCACAGCGGCCGGGCGCATGCCGAGGCGGCGTTCTGGACGAGCGAGGCCCCCCGGTCGCAGGCCTACTACAAGGCGTTCGTCACGATGATCGCCGACCGCTACGCGAACGCCCCGAACGTGATCGGCTACGAGCTCATGAACGAGCCCCACGGGGGCAAGCTCGGCGACTCGACCGAGGCGACGAACACGATGCTCGCCTGGCAGGCGCCGATGCGCCGGGCCATCCAGAAGGTCGACCCGACCCGCACCGTGTTCATCATGTGCCGCGGCGGCGGCGAGGGGGTCGGCACCGCCGACCTGAAGCCGTTCGGCTCGCTCGACCACATGGCCCTCGACTGGCACGACTACTTCAACGGCGGCTCGGGCGGGCTCGACTCGGCGGGCGACAACTGGGTGCCGTCCTGGTCGGACACGCACAACCAGGACACCCCCGCGTACACCGGCACGGAGGCGTCCCAGGCGCGGGTGCTGCAGGTGCCGCTGGAGCGCACCCGCCAGTGGGGCATCCCGCTGCTCGTCGGCGAGTGGGGCATCCACACCGGCGACCCGGGAGCCGAGGAGTACCAGTCGCAGATGCTGCAGCTCTTCGCGAAGGACGGCGTCAGCTGGACGCGGTGGCTTCTCGCCAAGGGCGGCGGGTTCGCGCTCCTGAACGACGACGACACGTTGACGCCCGAGGCCTCGCAGCTCGCGGCGACGATGCGCGCGGCCGCCTCGCAGTAGACATCTACCATCCGTCGATGGTTCTCGGGTCGGCCTTCAGCCAGGTATCGGGCCAGGGGTGGGAGCAGCTCGCCGATCTGCTGCTGGCGTTTGCGCTCGCGAGCCTGATCGGGCTCGAGCGCGAGTTCCGCCAGCGCAGCGCCGGCCTGCGCACCTACACGCTGGTCGGGTTCGGCGCCGCCCTCTTCATGCTGGTCAGCAAGTACGGCTTCGGCGACGTCCTCGAGGCCCGCACCGTCGTGCTCGACCCGAGCCGGATCGCGGCCCAGATCGTGACCGGCATCGGCTTCATCGGCGGCGGCCTGATCTTCGTCCGCCGCGACGCCGTCCGCGGGCTCACGACCGCCGCGGCGGTCTGGCTCACGGCGGCCATCGGGATGGCCTGCGGCTCGGGCCTGCCGCGGCTCGCCGTCGCCGGCACCGCCGGCTATTTCATCGTCATCCTGGCCTACACCCCTCTCGTGCACCGGCTGCCGGGGGCGCGCTGGGCGCTGGCCCACCTGCGGATCGACTATCTCGACGGGCGCGGCGTCCTGCGCGAGGCGCTCACGGTCTGCACCGCGCGCGGGTTCACGGTCAGCGACCTGGCGGTCACGCGCGGCGCCGACCTGGAAGAGTCACGCGGCCGCGATCAGCGCCGCGACCGCACGGAGGCCGGGACGACCAGGCCGGCGACCGTCCAGGTGGCGATGACGGTGCAGGGAAGCGGCGAGATCACGGGCCTCGTGTCGGCCCTGACCGACGTCGAGGGGGTCGTGGGCGTCAGCGCCGGCGACCTCGACCAGGAGTGATCAGGTCGTCGCGACGGGCTGCGCGCGGCGGCGCCGGCGCGACTTGAGCGTGCCGCCGAGCAGCACCAGCTCGACCCGGTCGCGGAACTTCCAGAGCAGCCAGGCGTACCCGGCGGTCCCGAAGACGATGCAGATGACGAGCGCGGGGATCGTGGTCCCCATCGTCACCCGCAGCAGCATCCCGAGCACGCCGTAGCACACGAGCGCGGCGCCGGCCGCGACCGGGAAGCCGCGCCCGACCGGGTGCACCTTCAGGAAGGCCCGCACCTCCAGGAGCGGGGCGACGTTGTTCACGAGGATGCTGGCGGCCCAGGCGACCGCCGCGCCGGCGATGCCGATGCGCGGGATGAGCAGGAAGCTGAGCGCGAGGTTCACCGACAGGGCGACGATCACGTTGAAGAGGTTCCAGAAGCTGCGCCCGCCCATCAGGAGCACCATGTCGACCGGGCCCACGCCCGTCGCGACCAGCATCGTCACGGCCAGGATCTCGAGCGACGAGGTGCCGCTCACGTACTGGGGCTTGAACACCTTCAGGAGCAACGGGGCGAACACCGCCAGGCCGATGTACATCGGCCACGCCATCGTGATGAGCCACGCGGTGGCGACCTGATACACGTCCTGCGTCCGCTCGCGCGCGCCCGCCGTGAGCAGCTCGGAGAGCTTGGGCCCGATCGCCTGGATGACCGCCATGTTGACGACGCTGCCGGCGACCAGGTAGCGGGTCGATGCCGTGTAGATCGAGGCGTGGGCCGTGTCCATGAGCGACCCCACGAGCAGCGTGCCGACCCACAGGGTCGTCACCTGGAAGACACCGGTCAGCCCGCGCGGCGCCGTGAAGATCCAGAACTCACGGTAGAGCTTCCCGATCTCCGTGGCCGGCTTCGTGGCCTGCTCGCGCCGCTCCACCCGGTGGACGAGCCGTCCCAGCCAGAGCAGGGTGACGACGAAGGCGATGCCGATCGGCAGGCTCCACGAGACGGCGACGGCGAAGCTGCCCCCGCCGGCGAGCACCACCACCGCGACGGCCAGCGTCTGCGCGGCCGACTTCCCGATCCGGTCGACGAGCGCGTTGGGCACCATCGTGCCGAAGCCGCGCGTGGCTGCGACGGCCACCGTGTAGGCGGACGAGAGCGGCAGGAACACCGCCAGGACGCGGATGTAGGTTGCGACGGCGCCGGCGTCCTCGTGGCGGTGGTTGGTGAAGATGCTCGCGAGCGGCGAGGCGAGCGCGAACGAGACGGCCGCGAGCAGCACCCCGGCCGCGAACGAGGGGACGAGCCCCACCCGCAGGGAACGGCGCACGTCGGCGACCCGGCCGCTGACCCGGTAGCTCGGGATCATGCGGGTGAGGCCGGTGTCGGCGCCCAGCTCGGCCGTGTTCGAGAGGATCAGAAAGAGCGCGATCGCCTCGAAGAAGGCGCCCGACGCGCTCTTCGTCAGCGAGCGGGTGACGACGACCACGAGCGCGAACTGGAAGAGCCCGTTCGCGACGGCGCCGATGAAGTTGAGCGACCCGCCGCGGGCGACCATCTTGAGGTCGTCCGCCCGGTCGCGAAGCGCCGGAGCGGGCTCGTCGACGGCGGTCACCGTTCCGCCCTGTCGCGCTCCGCGGTCGGCCAGCCCATCCGCATGCCCAGGAACTCCTCCAGCCTCCGGTTCGGCTCCGCGTAGTGCGCCTCGAGCCGCTCGCGTGTCCCGGCCGCCATGCCCGCGGCCGGACGGGCATTGTAGGCCTTGAACCCGGGCGTTTTCGGCGGGTCGGGGAGGCCCAGGAAGCGCAGCACGCCGGCGTAGGCCGCCGCCGGGTCGGCGAAGAAGCGCTCGGCACAGATGACGTGCATCTGCTCCGCCGGGAAGTGCTCCCGCCAGGCCGTCAGCTGATCGACGTACTCGCCCCGGGCGACGTAGGCGTGGTGCTGCACCGCGCGGCTCGAGTAGCCCGGGTCGGCCAGCATCCGCTCGCGCTCGCCGGCGAGTCGGGACGGCTCGAGGTCGAGCGCCTCCTCGAAGGTCTCGGCGTCCTCGAACCCGCGCGCGTACTCCTGCCGGTAGTGCGAGTAGGCCCGCTCCACCGGGTCGCGCAGCATCGCGATCACGCGGGCACGGGGCACGGCGGCCGCCGCCCGGGCCGGGCCGTGCGGGTGGAAGAGGTAGTAGGGGCTGCCCTCGCCGGTGACGATCGGGCCGCCGAAGCGGCGCTCCCGCGCCCGCCGCGCCCGCTGCGTCGGGAAGTGCGCCCGGTACCAGCGCAGGGAGCGCTCCGGGTGCAGATCGAAGTAGTGCACGCCCTTGCTCGGGATCGCCGGCATCACCTGCGGGTGCTCGAGCAGGTAGCGGTAGAGCGAGGTCGTGCCGCTGCGCTGCGCGCCGATGATGAGGAAGTCCGGGAGCGGCCGGCCCCCCGCCGTGAGCATGTTCCAGCCGGTGACGGCCTCGCGGCCGGCGGTGATGACGGGCGCCGGCAGGCGCGAGTAGTTGTCGTTCTTCGATCCGCGCTCGCGGGGCACTAGCCGACCTCCTCGAGCGGCGCCAGCGACTGCGGCCGCTGCAGGCTGTAGCCGAAGCGCGCGACCCGCCCCTCCAGCTCCTCCATCGCCCGCTCGATGTCGGACCCGGTGCCGGGGTTGTGATGCGCGAGCGACCAGCGCCGGAAGTAGCCGTCGTTGATGCCGGTGCGGACGTGCAGGCCGCTCGGGCGCGGCTCGACGCCGGCGAACCGGAACACGTCGGCCAGGCGCTCGTCCGGGCTCGCGACGAGCTCCTCGTAGCGCATCACGAGCAGGTGGTCGATCGAGGCGGCGTCCTCGAGCATGAGCTCGTGGCAGTGCAGCCAGTGCTCGATCAGCGACGAGTAGGTCATCCGCTTCCACATCCGCCGGGCGCGCCCGAACTGCCGGGTCGCGGCGGCGACGGCGATCGGATGGCGGAGCATCATCACCATCAAGGAATCCGGGAAGAGCGCCTGCAGGAACCGCATCCGGATCAGGTTCGGCGGCGATTTCTCGACGAGCACCTGCCGCGACAGGTCCCAGTGCCGCCCCCACTCCTCCAGTAGCCGGTCGCGGCTGTCCTCGGACACGAGCGGCGAGGTCTCGGTCAGGTGCGCCTCGGGGTCGAAGCCGAACCGCCCGGGCCCGCCGTAGACGCGCCCCGGCCGGTACACCGTCTGCAGGTGCTGGCCCTCGTCCTCGCGGGCGCCCGTGCCCGAGAAGCCGCTCACGCCGGGGTGCTCGGCCAGACAGCGGGCGAGCAGCGTCGTCCCGCTGCGATGCAGACCGCCGACGAACACGAACGTGTGCGCATTCCAGTCCATCGTCATGCCGGGACGAGCGCTTTCCGCCGCGCCGGTCGAAGCCGCCGTTTCTCCACGGGCTCCGGGTCCGCCTCCGGCTCCCGCATCATCGCACGGTAGGTGATCGCCGCCGCCACCAGCATGAGCGGGAGGCGCTCGGTGATCTCGTAGTAGGGCACCTGGATCAGGGCTATCAGGAGCGTCACGTGCGCCCAGAACGCCCATGGCGATCGCCACCGGGCGGAGCGGAAGAGCGTGTAGAAGAACCACAGCATCCACAGGCCCAGCCCGGGAATGCCGTGCGAGAACACGAGCAGGAAGATCTCGCTCTCGGTGCCGACGGAGCTCTGGGTCGGGTCGGTCGACGGCAGCGGCGCACCGAACCCGAGGGCGGGTGAGTCGAGCAGCCGCTGCTGCGCCTCCTGGTCGCGCTGGATGCGGCCGGCGTCACCGGTCTTATGCTGGAACCGCCCCTGGGCCAGGTCGCCGAGCGGGCTGAGCGTCACGACGCCCGCCAGGATCACGATCACGGCCGCCACGCGGCCGACCTGGCGGAAGTCGCCCCGCATCGCGAACCGGATCGTCGCGTACACGATGCCGATGCCGAGGCTGAGCCACAGGCCGCGGTTGAGCGAGAACACGACCGGGACGAGCGAGAGCGCCATGGTGATCTGGAGCGTCCGCTTCCACGCTCTCGACCGGGCCTGGCTCATCGCGCAGATGGCGAACGGCGTCAGCATCGCGAAGCTCGAGCCCCACGCGTTGGTGTAGGCGAAGAAGGTCTCCGGGCGTCCGACCGGGTAGCCGAGGAAGTGCTGCACCTCCGCGAACTGCAGGTGCACGTGCTCGTAGACGTACGTGTTGTGCAGGAGCCCGTGCGGGAGCACGATCTGCATCGGGCTCGGGAAGCTGACGTTGGGGAAGAGCACCCCCAGCCACCCGCCGAAGACGACCATGATCCAGTAGAACCCGAGCGCGTTCACGATCGAGCGGATCGAGAGCCGCCACTCGGGGACGTTCACGATGTAGAGGAAGATCACCGTGCCCGCCATGTAGAACGACGCCCGCCAGCTCCAGGCGACCATCCGGCCCGGATTCGAGAGCTCCATCCCGGACGCGCAGATCCACATCACGAGCAGCAGCCAGATCCCGAACCGGCGCGGCGCCTTGAGGCCGCCCCGCCACGCGAGCGACACGCCCAGCGGCAGCGCGATCAGCACCCACATGATCGCGGAGAGGCCGATCAGCCACCACAGCGGCAGCAGCCCGAAGATGGCGTAGGCCTGCCACCCTCTCGGGAGCACCCAGCCCGGAGGCAGGTTGAGATTGACCGGTGCAGCCTGAACCCGACGCATGCTTCTCGTTATGCGTGCTGGCGCAGGTAGCCGTAGCGGAGCAGAAGCGGCCAGGTGACCAGGACGACGATCGATCTCGTCTTCCTCGCCATCCCGGTGCGCCAGGCCTCGTCGGCGCGCACCTGCTGGCGGCCGTGCGCGAACCGCATCGGGTTCCCGCGCACGCTGTGCTGCCCCGACACCTCGACCGAGTCGCCGACGGCCGAGAGGTCGTGCCGGCCGGCCTCCCCCAACTCGGCGAACATGCGCTCGAGCTCCGCGCGCGGATCGGTCGCGAGCGACTCGTACCGCATGCCGACGGTCGGGACGCGCAACCGCCGCAGCACCTCGAACGCGAGGTTGCACTCCATCCAGCGGACGCCGGCGCGCAGCGGGGAGAACTCCTGGAAGAAGGCGTCGCCGTTCGTGATCTCGGGCCGGGACATGCGCTTCGCCCACGAGTGGGCGGCGCCGCGGCTGTCACGGACGAGGTGGAGCACCCGCAGCCGCAGGCCCGCGGCCTGCGCGGCCCGCAGGAAGTAGGCGTAGGGCGGGTTCTTGGTGGAATCGACGACCACCTCGGCCCCCGAAACCTTCTGGATCGCCCGGTAGAGGCTGGCGGTGAGGTCGGCGTAGCGCTCGACCTTGCGCCGGTGCTCGGGCGCCAGCCGGCCCATCAGGAGCAGCGGCACGTTGCGGTGGCGCAGGACGGCGCTCTCGAGCTCGAGCACCTCCCCAACGTCGACGTTCTCCCACCCGCCGAAGGCCTCCTGGCCGACCGCCGTCCAGAACGGGCACTCGTCGAACGCGAGGCCGCAACCGCAGAGCTCGTTGCTCTCCGGCCCCGCCTGCCACACGTAGCGCAGCTCGCCGACGGAGACGAAGCCGGGCACCTCGGCCAGGACGTGGGCGAGCAGGGTCGACCCGCTCCTCCCCCACCCGCCGATGTAGAGCACGGGGACGTCGCTCATGCCCGCCTCCGGGTCGCCGAGGCCGAGCCGACCGCCCGCCGTCTGGCCGTCCGCGTGCGGTCGAGGAGCTCGTCGATCAGCTGCTCGAACATCTCGACGGCGGGCCCGGGGCCGGCACCCGCGACCGGCATCTCGGCGGCTGCGCCGGCGAGGCCGAGCGTGCCGTCGAGGTGCGAGCGCAGGTCCTCCTCGGATCCGGCCAGCAGGATGGCCCCGTCGCGGGCGATCCGCTCCGCGAACGCGCACTGGTGGTTGTCGACGTGCTCCCCGAGGCTCTTCCGGCGCGGGACCACGATCGGGCGCTTGCCGAGGTTCGAAGCGAGCATGATGGTGCCCGGCCCGCCGTGGCAGACGACGGCCGCCGCCTCGCGCACCATCGCCTCCATCTCCTCGTAGCCGAGGTAGTCGCGGTGCTCGGCCAGGCGGGGCACGGCGGAGGTGCCGGTCTGCACGAAGCAGCGGGCGACCTCGGAGCCGCCGCCCTCGAGCCAGGCGTCGACCCAGCGCGACATCCGGTCGAACGGATGGAAGTCCGTGCCGACGGAGACGAAGACGAGTGGCAGCTGGGCGCTCAGAAGAGGCCGCCGATCACGCGCGCGCCGGGGTAGAACTTGCGCTGCTCCTCCCACTGCACCACGAACAGGCTCGTGAAGGGCCGGCACAGCTTGCCGGTCAGCGTGGGCGAGTCGATGCGGTCGTACACCTCGAGGTAGACCGTCGGCACGCGCATGATCCGGGCCACGATGAAGAACGGGAAGGCGACGCCGGCGCCGTCCGACACCACCACGTCCGGGCGGAAGCGCGGCACCATGCGCGCGGCAAGGATCAGGTTCCGGACGGTGTTGCGCAGGTTGCGCGTCGTCGGGAAGTGCGCCCAGGCGACGTCCTCACCCTCGAGCAGGGAGCGGCTGTCCGGCAGGTCGAACGTGACCCACTTGCGCTCATGCTTGCTCCACCAGGGCTGGAGTTGGTGGAGCTGGATGAGGTGGCCGCCGGACGAGCAGACGAGCATCACCTTCACAGGAGCTCGGTCTCCCGTGTGTGGCTCGGATGCAGCATGGCGTCCGCGGGGCCCGTCCCGCCGAGGTAGCCGCCGTACTCCTGCGACTCGTCGGGGGCGCCGCCCACGAACACGAAGCCGAGGCGGGGCGCGGCGCACGCGTCGAGCGCGCGGCCGAGGGCGACCAGGTGCGGCCGGCTGGCGAGCCGGGCGCGGGCGACCGCGACCACGGCGTCGACCTTGGTGCCGAGCACCATGGCGTCGGTGACGGGCAGCATCGGCGGGGCGTCGACCAGGACGACGTCCGCCCGGCCGCGGAGCTCGCGCATGAGCTCGGTCATCGCCCGGCTGTCGAGGAGCTCGGCCGCATCGCCCGGGATCGGGCCGGCGGGCAGCACCTCGAGCAGGCCGCCGCCGCTGGTAGCGGTGGTGCCGTTCGAGCCGACCTCGACCGGGTGCTCACGGCTGACGTCCACGATCGTGAGCGCGTCGCCGAGCTGGCTGTGGCCGGACAGGATGTCGCTCACGCCCATCCGGTCGTCGAGGCCGAAGAAGCTGCCGAGCGCGGGCCGGCGCATGTTCGCGTCGACCACGACGACGTGCTGGCCGGCGCGGGTGAGCGCCACGGCGAGGTTCGCGACCGTGGTCGACGTGCCCTCGTCGTCGGAGGCGCTCGTGAACATGATCACCTTCATGCCGCGCCGCAGCGTCGTGGCCAGGTTCAGCTTGAAGATGCGGTACGCCTCGGCGGTCGGCATCTGGGCCGCGCCCTGCGGCGAGAGCAGCACGACGGCGTACTCGCGCAGCGCGCGCGGCCGGGCCGGGATGCTCGCGAGCAGCGGCAGCCGCAGCCGGCGGCCGACCTCGGCCACGGTGCGGACGCGCGTGTCGAGCAGATCCTGGAGGAAGGCCAGGATGATCCCGAGGATCAGGCCGAGGACCAGGCCGATGCCGGCGTTGCGCGCCGTCTTCGGCTGGGTCTGGGCGGCGGTCTGCGCGCCCTTCGGCGCCAGCTGGAGACCCGAGCTCTGCAGCTGCGACGAGATCTTCAGGATCTTGTCCTGATAGGTGGTCTTCAGCCCCAGATTCAGGTTGTAGGTGGCGGTCTGATTCGGCGTCGGCGTCTGGCCGCGATTCTTCGCGTTCAGGTAGTTCTGGATGTCGGTGTTGACCTGGTCGAGCGAGTTCTGATAGTTGGTGAGCTCGCTCTGCAGCGGCTGCTGGTCGAGATGGTTCGAGTAGCCGCCGCCGTAGATCGCCCAGTAGTTGGCGAGCTGCTGCGCGGTCTTGGCGTTCGGATCGGTGACGGTGAAGTCGACGGCGTCGACGACCGGATCGGCGCTCACCTTGGTCTCGTTCAGGAGCTGCTGGGCGCTGATGCCGCTCACGTGCGCCTGATCGACGATCCACTTGGCGCCCGCGGTCGTCGCAAAGAGCGGCGCGTGCGCGGTCGACCACGCGTTCGTCGTCGTGTTCTTCCCGTTCGAGGACTGGGCCGCGGCGGTCGTGTTCACGAGCTGCGACGAGGCGGCGTAGAGCTTCTGCTGGCGCTCGGAGAACCCGATGGCGGCCGCGGTGACCATCACGGTCACGAGGAGGGCGATCCACTTGCGCCGCCAGACGACGCCGATGTAGTCGCTCAGCGAGACCGACTCATACCAACCGTTTTCCACTACCAGATCCTCTCGGGTCGTTCGCGTGCCTAGAAGGGTCGGCTATGCCAGGCTGGGGCCGCCACCTATCGGCTCCACCCGGCGCGGGGACGCCGGTCTACTGCGGGGGTGCTGGATTCGTCCAGGGACACCCGGCCTCCCCAACCAATGGTACTCCGCACCGGTTTGGCGTCAACCCTGCACACGGGCAGTATTAGCACGTGATTGACGGATTCTCGGGCGGCGCACGGGTACGGTGTTCGGCATGAGGGACGCAGACGCCTGCATGCGCGGACTCGCAGCCGCAGACGAGCGCGTCCACGTGGGCCCGCAGGCGCCCCCGGGATTCCGGCGCGTCGACTCCTACGTCGTGCTCCCGTCGCTGCGGCGTCCCGGCATGCTCGTCCCCCCCGAGTCGCGCCGCGGGGCGGCCGCGGCCGCCCGCCAGTACCTGCTCATGCCCGGCCGAAAGGGGACGGCGGCCACCCAGGCTGCCGTCGCGGCCCTGCGCAGCGGCCTGCCCCAGAGGCTGGGGCGCGATCGGGTCGGCGTGCACGTCGCGGCCGGCGTCGCCGACGCCGAGCTGCCCGACCTCGTGCTGCGCCACCGCCTGGCGGCGCTCCTCGGCGGCCGGGACGTCGAGCTCGTCGTGCGCGTCGGCGCCACCCGGCCGAACGGCAAGCCGGTCGTCCAGGTGGGCGAGCCGAACGGCCGCGTGCTCGCCTACGCGAAGGTGGGCTGGAACGAGCTCACCCGACCGCTGGTCGCCGCGGAGGCCGAGGCGCTCGCGAGCTTCGCGGCGCGGCCCGACCCGCCGCGCACCTTCCGGGTCTCACGCCTGCTGCACGCGCTCGAGTGGCAGGGCAACACCGTGACCGTCGTCGAGCCGCTCACCGGGGGTGCGCCGGTGTCCGCGTTCGACCCGCCCCGCGACGCCACGCACGAGCTGGCGCTGGGCGGGATGGTCACGCGCTCGGCGCTCGCCGAGAGCGACTGGTGGGCGGACGTGCGGGCGCGCATCTCCGCCGTCGGGGCCGACCTCGACGCGGCCGCCGACGCCATCGCGGCCGAGTCGGGCGACACGCTCATGCGGTTCGGGCGCGGCCACGGCGACTGGACGCCCTGGAACATGCGCCGGCTCGAGGGACGGCTCGTGGTGTGGGACTGGGAGCGCAGCCGCGACGGCGTCCCCGTCGGCATCGACGCCGCCCATTACGGCCTGCTGGTGGCGCTGAACGCGCGCAAGCTGCCGCCCCCGCGCGCCGTCGCCGACACGCTCGAGCGGGCGCCCGGCTGGCTCGCCGGCCTCGATCAGCCGGCCGGCGCCGCCCGCGTGATCGTGTGCCTGGAGCTGCTCGAGATGTCGCTGCGCTTCGCCGAGGCCCGCCGGGCCGGCGTGACGCTTCGCACCGACCGGTTCGGGATCGCGCTTCACCGGCTCCTGGATTTGCCTCGCGCCGAGGCGCCCGTACCATGAGAGTGTATGAACGTCTCGTTCTCGGAACTGATCACCCTCGCGCCCGTGTTCGGCGTGGTGATCCTCGCGATCATCGTGGGGTTCCTGCTCGCCCGCGGCGATGACGCGGCCCGCGCGCGGCTCAAGCGTCGCTGAGCCCTCCGGGGCGGCGCTGCGCGCGGTCGGCGAGGTGATCGCCGCGATGGCCGTCGCGCCCTCGCTCGAGGCCACCCTCCAGGGGCTCGTGCGGGCGGCCCGCACGCTCGCCAGCTGCCGCTACGCCGCCGTCGGCGTGCCGGACGGAAGCGGCGGCTTCTCGCACTTCATCACCGCCGGGATGAGCGACGAGCTGATCGCGGCCATCGGCCGGCTCCCCCGCACCCACGGCCTGCTGAGCGCGATGCTCGAGCGGCCGGAGCCGTACCGCACGTCCGACATCACCAGGGATCCGCGCTTCGAGTGGTGGCCGGCCGCCCACCCGCGCATGCGCTCGTTCCTGGGTGTGCCCGTGCTCTCCGCCGGCGAGGTCGTGGGTGCCTTCTACCTGACCGACAAGATCGGCGCGGACGAGTTCTCCGACGGCGACCAGGAGCTGATCGAGCTCTTCGCCGCCCACGCCGCGGTCGCGATCGCGACGGCGCGCGTGCACGAGCGTAGCCGCGAGCTGTCGGTGGTCGAGGAGCGCAACCGGCTCGCCCGCGACCTGCACGACGCCGTCTCGCAGACGCTCTTCTCGCTCACGCTCACCGCCGAGGCGGCGTCCGAGCTGCTCGACCGCGACACGGAGGCCGCCCGCGCGCAGCTGGCCGAGGTGCGGCGGCTGGCCGCCGAGGCGCGTGCGGAGATGCGCTCGCTGGTCTTCCAGCTGCGGCCGGCCGACCTGGAGGCCGACGGGCTCCTCGCCACGCTGCAGAAGCACGTCGAGGTGCTCGGCCGCGTCCACCCGGCCCGGGTCGAGCTGGCGGTGCGCGGGTCCGGCGAGCCGGACGCGGCCGTCCAGCGCGAGCTCTTCCGGATCGCCCAGGAGGCGCTTCAGAACGCGCTCAAGCACGCGGGGGCGAGCCGCATCCGGGTCGAGCTCGACCTCGACCCGGCCGGCACGCGGCTCACGGTGATCGACGACGGCGCCGGGTTCGATCCCTCCGACCCGCGCGTGCGCTCGCAGCACCTGGGCGTGACGGTGATGGCGGAGCGGGCGCGGGCCGTCGGCGGCCGGCTCGACCTGCGCTCGTCGCCGGGGGCGGGCACGACGGTCGCGGTCGAGGTCGCCCGTGGCTGACCGGCCGATCCGGGTGCTGATCGCCGACGACCACCCGGTCGTCCGCCAGGGTCTGCGCACCTACCTCGAGCTGCAGCCGGACATCGAGGTCGCGGGCGAGGCCGGAAGCGGCATCGACGCCGCCGCCCAGGCCGAGCGGCTGGCACCGGACGTCGTCCTGCTCGACATGGTGATGCCCGACGGGGGCGGGCTCGAGGCGCTGCGCCGGATCGGGTCCGGCGACGGCACGCCCCGCGTCGTCGTGCTGACGAGCTTCCCCGCCGACGACCGCGTGGTCGAGGCGATGCGGGCGGGCGCCGCCGGCTACCTGCTCAAGGACGCCCAGCCGGCCGAGCTGCTGGCCGCGATCCGCTCGGCGCATTCCGGCGGCTCGCCGCTTCACCCCGCGGCCGCCGCGCGGCTCGTGGGCGAGGTGCGCCGCCCGCCGGCCGCCGCCGCGGAGCTGACGGCGCGCGAGCGGGAGGTGCTCGAGCTGATCGCCCGCGGCATGCCGAACAAGGCGATCGCGCTGCGGCTCTCGCTCTCGGAGAAGACGGTGAAGGCGCACGTCTCCGCCGTCCTGCGCAAGCTCGACGTCACCGACCGCACCCAGGCGGCGCTGAAAGCCGTCCGCGAGCGCCTGGTCAACCCCGACGCCGAATAGGGACCCGCCAAACGGGGTCAGACCCCTTTTGGCGGGCGCGATGGCCAGGATTCCTGCAAACTGCAGGGAGAGGAAGACGAGGGGGCGTAGCTCAGGGGATAGAGCAGCAGCCTTCTAAGCTGACGGTCGCAGGTTCGAATCCTGCCGCCCCCGCTCGCCAATCCCCCGCATAGACACCCTATCCCCGAGAGTTCAGGGCACAGCTCCCCACCGCCCCCAACGGGAGGTACAGTCTTCCCAATGGTCAGACGTCCATCGGTTGTGCTCGTGCTTGCGTCCTTGATCGCGGTGGCGCTGTTCGTCGCGGGCGTGGTGACGTGGCGGATGATGTCGACGCCCGTGCTGCTGCCTTCCTGCCCGCCGAACACGGCCTGCTCGCTGGGCCCGTCACTCGGTTCGCCCTACCAGTTGCATCCGCTTCGCGCCGAGCTGTTGTGGGCGGCGAGCGCAGTCTTCGCGATGCTCGCCCTCGGCTCGGGATTCTGGCGGTGGCGGCGGCCGATGACGGCCCCGCCCGCGGCGGTCTGACGGATCGCCTTCAGCCCGCGATCGACGGCGCCTCGCCGTACTCCGCGTCGCTGACGTGATCGCCCCAGGTCACGACGTTGCCCTCCTCGTCGGCCTGCTGCATCGCGACGTGGGTCATCAGCCGGTTTCGCGCAGCGCCGTGCCAGTGACCCTCACCGGGCTCGAAGAAGACGCGGTCGCCCGGGCGGATCACCTCGATCGGGCCGCCCCGGCGCCGGCACAGGCCGACGCCCTCCGACACCCAGATCGTCTGGCCGTGCGGGTGCGTGTGCCACGCCGTCCGCGCGCCGGGGGTGAAATGGACGCAGGCGGCGCCGATCCGCGAGCCCTGCGCAGGCGCCGCGATCGTGTCGATGAAGACGGCACCCGTGAACCAGTCTGCCGGGCCCGGCCCGGTGTCCAGCCCGTTTCGCATGATCTGCATGGCGGATCCCTTCGTCGGCGTGGTCGTGTGGGCCTCCTTCTACCCCCATTGCACCAAAAGGGGTCTGACCCCGTCTGGTGCGTGCCGGTCGCGGCAGCACGGGGCCGGCCGACCGTGTAGCCTCGTCCGAGCGCCCGGCCCCATCCGGGCGGCATGACCCGCTGCACAGGTTGGCTGGCTACGAGCACCACATCGACCGGTCGAATCCTCGACGCCACCTCGCTCCGGTGAGCGACCGTGTCGGGCGGGTCACCGGTGCCGGTGTGCGCCCGGGCGAGCCGCAGGTGTTCGACTCGCTGACGGTCTCCTGCCACGGCTGCGGCCGGGCGATTCCGCCGGGTGAGGTCTTCACCCGCTACCCCACGCCGGACGACCGGCGTCGCGACCTGACGTCCCCTTTCTGCCAGACGTGCCGCCCGATCGGCCCCCCGGAGCCGGCGGCCGAGCCGAGCACGACGCAGGATCTCCTCAGCGCGCTGCGGCGCGGCCTCGAGCGCCAGGCGCAGACCGAGAGCGGGACCGAGGGCTAGCTCGGCTCAGGCGGTGCGCGCGAGCGGCAGGCTCTCGGCCACCGCACCGGCGTGCTGGGCGACGAGCGCGGCCATCCGCAGCTGCGGCATGCACAGGCCCCCCGCGCGACCCATCAGGATGACGCCGGCGGGAGCGCCGCAAGCCCAGACGGGCACCGCGGCGACGGTCGGCGGCTCGCCTTGCGAGTAGACGCAGCGGTCGGCCAGGGCGGCGGCGGCGACCTGGCCGTGAGGCTGGCCGGCGGGGTCGCCCGCATAGACGGACGCAGGCGTGAACGTGGCCCAGTCGGCGCCGACGAGCGCGGGCAGCTCGTGCGCGGCGAGATGGGCTGCGTCCTCGGGAGACTCGCAGGCCGGGAGGCGCCGGAGCAGGTTCTCGGCCTGCTCGATCGACGGATCGTCGGCGGGCCGCATGAGCAGCTCGTCGCGCGTCGTCTCGGGCGTGCGGCCGCTAGATGAGGTAGCCACGGGCAAGCGCCTGGAATTCGCGGGTCTGCGTGTAGTTGCGGGGCCGCGTCAGCCGGTAAGCGGAGAGCGCGACGGGGACGGCAAGCGCGGCCAGGGCGGCCAGCCCGACGATTCCCGAAGATCGTTTCACGAGAGTGCTCCTTGGGAGGGACAGGGAGTCACTCCCCCTTATCGGTCGCTGCGGCCCGGATCTGTAGCCCCGACCCGGGGGTCAAGGAGCGGACGGCGCGTGCCGATGAGTGTCGTCCATGCGCCGCACGATCTCCCTGCTCGTAGCGATTTTCGGCCTCATCGCAGCACCGGCTGCGGGCGCGATGGGCCTCCAGCCACTGACGCTCGGGGGCGCCGCGCCGGCCGTCCGGGCCGACACGCCGCCCGCCCCGCGAACGCACGCTCCCAGGCATCGGTTCACGCTAGTCGACGAGTCGGCCGGCACCGCCGTGCGGGCGCGGCCGAAGGGCCACGTGCTCGGAACGCTCCCGGGACGGACGCCGCTCGGCACCCCGACCTGGCTCTGGGCGGTCGGCTTCAGCCGCAACGACGGCTGGGCGCGGGTCGTCCTCCCCTGGCCCCCGAACGGGCGCACCGGCTGGGTCAGGCTGCGCGGGCACCGGGTCGTCCACACGGAGACCTGGGTCCAGGCCGACCTGTCACGCCGGCGCGTCATGCTCATGCACGGCTCACGCGTCGTGCGCTCGTTCCCGGCCGCCATCGGCGCCCCGGCCTCGCCCACGCCCATCGGCCGCTTCAGCGTCACCGATCCGATCTCGACCGGCGACCCGTCGGGGCCGTTCGGCTGGTACGCGTTCGGGCTCTCCGGCCACCAGCCCAATCTGCCCGTGGGCTGGAGCGGCGGCGACCAGCTCGCGATCCACGGGACGAACGACCCCGCCTCGATCGGCACCCCGGCGTCCGCCGGCTGCCTGCGCGTCTCGGCGTCCGCGCTCGGGGTGCTCAAGCGCGCCCTGCGCCCGGGCACGCCCGTCGTCATCCACCCGTAGGCCTATTCCGCCAGCAGGTGGCGGAGGTAGGCCTCCGGCCCGTCGAGGAACATCCGCCACGACCGCACCAGGTCGAGGTCGTCGTAGGCGGCCGCCCGGATACCCCACTCACCCAGCTCGAGCAGGGCGGCGCCCGGAAGCGCCGCCAGGAGCGGCGAGTGCGTCGCCACGATCACCTGGCTGCCCTCCGCGCGCATCTCGTCCAGGAGCGCCATGAGCGCGAGGCACGAGCGGAACGAGAGCGCCGCCTCCGGCTCGTCCATGAAGTAGACGCCGACCTCGCCGAACCGGTGCCGCAGCACCGCCAGGAACGACTCACCGTGCGACCGGGTCGAGAGCTGCTCGCCGCCCCAGGCGCCGGCCTGCCGCGGATCGCCGTCGATGCGGGCGAGGTACCCGTGCATCGCCTCGGCGCGCAGGAAGAAGCCGGCCGGCGAGGCCCGGCGGTGGACGCGGGCGCGCAGGTGCCACCGCAGCGGCGAGTCCTCCTCGCTCTCCCCCGGCCCCAGCTTGTCCGCGAAGGGCGTCTCGAACCCCCGCCGCGGGTAGATCGCCGCGAGCGCCTCGACGAGCGTGCTCTTGCCGCTGCCGTTCTCGCCCAGCAGGAAGGTGACGCCGGGCGGGATCTCGAGCCCGCCCTCTTGGATCAGCTGGGCCACCGCGGGGATCGCGAACGGCCACTGCATGAGGTCGGGCGGGTGCTGAGGCGACGGGTGCCAGTTGATGCGCTCGAGCTGCCGCGGATGGTCGCCCACGTCCGGCCAGACTATCGTTCGCGACATGGCGACCGTGAGTGTCCGCTACATCGTCCACGACGTCGACGCCGCGATCGGCTTCTACTGCGGCGAGCTCGGGTTCCAGGAGGTCATGCATCCCGCTCCGGCGTTCGCGATGCTCTCGCACGGCGACCTGCGCCTCGTCCTGAGCGCGCCCGGCGGCGGGCCGGGTGGCGGCCAGGCGATGCCCGACGGCACCGTGCCCGAGCCGGGCGGCTGGAACCGGTTCTCGCTCGAGGTCTCCGACATCGAGGCGACCGTCGAGCGCCTGCGCAAGGCCGGCGCCCGCTTCCGCAACGAGATCGTCACCGGCGTGGGCGGCAAGCAGATCCTGGTCGAGGACCCGTCCGGCAACCCGGTGGAGCTCTTCGAGCCGACCCGGGACGAGGCCAGGCTGGACCGGCCGCCGGGCTGACCGGGCGAGCCTCCGCCGCGAGGGCGGTCACGTACACTGGCGCGCAGACGGGACGTGGCGCAGCCTGGTAGCGCACCTGCTTTGGGAGCAGGGGGTCGCGAGTTCGAATCTCGCCGTCCCGACCTTTACTGGAGCCAAATCCGAGACCCCCGAATTCGCCCTGTGCTAAGGGAGTGGCCCATCTCGGCGGCGGTCAAGACGTCATTGATCCCGGCCGCGGCCGAAACCGACGCGAACGCATGACGAGCCGATTTCGGCGTGGTGTCGATTCCCACGCCTTCGGCTGCCAGGTCGAACCAGCGTCGGCGCCAGTTGCGCAGATCGTCTTCATCGAACCGCTCGTTCGCTGCTTACGACGCGGCGCATCTCAAGAACGGCGTCAAGGTCATCCAGCACCGGTCGCCACCGGCGCGCCAGACGTCCCTTCTTGCGCGTCGCGTGGCGAGCACGGCGCCAGATTCGATGATCCACAGCCGTCCGGCGTCGCGGTAGATGCCGCCGGGCGTCACTGTGAACGCTTCAGACGGCCGGGTGCCGCCCAGGCCATCGCCGAAAACGCGGCGACGCTCATCATCTGGCGGAGCTGGTCAGCCCCTTGCCGACGAGGAGTGAGAAGCATCGCGGCCCGGATCAGCTCCGTTTCGTATTTGCGGCTCTCCTCCTTCGGAGGTCTGTCTAGCTAGGTATGACGCCGAAGGTCGCCCGGGCCTGACCCCGAGCGGCGCGCCGGCTCGCCCCGCCATCTTGCCGGGACGGGCCGATGCGCCGAGAGCACTACCAAGGCAGCGGCGGGAGCGCTCCCGACCGACGGGCCGGCACGACTGCCAGCGCCAGCCGACCGAAGGTCAACGCAGCGAGCGCGAGCGAGGAACATGGCGTAGTAGATCAGCGCGAACGCGAGGCCAATCAGAAAGCGAAGGACATATTCGAGGGCCTTGGCACGGGTGCGGTTGCTCGTAACCGCTGTGCCGAGCAGCAAGGGAAGGTCCATGCGTGTGAGGTTGAACTGGTTCTCCGCCCGCAGCGCGGTCGTGAGACCACCGTCCCGGCGAACCCTCCCGCAACAGCGCCCTACACGCTCCCCGCGCCGTCGCGTCGCCGACCCCGACCGCCGCGCTGATCAACGCCGGGTGGCTGTGTCCGTGCGGGAAGTTCCCAAGGAAGGCGCCGGTTGCCGCGGATCCCGGATCGACGCGTCGCCCCTGGCCCGGATACACGGGGCCCGGGCTCGCGGCACGTGCCCGGCGAGCGCGCTGTCATCCAGGTCGCGACCTCTGACGCGTCAGCCCTCGTCGACTTCGTCGTGCGCGGTGATGTCGACGTTACCGCGCAGCGCGTTCGACACGGGGCAGAGCTCCGCCGCGTTCCCACGCTGCGTGCGAGTCCCGGCTTGTCGAGCGATGACGCCCGTGCGAGGACGGTGAGGTCAACGCCGGTTATCCGCAGTGCGCCGTCGACCTCGTCGAGCGTGCAGAGCGCGTTCACCGTCAACCGCTCGGACGACACATGGTCCTCGCCCAGCACCAACGCCAGAGCCATCGCGGAGCAGCTCGCGTGGGCTGCGGGGATCAGCTCCTCTGGGCTGGTCTTGCCGTCCGGCTGCTCGGTACGCGCGGCCCAGGTGACGGGAGGTTCGAGCGCGCCGCTCCAACTCGACATCGTACCGGCGCCACTCGCGAGCGTTCCCTCCCAAAGAACCTGAGCCTGCCGCTGCGCGATCGTCATCCTGTTCTCCCTGCTCGAAAGTGGCTGCGATGGCGCGCGTCGCACAAAGGCGCCCTTCTCCAGCCGATGTGAGACGAGGTTCTTACAGGCGGGCGACCACCACGCGCCGGGTAAGACAACGGCCGAGAAAGACGCTAGAAGGCATGGGACGGACACGATTGACGGGCGAGCTGATAGGGAGCGAGGCGAACGACGATCCGCGTGCCAAGCTCCGGCGGAACGTTCACGGGTCGCCAGACCGCTCGACCGTCGAGCGGGCGGCCCGTGACTTGCTGGTCGCGCTCGGCGCCGATGGTGGTGCCGACGGCCTGCGCGAGACGCCACGCCGGATGGCGGAGGCCTACGCGGAGCTGCTCACTCCGGCGCCGTTCAACCTGACGACGTTTCCAAACGACGAGGGTTACGACGAGCTCGTCGTCGTGCGCGACATTCCGTTCCACTCGCTGTGCATGCACCACGTGCTGCCGTTCCACGGCGTCGCGCACGTGGCCTATCTGCCGGCGGAGCACATCCTGGGACTCTCAAAGCTCGCGCGGGTGGTCGACCGGTTCGCCAGAGACCTCCAGCTGCAGGAGCGGCTGACCGTCCAGATCGCCGCCTGGTTGCAGCAGCGGCTGAGGCCGAAGGGCGTCGGGGTGGTGCTCGAGGCCGAGCACTTCTGCATGTCGCTGCGCGGCGTGCAGAAGCCCGGCGCCAAGACCGTGACTTCGGCGTTGCACGGGCTGGTCCGTGACGACCCCCGCACACGCCAGGAGTTCCTGAGCCTGACCGGAGGGAGATTGCGATGAGCGAGCGGACATTCATGATCGTGGGGGCGAGCCTGGCGAGCGCCAAGGCCGCCGAGGAGCTTCGCGATCGGGGGTTCGATGGACGGCTCGTCCTGGTCGGCGCCGAGACCGAGCGCCCCTACGAGCGGCCGCCGCTGACCAAGGACTACCTGCGTGAGGAATCTCCGCGCGAGAAGACGTACGTGCACGAAGACGGCTTCTACGCGGACAGCGACATCGAGCTCGAAACCGGCACCACCGTGGCCGCGATCGACCCCGCCGCGGCGCGGGTGACGCTCGCCGACGGCCGCGAGCTCGGCTTCGACCGGCTGTTGCTTGCGACCGGCGCAGAGGCACGCCGAATCCGGGTCCCCGGCGCGGATCTCGGCGGCATCCACTACCTGCGCACACTCGCCGACTGCGACATCCTCCGCGACCGGCTCCAGAGCGGCGGCCACGTCGTGGTCGTCGGGGCGGGGTGGATCGGCAGCGAGTTCGCCGCCTCCGCACGCCAGCGCGGCCTCGACGTCACGATCGTCGATCCGGCCTCGCTGCCCAACGAGCGGATCTTCGGCGCCGAGATCGGCACGTTCTACCGCGACGTGCACGCACAGCACGGGATCGAGCTTGTCCTGGGCGAGGCCGTGGAGGCGTTCGAGGGCGACGGGTCGATCGCCCGCGTGCGCACCAGCGCCGGCCGAAAGATCGAGTGCGACTTTGCCGTTGTCGGCATCGGAGCCACGCCGCGCGTCGCGCTAGCGCAACAAGCCGGCCTGGAAGTCGACAACGGCATCGTGGTCGACGAGAAGCTACAGACCTCGGCGCCCAACGTCTTCGCCGCCGGCGACGTGGCCCGAGGGTGGCATCCCTTCTACGCCCAGCGCATGCGCGTCGAGCACTGGGCGAACGCGCTCCACCAGGGCCCGGCCGCCGCACAGGCGATGCTCGGCGAGCCCGTCAGCTATGACCGCATCCCCTACTTCTACTCCGACCAGTACGACGTCGGCATGGAGTACTCCGGCCACGCACCGAAATGGGACGAGATCGTCTTCCGCGGCGACCGGGACGCTGGAGCGTTCGTTGCCTTCTGGCTCAAGGACGAACGCGTCGTCGCCGGGATGAACGTCAACGTCTGGGACGTCAACGCGCACGTGGAGGCACTGATCCGCACCCGCCAACCGGTCGACGTGAGCGCGCTTCGCGATCCCGACACGCCGCTCGAAGCGCTGGCAGGCGAACTCGCCGCCGGAAGTTGAGCCGGGATGAGCACACGGACCGAGCCTCGCATCGTCACCGAGCAGGCCGGCGAGGCCGTCTTGGTCGTCACCGCCAGGGGCGAGCATGACCTGTCGACCGTGGACGCCCTGCGAGAGGAGATCAACGCCGCCTTCGACCTGGGCACGGGAATCATCGCCGACCTCTCCGCGGTCACGTTCATCGACGCGCGCACTCTCGGGGCGTTGCTCGAAACGCACGCCCATGCCGACGCGAGCCCCGGGCGGCGGTTCGCCGTCGTGGCGCCGGCCGAGTCCGTCGTCGCCCGCGTGTTCCAGGTGACCCGAGCCGACCGAGTGCTGGCCGTCTTCGAAACCTGGACGGCGGCAGCCGCCTGGTGCCGAACGACGGAACCCGGCAACCCGGAGCGGTGGTCCACACCACGCCGTGCGTCCGAGCGTTCGCCCGCCGGTACCGGCCGATACGGCATAGGACCGCCGCCGACGTGTCGCTCGCCCTCAAGGTCTGACGGCGGCGTCGATACGGTTCTCTGAAGTACAAGATATTCGCATTTGCCCATGGCTATCGAGCCTCGGGACGCCGCCCCTGTGACGCTCGAGGAGGCATGCCTTCGCGATGGGGCATGGCTGCTCCATCGGACAGGGGCCGCGCTCAGACACCGTCCGGCGCGAGGTTGTGGATCTGAACGCGATCATCTCGGAACACGCTCGACCCCGATCAGCTGAGGCCGCGACACGTCCCGTGTGCGATGTCGGAGAACGTCGCACCCGCTCGTGACCGAAACTCGACCGCGGGCTCTCCAGCCCGTTCATCCGTGCCCAATCCCAATCCGCCGGCTTCGCCACATCCGCGGGTTTGGGGGGCTTAACCGACGCGCGTCGCCGCGCCCGCGCGTAGTGCTTCCGGGGGCGGCCGTTCCGAGCTCTTGCTCAGCCCGGCCACCCCCGGCACCTCGCCTACTGCATGTGCGGCGGCACGAGCTTGAAGATCGTGCCCGTCCGGCCGCTCGGGCCGAGGATCTTCGAAGCCATGACATACACCTCACCGTGGCTGTCTTGGCCGAAGCCCTTGACGACGTAGCTGAGGCGGTCGGTGCCGTTTATGAGCAACTCGTGAAGTGTCCACAGTCCGTGCGCCCGCGGCGTGGAGACGAAGAGCCGCCCCTCGGGAGCGAGGAGTGATGCCGTGGCACCACCGTAGATGTAGCGCCCGTCGAGCTTTGGCATCGCGGAGCCGCGGTACACGTTTCCGCCTACGACCGTGTACGCAAGGCCGCCCGTCTGTCCGGCGTTTGCGAACTCGATCACCGGGTCACGCAGCGGCTCACCGTTCCTGGGATCAACGCTTGGACAGTTCAGCGGCGAGGCGTTCGGGTTCGCGGTGCTGAAGCAGTGGGTGCCCTCCTTGACGTTCCATGCGTAGTTCCCGCCCTTGACGATGCGGCTGACTTCCTCCCAGAGCTCCTGCCCAGCGTCCTGGGAAAGGAGGGCGTGGTGGCCGCCCATGTCGAACGAGAACCGGTAGGGATTGCGGAGGCCGTACGCCCAGATCTCGTCGAGGCCCGGCTTGTTCACGAAGGGGTTGTCTGGCGGGATCGCGTACGGACGGCCATGGCTCACGTCGATGCGAAGGATGTTGCCGAGCAGGTTGTGGGTGATGTCCTGGCCGTTGCCGCCGGCGTTCCGGTGATACCAGTCTTGGACATGGCCGAGTTCGTCGTCGTTGGCACCGCCGCCGTCGCCGATGGAGATATAGAGATAGCCGTCCGGCCCAAATGCCAAGGTGCCGCCGTTGTGGTTGACCTGCGGATGGTCGACCTGCAGGATGATGCGCTCCGACGTGGGATCCGCACGCAAGTGGTGCCGCCCGCGGGCGCGGTACTCCGCGATCGTGACCGTGTTGTCGTACCCGGCCGGCGCCCCATGGCGCAGCGGTGCGTTGTAGAAGACAAAAAAGCGGCCGTTTCGTGCAAATCCGGGGTCGAACGCCAGCCCCAGCAGACCACGCTCGTCGTACCCCGGGTCGAGCGGAACGATATTGCTCCTAAGGTCGAGGAACGGGCGAGGCAGCAGGTGCCCGGACCGCGTGAGCGTCCGGATCACCCCGATCTGATCGACGATGAATCGCCGTCCGTGCGGCGCCTGCACGAGCTGCACCGGAGATACAAGCCCGGTGGCGACTTGCTTGAGGCCGATGGCCTCCTGAGCCCCGATCGGGCTGGGCCCGGGGGCGCCCGCGTCCGCGAGCGCCGCCCCCGCGGCGCCACTCGTTGGCAAGACAGCGCCGACGCACGGCAATGCGGCGAGCAGCGCGTACGCGAGCAGCTTACGCATGGCGAACCTCCCTACCTAGTGAAGGACACCCGAACAGCCGTCGACCCGCAGCCCAACGGCCGCTCGAGTCAGAGTCTCACCGACGCCCACCAGTTGTCAGGCCCAAATCCTGCCGATGCCGCCGGAACCGCTAGCGATCGCAGCGGCGAATCCCGAGCCGGGTACGCATCTCCGACGGTGCTGGTGGGACAACCGCCGATGGAAGCCTCGACCGTAGCCCACGGCATCCGCCCTGTCAAGAGCGCCGATGACGAGTCCCGTAACGTGGTGTAGAGACGCTCGGTGATTCGGGGTCGGCCATCGGGGGACGCGCTCGTCGACGCCGGCCGGCCGACTCTCCGACGGAGCGCCGACCGCCGTCGACCCAAAAGGAGGACACCAACCACGAGTTGACCGACGATCCCCTTGAGGATCCACGCCAAAGGGCGGAATTGGACTCAAGTTCCGCATGCACGGATTCACCACCTCATGTTGGCGGAGGGTGGTCGGTCGGAAAGCTGTCGACGACCGATGGATCCGGTCGAGCATCACTTCACAAGGTGTTCTCTCCCGCTGAGCTTGTCCCGCCGGCGGGACACCCGCGTTGCGTACAGTGCACATCTGGTGGCATTGTTGGCACCCGGGACCAGTATGTTCACGGATGCGAGCTCGAGTCGTCGTCGTCACCATACGGACCCATGGGCGCACGACCCAGAGCCCTCCGGGGCGTCGGAGATGCGCAGCCGGCGCCGGCGATCGTCACGGCCCTGGCGCGTTCGCCCTGCTGGTCGGGCACTGCGTAAACCCGCCCGGGGACTCCACCGAGCGTCTCGGCGCATGACCGTCGGGACGCCTTACACCCGCAGCCTTACACCTAACGCCCGACGACAGACGCGGGCCGCCGAGGGTCTCCCCCCGCGACGCACTGCACGAGGCGGCGGATCGCACCGAGGTCGCCGACGAGCATCGGCGGCTGGTTTCGGCGTCGGCCAGGTTCGACCCGGCTCGTCCCCGGTGCGTGCGATCTACGCTCAGAGACATGCTCGGCCAGTCTGCGCCGTCGCCCGGGCCGCCGATTCGTACGGTCGGGCATTCGACGCATCCGATCGAGACCTTCCTGGAGCTGGTCTGCGCTGCCGGGGTAGAGCAGGTGGTCGACGTGCGCCGGTTTCCGGAGTCGCGACGCCAACCGCAATACGGCGCCCGCCCGTTGACGGCGGCGCTCGCCGAACAGGGACTTGACTACGAGCACATCGGCGCGCTCGGCGGGCGGCGAAAGGCGCTCACGGGATCGTGCAACGACGGCTGGCGGATCGCCGGGTTCCGCGGCTACGCCGATCATCTGCGGTCGCCCGAGTTCGCCGGCGGGGCGGCGCGGCTTGAGCAGCTGGCGTCCCGCAGACGGGTTGCCATCATGTGCGCCGAGGCTCAGTGGTGGCGCTGTCACCGTCGCGTCCTCGCCGACTTGCTCGTGCTGCGCGGATGGGATGTGCGTCACCTGATGCCCGGCGGTCGCGAGGCGGCCCACCGCGCGACCGACTTCATGGTCGTCGCCGAAGACGGTCTACCCTGCTATCCGGCCCCTGCTGATGGTTTGCTGCCGCATACCTGAGCCCCGATGGGAGGGCGCCCCACTGCCCTGCCCTGCGCGTGGCTCGCTTCACCGGTTTGACGGGTCGCTGCGTCGTGAGCGGTTGGCCCGGCTGCCCTGGGGGCAGATCGTCTCACCCCACCCGGTTGAGAAACCCGTTGGAGATCAGTGAGGAGAGACGAGGCACCGAGTCGTCGGGACAAATCGCGAGATTCCCCGTGCGTCGGCCGGAAACCTGGTACCAACGAGCCATGAGCGCCCAGGACGCCATCGCCTGTTCCCCACTGCCAGACCGACTTTGCGTGATTTCGGCGTCCTCGAATGTGGACTCGTCACCTTCGAGCTCGACCTGGCCTGGGATGGAGCTCGTTCTCGGGTCCTGCTCGCCATCATCCCTTGTTGATTGGCCCGTTGGGGCGCGGTATCCACCGTAGTTGGTGGCGCCGGGCCTCGTGATGCCAGACGCGACGCGTGCTCCCATCGCCGTTCCGGCCAGGATGACGTGTCCGCTCAGAGAGGCAGCCGAGGACGCTCGTCATGCGCCCGGTCGTCGTCGGAGGCACCCAACGGCCCTCGCCACGTCGTCGGTGGTGGGCAAGGTGCGGGAGGGCGAGACGAGCCACCCGCCGGCCCGTGCCACAGCGATCCGTCCCGCAAGACACTACAACGACGGCCCCCCGGGAATCTGTGTTGGCGCCCTGGACGGGATCTATACGCGCAGCGGTGGCTGCTTGAGCTCCGCTCAATTGCCGCCTGACGAGGCTGAGCTACTCCAGCCTCTCGCTCCGCTGCCGCACCGGCGCCATTGGATAGCACCACTCAACCGCAAGGTCCGGGGTCGGGAATGTCAAGAGCACCGCCCGCGCATCAACGAGCTCGAACAGCATCCGGACTTCGCCCTCACTCGGCAGCACCACCGCGAGCCCGCGTCGGCCCGCCGCGTTCTTGGCCGTGATGATCGCGCTGAGGATCGACGCGTCGGCGAAAGTCGCGCGTCGGAGGTCCACGATCACTGGGTCGCCACCCGCTAGGGCCTCCGTGAGGACGTTGTCGAGATCCGGCCTCGTCGACAGGTCGTGCTCTCCTTCGAGCGCAACAAGGCAGACCGGGGGCGCTTCGACCCGCCGATGGAAGATATGAGACCAGTAGACCGCGCCCGCCCTTCGCGACGCGTCCACCGACGCGTTTCGGGTGTCGATGCTGACAGTCGCCGGACCGGTGGTCGCTGGCGCCGCAGTCGGCGCAACGGCGATCGCCGACCGAGAAGTCCGGAGTGACGCGGCCGACGCCTCGGCGTAGCGCCGAGGGTGACCGTCCTCATCTCGGAGGCACCTGCAGGTTGTACTGCGCATCGTCCCAATCCGCAGCGTCGAGCCGAGGCAGCGACCGTGGCCCCCGGCCGAGGGCGATGCGGGCGTCGAGAAATGCCGCCAGAGGCTTAGCGGTTCGGTTCAGCCGCACGATCTCCGACGCGAGCTCCTCCACATCCAAACCGCCACCACTCAGGAGGCACGCTCCAGGGCCACGCGGACGGAAGGGCACGCATGGCCACAGTCAAGCACACGCACCAGCTCGCGACCCGATCGCGCCGACCGCGGTCCAATGTCGTCGCGTTCCCCCGTGAAACGGCTGCCGCCGAAAACGCGAGACCCGGTCGCTGGCGTTCTTCGCGCACCCGGGATCAGGAAAGCGCCTGCGACGGCAGGAACAGGATGAGTTTCGCTGATCATCCGACGGCGCGGATCCCGTCCGTGTACCTGTGCGTCCTCGGGCCGCTAACTCGGTTGGGCGGCGAAGGACGGTCCGCAGCCAGAACGACCCGGCGCTCACGAAAGAGCCGCAGCGACGCCGTTCCCGCCCTATGGCGAAGGCACCCACCGCGATCCGCGAAGCCGGCGCGGCGGACCGCGCACGCTGAGGACGTCCGCCGGTATCTCCCGCTCGTATGAGGCCAGGCCCGCAGCCCAGTCCTGCTAGCTCTGAACCCGTGACCGATCGGGAGATGCTCGGGGTGGCGATCACCGAGGCGCGAAGCGGCCTCGCTGAGGGCGGCATCCCGATCGGAGCGGCGCTTTTCCGATCCGACGGAACCTTGCTCGGCAGCGGTCGGAACCGCCGCGTGCAGCAGGACGACCCCTCCGCTCACGGCGAGACGGATGCCTTCCGCAACGCCGGCCGCCGGCGGAGCTATCGCGACACTGTCATGGTCACGACCCTCGCTCCCTGCAGGTTCTGCAGCGGGCTCGTGCGCCAGTTCGGAATCCCGAGGGTGGTGATCGGCGAGTCCGTCAACTTCCAGGGAGGCGAAGCGTGGCTCGCGGAGCATGGCGTCGAGATCGTCGACCTCGCGTCGACCGAGGGGTCATCGTGGCGTCCAAGGTCAGGGTCAGGCCCTTGGCGCCATAGCTCCGCATGCGCCCGACCCGAGCCTGGATGACGTCGCGCGACCCGGACCAGTAAAGCTGGAAGAACGCTTTCGGATTCGCAGCGGCGACATCCTTGAAGTCCGAAGACGCGAAGTTGCTCTGGCCGATCGCGGTACCGGCACGTGCTGCGCCTTCCGCCACCGCGACCTCGCCGTCCGGGTGGATGGCCTGAGCTGCAGCCGGGGAAATTACGACTGGCAGCGAGATGTCCTGGCCAAGCACGCTCGTCGCCATGTCGCGCTCGGGCTGGATCTCAACGCCCACCACCGGACGGAAGCCAATGTTCTTGAACGCTTCGGGGTTGCCCTTAATCGTCTCGCCGCCTTCATTGCCCGCACTCTCCTGGGTGGCCTCCCTTGCAGCGGTCCTGAGCGTACCTCCCCGTCAGATAGACAACCTACCCGGCGCGAGCGCGCGCGTCGCCGGCCGCACGGCACACGGCCGATTCAGGCCAGACAAGCAGGACCGCACACGGCGCGTGGTCGATGATGAAGCGCGTCGTGGGGCTGGTGCTCCGTGGGCCCGGGCGGCGCCTTCTCACCATCACGCCCGGCTATGAGAACGTCCAGGTGTTCTGCAGCCGCGATGACCTCGTGTTCAACCCGACCGGCGCGTGCTTCGACCTCGACCGCTCGTCCGAACAACGTCCGTGCAGCAGCCAGCAACGCAAGGGACGCTTGCGACGATGCGTTGCGCAACTGCTTGACCGTGGATGGATGCCTCCGTCCCAGCAGCCCATGACGAGCACCGCGAGCGACCGCCTCTTGCGCGACGTGCAGGATCGTGACTTGGGCATCAGCCGGCAGGAAGGCAGCCGCTGCTTCAACCGAGAAATGGTCAAATTCTCGCTAACACCGAGGAAAAACGGCGCAATTTGCGAAGTTTGTGTTGCGATCTCGATTCCTGTGTGGCAAGGATGGGCACTTGGGAGGGATCGATTGCGGATCTCCGGGGGGGCCTCGCCATGACGACGATCGGAGCCGCGCACCAGGTCGATACGACGGCCGGAGTGCCGTTGCCAGCCGGCTGCAACAGTCGGGCTCAACGCAACGCGCTCTACCTCCGCCGCGGGCTGGAGTTCGAGGAGTGGGCGGAGATCGGCCGCCGGATCGCCACGATCACGGATTCGGCTGCGTGGTGGATCGGCGACTGGTTAGCCTTCGGCCGACGCTTCTACCCGGGGCGGTATAAGGCCGCATTGGCGATGACGGGGCTCGACTACCAGACCTTGCGCAACTACGCCTGGATCGCGTCGCGGTTCGCTCCGTCTCGGCGTGACGATCGTGTGAGTTTCGGACACCACGCCGAACTCGCGTCACTTCCTGACGAGGAGGCCGACGCCTGGCTAGCGCGATGTGCGGGTGAGCACTGGTCGCGTCGGAAATTGCGGCACGAGCTACGACATGCGTTCGGTGCGGGCCCAGATCACGCATCTGTAGCCGTGGCTCTCGCTGCCCGTCGAGAACAGATACTCCGCTGGACCACCGCCGCTGAGACGGCCGGAACACCGCTCGTCGAGTGGATCGCAAGCGCCCTGGATCGCGCCGCCGAGGCCGCGATCGCTGCTGCACCCCCGGAGCACCGATCGGGCGGCTGAGAGCAGTCGCTCGACGCCGGGCGCGGGCTTCGGCGTGTTGGTCACCGCGAAGCAACTCCGGCCGGGCGCACCGGTCGCCGTCGCGGTCGTAGATCGCAACCCGTACCACTTGTTCCAGCCGCTTGTTACCAGGTCGCGGAAGGGATCCTCGGAGGGCGCGATCGCGCCGCCGATCCGCGGTGGTCCTTCGCCAACGGCGCAATGCCACGGTCATGCTCGACGATGTCATGGACGTCGATCTCGACGCGCGCACGGTGACGAGAGTCGACGGTTCCGTACGACACCCTGACCGTGGCCGCCGGCACCCAGCAGTCCTCCCTCGGCGACGACGAGTTCGCCTCGAAGCGCCGGGTGCTAGCTTCTGGTCCGTGGCCGCGTCGCTGCTGGTGGGCGGAGCTCTGTTCGACGGCGTTTCCGAGGAGCTCGCCGGTCGGACTGAGATTCTGGTCCGCGACGGCGCGATCGCCGAGGTCGGCCGCTCGGTGCAGCGCCCTGCGGATGCCGACGTGATCGACCTGTCCGGGCGAACGGTCAGCCCCGGGTTCATCGACACGCACGTACACCTCACGATGGACGCCTCCGACCTCGCCCGACAGACGCTCGCGTCCACCGCTGCGAAGGCGTTGAAAGGGCTCAGCCTCGCACGCGAGTACCTGGGGTACGGATTCACGACTCTGCGCGATCTCGGCAGCATGGACCCGGAGTTCCCGACGGTTGACCTGCGGAATGCTCTCAACGCCGGGCTGATGTTGGGGCCGCGGCTGATCGTCGCCGCACACATCATCAGCGCCTCGGCCGGCCACGGCGATCTGCGAGGGTTCTATGCCCCACGCTGGGATCTTCCGGTGTCGGCGCTGGCGGACAGCGTCGCGGAAATCCGCAGGCTGGTGCGCCGTGAGCACGCCTTCGGATCTGACTGGATCAAGACCGCCAACGCCGGCGGCTATTTCAGCGTCGGCGACGATCCTGCGCGTCCTACGTGGTTCGACGACGAGATGGAGGCGCTCTGTTCGACCGCCAAACTGCTCGGAATGCCGGTCGCGGTGCATACCGGCGCCGCTGATGCGTGCAAGCAGGCGATTCGCTTCGGCGCCCGCAGCCTCGAGCACGCCTATCTGATCGACGAGGAGGCCGTCGACATGGCGACGGGCCGCGACACCTTCATCGTTCCCACCATGCAGATGACCCAGGAGGATCTCGGCGAGCTCCAGGCGGGCACCCTGCCGTGTCAAGCGATCTGGAAGTTCAGCCGGGACAACAAGCAGATCGTCGAGTCGCAACGGCTCGTCGCGGCCAGCGACGCGAGCGTCGCCTTCGGCACCGACTGCGGCATGTTCCCCTTCAGCCACGGCATCCTCGAGTTCCAAGCGATGGTCGACGCCGGCCTGAGCCCGCTCCGAGCCCTCATGGCCGGCACCTCCGTCGCCGCCCGGCTCCTCGCCCGTGACGACATCGGCGTCATCAAAGCCGGCGCCTGCGCGGATATCGTCGCCATGCCGGGCAACCCGCTCGACGACATCGCCGCCACCGCCCAGGTCGACTTCGTGATGCGCGCCGGAGAGGTCTACCGCCAGCCTGCCGTAGCGGTGCGTCGGCCGAGGGACCGACCCGCCGGGTAGAGTCATACATCTCAGAGCACCTGCTCACCCGGGAGGGAGACCGATGGCGACGCAGATCGCGACCGACCAGGGCATCATCAGAGTGCCGACAGGCATATGGAGTATCGACCCAGCGCACTCGTCGGTGGAGTTCCGCGTCAAGCACATGATGGTCTCGACGGTCCGCGGCCACTTCGACGAGTTCGAGGGCACAATCGAGGCGTCGCCCGACTACCACGACTCGAAGGTACGGGGCTCGGTGAAGACAGCGTCGATCGACACCAACGAGCCGCGGCGCGACGCTCACCTCCGCTCCGCTGACTTCTTCGACGCCGAGCACAACCCAACGATCGACTTCGAGTCCACGCGAATCGAGCACGTCGACCGCGGGGACTACCGGGTTACCGGCAACCTCTCGATGCACGGCGAGACGCGACCCGTGACGCTCGAGGTGACGGTGCACGGCGTCATCGAGGATCCGAGCGGCACGGCTCGGGTCGGACTCGAGGTGCGGGGTACGGTCAGCCGAAGCGACTTCGCGCTCCGCTGGCAGCGCTTCCTGGAGTCTGGCGGAGTGACCGTCGCCGACGAGGTTCGGATAGGCGCCGACATTTCCGCCGTGTGCACGAGCCCTGACGAGACGTAACCGGGTCCCGGCGGCCGCGCCGATTCTGTCCGGCGCCCGGACGACAATGGCCCCTTGGCTGCAAGGCGCCTTCATTGATCGCCGACAGCGCCCACTACGTGGACGGAGCGCGCCAGGATGATGACCCGCTGAACCTCGATGAGGCGCGGCGCCGCGCACAAGAGGGTCCCGGGTACGTGTGGATGTCTCTGGCTGACCCGAGCGCGGAGGAACTCGAGCAGGCGCGGACGGCGTTCGACCTGCCGGCTCCGGCGGTCGAGGACGCGCAGGAGGGGCACCAGCGCCCGAAGCTCGAGCAGTACGGCGACGACAGCTTCCTCGTGGTCAAGACAGTCACTCAGGACGAGGGCCGATCGGCGGTCGAGTTCGGAGAGCTCGACATCTTCCTGGGCGAGCGGCATGCCGTCGTGACCGGCTGGCAGGCACCGGCTGCGCTGGCCGCCGCGCGGGAGCGCCTGGATGCCGCATCCCGACACCGCCCGGTTGGGGCCGTTTGCGGTTGCATGGGCTGTTCTCGACGAGGTCGTCGATGCCTACGAGCCGGCGTTCGACCGGCTCGAGGACGCCCTCGAGAACGTCGAGCAGACACTCTTCGGGGGCGAGTCCGAGCAGGGTCAGCGCATCTACCTGATGCGGCGCGAAGTTGTGCGGCTGGCGCGGGCGCTGTACCCGCTGCTCGGCCCCACAGACGAGCTCGAGCAGGGTACCTCAACCCCCGTACCGGAGCAGCTGAGGCCGCTCTTCCGCGACATCGGCGACCACGTCCACCGGTTGTACGAGGAAGCCGTCCAGCTCGGCCAGGTCCTGGACGCGCTCCTGAATGCCAACCTGGCCGCCGTCTCCGTGCGCCAGAACGTGGTCGTCCAGAAAGCTGTCCGGGTGGGCGGCGATCGCGGTCGTGCCGACGATCATCACCGGCATCTACGGGATGAACTTCCGGCACATGCCCGAGCTCGGCTGGGTGATCGGCTATCCGCTCGCGCTCGCGCTGATGATCGCCGTCGTATTCGGCCTGTGGTGGCACCTCAAGCGGGTCGGCTGGTTGTAAGCCCGAGGTGGACGAAGTCCTCGGGCGATGAGCCCGACACCAACGGCGTCGCCGACAGCCGAACACCGCCGTCGGCGATGATCACCTGGTCGTCCGGCACCGTTCGACATCCACTGCCCTACCAGCTGCCCGCAGTGCCCGCGCACGACGCGCTCCAGCCGCATCGACGAGGCCACGATGCGGCTGCGCTGGCGCCGGCCGGTCGGTGACCGCGACGGACGCGAGTGTCCCGCCGGCGGGACGCTCGGACGCTCGTCGGTGTGGTGGGCGCGCGTCGACGTGCGTCGGCGGCGCGCTCGCGAACGGCGAACGCATGGTGACCGTGGCCGGATGGCGGAACGGTGCGATTGCCGAGGAGTACATCCGGTCATCGCTCGAGCACTCATGCGACGGGCGGCGGCCTTCCCTCGGCGGTTGCGGCGAGGGACGGATCCCATCCGCACGCATCGCAGGCGTGACGGAACGCCGAGAAGGCGAAGTCGACGGCAGCTTGGCGCGGGTCCGGGGTGGTGCGGAGGTCGTCCCACTCGAGGATGAACTCGCCGAGGTCGCCGTCCCAGCGGGCGATGTCGGGCTCGAGGGTGGCCGACGCGAATCCGGCTGGTGCCGGGTGGGCGTAGGCGTAAAAGGCGGCGCCGCGGTGGCGCGGGTCGCCGGGCCACCATCCGACTGCGATCTCCTCGGCATCCATCGAGTTGCGCGGAATGAACGCTTCCGAGGGCGGGGCGGCCGAGCGGCCGGAGAAGAAGTTGACCGCGAGGTCGAACGAGCCCCACCACGCGTTGACGGGAGTCTTTCGACCCCGATAGGCGGCTCGAACCTCCGCCAGCACAAGCGCCGCCTGGGTCGCAGCCGCGAAGTACGCACCGACCTGGACGGGGTCGTACCGGCGATGCTCATCGTCCTGGTCGAGCGGGATGCTCCAGGCGACCTCCTGCGGGATCAGGTTGATCTCGACGTCGCCACCGAGTCGCCGGACCGCTTCCAACACGTTCCGTGTGACGTCGCCGACCGCGCGGTTCGGTGTCAGCCCCACGCGCTCCGCACGGCCGTCGCTGTGTTCAACCAGCGTCTCGTGGGCCCGCAGGTCGAGCACCACGGCCAGAGCACCAGAGCCATCGGCGGCCGGGAGCGGCGCTGTCTCGATCCCCCGTGCGCTCAGGAACAGCGCAGAATGCTGAAGCTGCGGCTCGGGTGGCGCGAGGGCCAACGCCACCTTGCCCAGCGCCTGTGCATGGGCGTGGACGGTGTCCGCGGTCGCGCTCCAATCCTCATAGGAGAAGGCCGGCCAGTCGGCGGACATTCCAGGACGCTAGCAGGCGGCGGCAATACCCTCTACGTGCGATGATGACGGCCATGGGGTTCGACCAGTACCACGAGCCGGCTAGCGAACTGCCATCCGAGACGCGTACCTTCGCCCGCCTTTGTGCGTCCCTCACCGAGGAGGCGGAGGCGATCGGCTGGTACGAGCAGCGCCTTGCGCTGGAGCCCGACGCCACCGCGCGCGCCATCATGCGCGACGCCCAGGGTGAGGAGTTCAAACATTTCTGCATGGACCTCGAGTTCCTCCTTCGGCGGACGCCGCTCTGGCGCGAGATCGCGATCGGCATCCTCTTCCAGGAGGGCGACATCGTCGAGCACGGCGAGAAGGCGGAGGAGGACGCCGTCGCGGGAGCCGCCGCCCGCGGCGAGCGGATCACGGGCGGTGTCTCCCTCGGCATCGGCAGCTTGCGCGAGGAGGTCGCATGAGCCACCTGCTGCGCGAGCACGCGCCCATCAGTGACGCGGGCTGGAAGCTGATCGACGACGAGGCGCGCCAGCGCCTCGAGCCGGCGCTTGCAGCGCGGAGGTTGGTCGACTTCGCCGGACCGCACGGCTGGGAGCACTCCGCCACGAACCTCGGCCGCACACAGCCGATCCCCGAGGCGCCCGCCGAGGGCGTCGAGGCGGTGCGACGCCGTGTTCTGGCAGTCGCGGAGCTGCGCGTGCCGTTCACAGTCGCGCGTGACGAGTTGCGCGATGCGGAGCGCGGCGCGCGCGACGCCGACCTGAGCGAGCTCGACGCGGCCGCACATCGCCTCGCGGTGGCCGAGAACCGCGCCGTCCTCCACGGGTGGGCAGAAGCCGGGATGACCGGCATTGCCGAAGCATCGACCCACGAACCGATCACGCTGGGCGCGGACTGCACACGCTACCCGCGCCACGTCGCCAAGGCCGTCGAGCTCCTGCTATGCGCCGGAATCGGCGGCCCCTACGGCATCGCTCTCGGCCCCGACGCGCACACGCGCGTCCTCGAGACGAGCGAGCACGGCGGCTACCCGCTGCTCGACCACCTCCGGGCGATCGCCAGCGGCCCCCTCGTATGGGCCCCCGGTGTTGAGGGGGCCATCGTCGTCACCATGCGCGGCGGCGACTTCCTGTTCGACGCCGGCCAAGATATTTCCATCGGCTACGAACGACACGACACCGATGCGGTGAACCTCTACCTCGAGGAGAGCTTCAGCTTCCAGGTCGCGACGGCTGACGCGGCCGTCGTCCTCACCGCCTGAGGGAACGCAAAAGCCTCGCGGCCCTACGCTCGTTCGGCAAGCCGCCGTAGCCCCGCATTCCGAAGCACCCGGACGACGAGCGACATGGCGTGACGATCGACGACCTCACCAATCGCATGGGAGGGAGTCCGTAGCGAGGCCTACGACGGGCGGGCCGACCCTGCCGCGTACTCCGCCCGATGGAGAGCTCGTTCGTGCCACCGAGGACGTCGAGGAGGACGTCTGCCCGTCTCCGGTCAGGCGATTCTCGCCATGCCGACGCAGAGCCGCTACGTCCCGGCGGCACTCGGCACGACGAGCACGGGGCGATCGGACCGATGGATGATCGCGCTCGAGACGGAGCCGAGCAACGCGCCCGTGACGGCGCCGAGTCCCCTCGACCCGACCACGATCAATTGAGCGTTTCGGGCACGAGCAAGCTCGACAACCTGGTCTGGGGCATGCCCCTCCAGGATCTCCTCATCCGCTTCACAGTTCGCCTGGCCGGCGAAGCCCTGTGCCCGGTCGAGAGCGTCCCGGGCATAGGCCAGCTGCTCACTCAGCTTCTCCTGGTAGTACGGCTCGCCGAGTGGTCCGATCGAGGGCCGCACCTACACGAGGACAGCTTTGCTTCCGAGCGTGCGCGCCACCCTCATGCCGGCGGCAACAGCCTGGTCGGCGGATTCGGAGCCGTCAGTGGCGATGACGACCGGTCCTCCCTCATTTCGGTCTCCTCCCACGGTCGTGATCATACTTGGTGGCGTTCGCGACGAATGGATCCCCGTGACCTGTCCGGTGCATCAACCCCGCATCGGATCGAGCAATCGACCCATCCCCACAACGACGCGAAGCGAAGCCGAGGACTTGCGCATGCCCCGACGAGATATGCGACCACGACACTCAACCCGCGTAAAGGGTTGCGTGAGCGAACGCAGCCCAGCCGACCCGTCACCGTTGCCGGACGGGACCGCGACACGCCCGCCGAGATCCCCCTGGGATGCCGTTCTGGCGCCCCTATGCCGACAGGCCTTCCGCCTAGGGCTGATCGTGTCATGACTGGTGTCGAGGGCAGACGACGCCTCCGCACGCGTGCCGCCGGAAGCTGCAGGATTCCCGCCCTGGCTCGTCGAGGCGTTGTAGGTGTTGATCGTCAGCCCGATGTGCGTGAAGTAGTTGAGCGTCCCGAATCCGGCCCAGATGGCACCGGTCACCAGCCAGCACACCCCGATCACGCGAAGTACTCCGCGAGCCTCGCTGAACGTGTTGCGGAGCAACGCGAAGGGCAGGAGGATCGCCCCCACACCGGTACCGGCGTACATGATCGCGAGAAACCAGTTCTCGAGCCACTGCTGGCCGTTGAAGTACCCGGTGAGCGGCTCCTGCGGCGGGGCTTCCCATGGCTCGTAGACCGGCCCGACGATCGCGATGGCGATGAGCACGAATCCCATGACGAACGCGAACCAGGAGAGCGGCTGGAGGAGGCGGGCCAGATGAGGCCATGACGCAGTGGTCAGATCGTCCGCCGGATCACCAAACAGTGGGCCGCCTTCGCCGGGTGCTGTCGCCATCTTCAGTAGGGCCTCGATTGACTAGGGGCCCTCGAGCGGATGGATCGCGAGCGCCTCGACCGCGACCTCGAACCACGGATGCATCGGCAGCGAGGTGATGAGGTCGTGCAGTTCGGTCGCGTCCCGGCAGCGGTAGAGGGAGATGTTCGCCAGTCGCCCGGGGAGCCGCCAGATCCTGACGAGCCGCCCTTGCTCGATCAACTCCCGGCCCCGGACGGCCTCGGCCTCGACCAGCTCCCGCCTCTGCCCGTCCGGCATGTCGGGCGGAATGTTCACGTGGATGGTGACGAGAAATTCCATGGCGGGGAAGGCGGCCGCGACTCTTGACCGGTTTGGAGCCTTCGTGATAGGACTATCACAGGGACAAATCAGTTTTCACACTGTGAAAGTCAAACGGTTGATGAGCGCGATGACGAGCCTACCAGGCGCGGGCGCGCCCGGGACCCGGGAGGGACAAGATGACGCGGTTCAAGACGGTGATGCTTCCGGCGCTGGTGGTGGGTGTGCTCACGCTCGCCCTCCTGGGTGCCGGGTGCGGCGGCAGTTCCGGATCGAGCAGCGGCACGGCAGGCGGGGGCGGCGGCTCGGGGTCGTCGGCCCTCGGCAGCGACTACGCCGTATCCAAGGCCGGGAACGTCACCATCACGATGTGGTGGCTGGGCGATCAGGAGGTGCCGGGCATCCAGGCCTGGATGAAGAAGATTATCGCCGACTACCAGACGCTTCACCCCAACGTGACCGTCAAGCAGGTGGTCCAGTCGACAGCCAACTGGACCCAGACCCAGTCGATCGCGTGCAAGGGACAGTCGGGCCCAGACCTCTGGTACAACTGGTCGGGAACCTGGTCACTGGAGCAGGCCTGGGGCGGCTGCACCGTCCCCAACCAGGCAGTGCTGTCGACCGCCGACATCGGCCACGTGCCGAACGTGTCGGAGACCGAGTGGCAGGGCAAGTCCTGGGACTATCCGCTCTACCGGTTTGTCTACCCGCTGGTCTTCAACAAGAAGTTGTTCACGCAGGCCGGCCTTGATCCGTCGAACCCGCCGACCACCTGGACGGCCTTCATCGCGGCCTGCAAGAAGCTCCAGGCGGCCGGGATCCAGCCGATCGAGCTCGGACTGAAGGACGGGTTCGGCGGTGAGATCCTCGGCTCGGCCACGTTCCAGAAGCAGGTGTTCTCGAACTACAACGACCTGATCAAGATGACTCCGAACGGCGACTTCACAGGCCAGTTGTGGAAGTCATGGATCGAGAAGGCGGCCGAGCTCAAGCCCTACGTCAACAACGACGTCAACTCCCTGAACTTCGGGGACGGTCTCGCAAAGTTCCAGGCCGGGAAGGCGGCGATGGTCTTCGGGACGCCGGGCGTGCAGCAGACGATCATCGCGATGGACAAGGCCGGCGCCAGCGTGGGCGTGATGAAGCCGCCGGTGTTTGGCACCGCCGCCTACGCCGACTCCCTCGTCAACACCGGTAACGGCTTCCAGGTCACACGGTGGTCCGCCCACCCGGAGGTTGCGGGCAACTTCATGGCCTTCATGCACGAGCCCAAGAACCTCGACTCGCTCTACGCGATGACGGGCATCTTCCCCGCGGACGACCGCTGGAGCGGCTCCCACGTCACGTCCGAGACCGACAAGGAGATGCTCGGTTGGCTGGCGCAGAAGAACGTCAACTACCCCGCCAACTACTACCCCACCGATCTCGACGTGAACGGTAACTTCGTCGTGTTCCAGGGCCTGCTGGGTGGCGACATGACGGTCGATCAAGCGGCACAGACGTACCAGAGTGTGATCGAGAAGTGGCGCAAGCTGCACTCGTCGGACCTGCAGAACTACACGTCCTGGGCGGCCGGCAACTAGGACGCGCCATGGCCGTGGGGGGGGGGGGGGGCCGCCCCCCGGCCCCCGGCCCCCCGGAGAGAGCGCCCACTGCGGCGTGCCCAGCCAGTCCTGAGCGACTCCGCCCAAGCCGACGTTGCGAAGCGTCGAGTTGACAAT
>JAICJC010000006.1 GCA_025928655.1 Thermoleophilia bacterium | reverse complement strand
GACGGCGGCATGCGCACGGGCGGCGACATCTCCAAGGCGATCGCCTGCGGCGCCGATGCCGTGATGGTCGGCTCGCCGCTGGCCCGCGCCAACGAGGCGCCCGGCCACGGCTACCACTGGGGGATGGCCACGTTCCACCCCAGCCTGCCGCGCGGCGCGCGGGTCAAGACCGACCAGGTCGCCACGCTCCAGGAGATCGTGACCGGCCCCGCGCGAGAGAACGACGGCACGCTCAACCTGATGGGCGCGCTGCGCACGTCGATGGCGACCACCGGCTACGACTCGATCCAGGCGTTCCAGAAGGCCGAGATCATGTTCGCGCCGGCCCTGCAGACCGAGGGCAAGAAGCTGCAGCGGGAGCAGGCGATCGGGATGAGCCGTTGAGCGAGGCGCCGCGGGCCAGCGGCGCGGCGGCGCTCGCACATGAGGCGTCCGCCGAGCACCGCCCGGTGCTCGTCATCGACTTCGGCGCGCAGTACGCCCAGCTGATCGCCCGCCGCGTGCGCGAGTGCCGGGTCTACTCGGAGATCGTGCCGCACGACGTGCCGGCTGCCGAGGTCGCGGCCCGTAACCCGGTCGGGATCATCCTCTCCGGCGGCCCCGCCTCGATCTACGAGCCGGGCGCACCCTCGGTCGATCCCGGCCTGTTCGAGCTCGGCGTCCCGGTGCTCGGCATCTGCTACGGCATGCAGGCCATGGCGGCCGCTCTCGGCGGCGACGTCGCCAACACCGGCGTCGGCGAGTTCGGCAAGACGCCCGTGCGGCTCGGCTCGGACAGCCTGCTGTTCGGCGACCTGCCCTCCGAGCAGACGGCGTGGATGAGCCACCGCGACAGCGTGGTGCGCCCGCCGGCCGGGTTCGCGGGCACGGCGGCGAGCGACACGACGCCGGTCGCGGCGATGGAGGACAGGGTGCGCGGGCTCTTCGGCGTCCAGTTCCATCCGGAGGTCGCGCACACGCCTCGTGGCACCGACATCCTGCGCCACTTCGTCCTCGACGCCTGCCAGGCGCCGCCGACGTGGACGGCGCTCCAGTTCATCGAGGAGCAGGTCGACCTGATCCGCGAACAGGTCGGTGACGACCAGGTGATCTGCGCCCTCTCGGGCGGCGTCGACTCGGCCGTCGCCGCGCTCCTCGTCCACCGCGCCGTCGGCGACCAGCTCACGTGCGTCTTCGTCGACCACGGCCTGCTGCGCAAGGACGAGGCCGCCCAGGTGGTGGAGGCGTTCGACGACCACTTCAAGGTGCCTCTGCGCCACGTCGACGCGTCGGAGCGCTTCCTGGCCGCCCTCGCCGGCGTGACCGATCCCGAGCAGAAGCGGCGCATCATCGGCGAGCAGTTCATCCGCCTGTTCGAGGACGAGGCCCGCGGCCTCGGCGACGTGCGCTTCCTCGTCCAGGGGACGCTCTACTCGGACGTGATCGAGTCGGGCAGCCGGACGGCCGCGAAGATCAAGAGCCACCACAACGTCGGCGGGCTGCCCGAGGACATGGATTTCGAGCTGGTCGAGCCGCTGCGCCTGATCTTCAAGGACGAGGTGCGGCGGGTGGGGACGGAGCTGGGCCTGCCGGAGGGCATGGTCTGGCGCCAGCCGTTCCCGGGCCCGGGGCTCGCGATCCGCATCATCGGCGACGTGACCCGGGAGCGGCTCGACGTCCTGCGCGACGCCGACGCCGTCCTGCTCGAGGAGATCCGCCGGGCGGGCCTCTACGACAAGCTGTGGCAGAGCTTCGCGATCCTGCCGGCCATCCGGTCGGTGGGGGTCCAGGGCGACTCACGCACCTACGCCTACCCGATCGTCCTGCGGGCGGTCACCTCCGAGGACGCGATGACGGCCGACTGGGCGCGGCTGCCCTACGACGTGCTGGAGCGGATCTCGAGCCGGATCATCAACGAGATCCCGGGCGTCAACCGGGTCGCGCTCGACATCTCCTCCAAGCCGCCCGCCACCATCGAGTGGGAATGAATACCCGGTGCCAGGCACCGGCTATTCAGCTCTTCAGGCCAGGCGCTTCGACATGAGCACCCTGTCGCCGCCGCGGCCGTCGTAGCCCTCGGCCACCGCGTCGACCGCGAAGCCGAGCGCGCGGTGGAACGCGACCGAACGCTCGTTGACCGGCGCCGTGACGCAGCGAACGACGCTGCGCGAGCCGGCGCGGGCGGCGTCGAAGAAGCGCTCGTACAGGAGCCGCCCGACGCCGCGGCCGCGGTGCCCGGGTGAGACGCCCGCGAAGTGGATGTAGGCCTCGTCCGGCTTCGACTGGGACAGGAAGCCGGCCAGGAAGCCCGCCAGCTCGGCGCCGTCCTCGGCCACGAACGCCGTATCGGAGAAATGGACGAAGAACAGCCGCGGCAGCATGTCGAGCATCTGCCGCCCGCCCCACCACGCGTCCACGAGCGGTGCGATACGGTCGTAGTCGGCCGGCCGTGCGGTGCGCACCGTGATCGCGCCTGCGGCTACGGGGCCACCACCGTGACCGCCCGCGACCGGGCCGGGAGCCAGCGCCGGAACCGGCCGCCCAGGTAGGCCCACCGCAGCCGCACCGCCTCGCCGCGATGCAGCCGTATCCCGTCGCGCTCGTAGCGGCCGCCGCCGGCCACCGGGCTTGGCCCGATGGTTCGCCATGGATGGCCGGAGCGGCGCGACTGGAGCATCACGATCGCGCCCGGCATCGGCGGCTGCGCCCGCCCGAAGGCCGAGAACGGCTTCCCCGCCGTCGCCGTGAAGTGGCCGTTGCGGAACGGGAGGTGAAGGCGCAGCCCCAGGCGCGGCTGCACGAGCAGCTTGCGCAGCGGTGCCGTGGCCGGCGCGTTGGCCTCCGAGCCGAGATAGGCGGCGTGCCAGCTCATGCGGCGCCCGATCGCTCGCGATCGCGTGACGAACCACGCGCCGCCGCCGGTCGTGCGCACGCGATAGGTGTCGAACGTCGAGATGACGAGCACCTGGGCGTTCACGATCGGCGTGCCCGTCGTCGTGTCGATCAGCCGGCCGCGGAACGTCACCTTGTGGCCGTAGATCAGGTGACGGCCGTCGACCGGCCCGATCACCCGCAGCTGGGTCGCGTCACGCGAGATGGGCGGCGGCGTCCAGGCGGCGAGCGCCGACGCGAACGCGCCCGCCCGCACCGACCCCAGGCCGGTGGCCAGGTCGTACCCGGGGCGGGCCGTGTAGCGGCGGCCGCCGAAGAGGTTGTTCGTGCCCGAGAGGATGTCGTGGAACATGGCGCCGCCGGCGTGGGCGTACAGGAACGGGTTGGCGAACCCGAGCTGCGTGCCGGCGGACTCGTCGGCGTCGGCGGTGAGGCCCGCCATCAGCGGCGCGGCCGCGCTCGTGCCGCCGATCGGGGCCCAGGGGGCGGCGCCGTTCCCGCAGCGGTTGCAGTAGATGATGTAGCCGGTGCGGCGGGGGCGGGCGTCGAGCGAGACGTCGGGGGTCTCCCGGCACTGCGCCTTGCCGCTGCGGCACTTGTGGCCGTGCACGCCGACGGTCTTGCCGAGCTGGTACGCCGGCTTGCGCCAGAACATCGAGATGCCGCCGCCACCGCCGCGCCAGGCGGTCTCGCGATGCCGGGGGAACACCGGCGGGATCTCGAGCGCGGTGCCGCCGACGGCCGTGGCGAAGGGCTGCGACGAGGGGTCGTCGACCAGCGCGTCCGTCGAGCCGGTGAACGGGAAGCAGTCGCTCGACCCGAAGTCGCCCGTCGCGACGTAGGTCGAGATGCCCGCGACCGCAGCCAGCTCGAGCGCCGTGCTCTCGGCGGTGAGGAGCTGCGGCGAGATCAGCGGCTCGCAGGCGCCCCAGCTGTCGCTGATGATGTCGACCCCGTCCAGCCGCATCCGGTTGAGGATCGCCGGGGCGAAGTCCGGGTCGTTCGGGGAGACGTAGGCGCGCACGTCGGCGTCCGGGGCGGCGGCCATGGCGACCTCGAGGTCGAGCGCCACCTCGCTCTTCCCGCTCTGGTCGAAGTTGCGCTGGCCGACGACGGCGTCGGGCATGTACGTGCCCGTGATGGCGGGGAAGCAGCTGCGGAAGTGGTTCACGTCGGAGCGGGAGTAGCCGGAGAACTCCACCATCCCGATCAGCTCGCCGGTGCCGTTGGCGCCGCCGGAGACCAGGCTGTTGTGACCGTAGGCCGTCGCGCTGCCGAGGTCGGCCGGGAGGTACCCGCCCAGGGTCCGCTGCGCGGTGCGGGCGCCGCTGCACCGGGGCGAGATGGCGGTCGCCGGGCGGACGTTCGGCCGGGAGCTCGCCGGCCGCAGCCGCACGGATGTGTCCAGGCCGCCGACGGTGGCGACCGACCGGGCCAGGGCCGCCGGCAGATGCACGGGGCCGGCCGGGGCGGAGAACGTGCGGCCCCTCGCGCGGTACACCTGCAGCGGCGCGGCGAAGGCGCGCTCCGCGGCCGCGGCGGGGCCCGCCACGGTCACGGTCATGTCCGTCCGTGCGGTCACCCGCAGGCCGTGGGCGCGCAGGTACGACTCGACCCCCGCCACGCGCTCCGGCAAGGGGGCGAACAGGGCCCGGATGCGGGCCTCGCTCATGCCCGTCCGGCCGCTCCATGCGAGCGCCAGCCGGCGCAGGAGGGCGGCGTTGCGGGGCCTGAACGTGACCACCGCCTGGACCGGCTGCGCGGCTGCGACGGCCCCCACCGCCTCGGCGCCGGCGACGGCCGGGACGGTGGTGCCTGGAAGGGCGACGAGCGGGGTCGTTCGCGCGTACGCGGCCGACGAAGCGGCGATGGGAGCGGCCGTGACGCCCGGGAGGGCGCAGCAGGCCGCGAATGCCGCAACGCGGATACGTGAACGGCCCGTCAACTCGACCGTCACTGTATCGCACGGCCTGGAAGGAATTCCGTGTGGAAGCTGCTCGCCGGGCCGGTCAGCCGAGCGCGTTCGCGCTGACACGGAATGTGTATCGGGCGGGGTGGGGGTCGAGGTTCCCGCCGGAGTCCATGGCCTGGGCCCACACCGTGTGAACGCTCCCGTGGGCGAGGCCGTAGAGCACGAACGAGTTTCCCACCGCGAGCCTCCAGCGGCCGCTCCCGACCCGGTAGCGGAAGCGCAGGTTGCGCACGCCGTCGGGGTCGGCGTCCTTCGCGGCCATCGCGAAGACGACGGTGGCACGGTCGGACGGGTTGGCAGGCTTCGTCGTGAAGCGCGTCCCCGTCGGCGGGATCCGGTTCGTCGCCCACCAGAGCGCCCGCGCGGTGAGCGCGCCGCCGGCGCTCACGGCCGGGTCGAAGCCGCCGTCCGCGACGGCGGACGACCACGGCCGGAAGCCGAGGTCGACGACGCGGCCGGCGCCGATCTGGCGCTCGGCCAGGAACACCTGGCCGAAGGTGGAGAAGGGCCCCGACGAGGGCTTGAGCCGGGCCAGCATGCGGCCGGAGACGTAGTCCTGGATGATCGCCTCGCCCGAGCCCGGCCCGATGACCGTGAAGCTGTGCAGGCCGCGGGTGAGGAAATGCGGCTCGACCGATCCCGGGGCGAGCTGGTGGGCGCCGCTCGAGACCTGGGTTGGGAACACGTCGTCGTAGGTGTACATCGCCCAGTGGGAGGCGAACCGGGTCGTCTGGCCGCCGACCGCGCTGGCCTCCTGCCAGCCCTCGTGCCCGCCGAGCAGCCAGTGGGTCTGGCCGCCGAGGACGACGCCGTGCCCGGCGTGGCAGTAGCCCGCGAGCGCGGAGTCGAGCCCGAGCCGGTTCTGCACGGCGAGGTCGGCCACCACCAGCGCCGACTGGTGGCCGCGCAGCGCCGCCGCGGACGCCTTGGCGGTGAGCGACCGCACGTGGGCGTCGACGAAGTCCGAGGGGCGGGGCACGGCGAGGATGTTCGCCGCGTCCATGCGGTGGGCGATGTCCATGACGGCGTCGGCCGGGATCGCGGTGATGAACTTGACGTGGAGATGTGGATGGGCCGGCGGCGGGAGCGTCTTCCACGTGGTCGTGGCCTTCTCCGGGGCGCCGTCGTCGTAGGTGAGGGTGACCGCGTAGGTCGCGGCCGAGGCCAGGTCGCCGTGCAGCGAGAGCGAGAGCGCCTGGCCGCCGACGCCGGCGATCGGGTCGGCGCCGACCACCGCGTGGGTCGAGGTCCGCGTCACCACCGCGGTCGCGGCGACGACGGGGGCCGCGCACGTCCACGTGATCCGGGGCCGGTAGCGCAGCTTCGTCACGTGCGCGACGCAGCTGCCGTCGGCCGCGGCCGGGGCGGGCACGCCGGAGGCCAGCAGCGCGAGCAACGTGGTGGCGAGCGCAATGCGCCTCATCATGAAAATTATCGGTCGTGTCGCGATGGTCACGATCCCCCGGTTGGATGCACGGCCGGCGGGAGGCCGCGGGTACCGTTCACCCCGTGCCGGCGCAGCGCTTCGCCTCCCTCGGCCGCTGGGTCTACCGCCGCCGGCGGCTGGTGGTCGGCCTGTGGCTTGCGGCGGTCATCGGGCTGGTGCCGCTGGCGCCGCGGCTGCAAGGCGTCCTCGCCTCCGGCGGGTTCGTCGCCCAGGACTCCGAGGCCGTCCAGGCCGGCAACATGCTCTACCGCTGGCTGCCGCAGCGGCCCCGATCCGAGCTGATCGTGGTGGCGCCGGACGGGGACGTCGCCGACCTGCGCCGCACGATCGCGCCGCTCGCGCGCTTCCCGCACGTCGTCCTGCCGCCGGGCGGCCCCAGGATCGTGCGCTCGCGCCGGGGGCCGGCCGCCTACGCGGCGTTCCCGCTCGATGTCGACCCCGACACCGCCCGCGCCTACGTCGAGCGGTTCCGGGCCGCGCTGCGCCCGCCCCCCGGGTTCGCCGTCGACGTGACCGGGCCGCCGGCCGTGTTCGAGGACATCCAGCTCGCCACCTCGGCCGACCTGCGCCGGGCCGAGTCGATCGGCATCCCGGCGGCGCTGCTCGTGCTGGCGCTCGCGTTCGGCACCGCCGTCGCGGCCGCGATCCCGCTCGTCGTCGGGGGCGTGGCGGTGCTGGCGACGCTCGGCCTCCTGTGGATGCTGGCCCATCAGGTGCCGCTCTCGATCTTCGTCCTCAACATCGCCACCATGCTCGGGCTGGGGGTAGGCGTGGACTACGCGCTCCTGGCGGTCTCGCGCTTCCGCGAGGAGCTGGGGGCGGGCCACGACGTCGAGCAGTCGGTCGTCCGCACGGTCGAGACGGCGGGCCGGGCGATCGCCTTCTCGGGTCTCGCCGTCCTGATCGGGCTCTCGGGGATGTGGGCGTTCGGCCTGCGGGTGCTCTCGTCCATCGCAGCCGGCGGCACGCTCGTGGTCGCCGTCTCGGCCTTCGCGGCGGTCACGCTCCTGCCGGCGATCCTGGGGATGCTGGGGCCGCGGGTCGAGCGGGCGCCGCTGCTCCGGCGCCGGCGCGGCCGCGACCGGTCGGGCTCGAGCCGCGGCTGGGAGCGGCTGGCCCGGGCGGTGATGGCGCGGCCGTGGACGTTCATCGTCGCGACCCTCGTGGTGGTCGGCGTGCTCGCGGCGCCGGTCGTCTCGGCCACCATCAACGTGGCCCGCGCCGACGTGCTGCCGCCGCGCTTCGGCTCGCGCCAGGGCGAGCAGATCCTCGACCGGGAGTTCTCGCAGGCCGCCCTGAACCCGATCACCGTCGCGGTGAAGCCGGGGACCGACCTGCCGCCGCTCGTGCGCCGGCTCGCCGCGGTGCCCGGCGTGGCCCGCGTGGCCCGGGTGCAGCGCGGCCCGCGCGGGTCGGCGATCGACCTGGTGCTGGCCGTCAGCCCGTTCACCGACGCCGGCCGCCAGGTGGTCGACCGCATCCGCGCCCTACCGGGGCACGGGCCCCGGTTCCTCGTCACCGGCGAGACGGCGGGCGAGCTCGACTTCCTGGCCCAGATCGAGGGCCGGGCGCCGTGGGCGGCGGCCTTCGTCGTCCTCGCGAGCTACCTGGTGCTCGCCCTGGCGTTCCGCTCGCTCCTGCTCCCGCTGAAGGCGATCGTCATGAACAGCCTCTCGATCGCCGGGGCCTTCGGCGTGCTCGTGTGGGTGTTCCAGGACGGCCATCTGGACGGCGTCCTCGGGCTCACACGCCTCGGCTACATCGAGTCGACGATGCCGGTCGTGATCGTGTGCACCCTGTTCGGGGTGTCGATGGACTACGAGGTGTTCATGCTCTCGCGCATCGCCGAGGCCTACCGAGGCGGGGCGAGCAACCGCGACGCGGTGGTGACGGGGCTCGTCGCGACCGGCCGCATCATCACGTCGGCGGCGTCGATCCTGGTCGTCGTCGGGCTCTCGTTCACGACCGCCGACGTCGTGATCGTGAAGGAGCTCGGCCTCGGACTCGCGATCGCCATCGGCCTGGACGCGACCCTGATCCGGTCACTGCTCGTGCCCGCGACCATGCGCGTGCTCGGCGACTGGAACTGGTGGCCGTCGGGCCGGCGCGCCCGGCTAGCTCGCGACCGTCTCGGGGTGGATCCGGCCCGCCGCCTTCTGTGACAGCGGCCCGCCGCCGCGGCCGGCGCGCACGGCCAGCACCTCGGCCAGGATCGAGACCGCCGTCTCGGCGGGCGTGACCGCGCCGACGTCGAGGCCGAGCGGGCCGCGGATGCGGGTGATGTCGTCCTCGGTGTACCCGGCGTTCAGCAGCCGCCGGCGGCGGGCGTCCTGCGCCCGCCGGCTGCCCAGCGCGCCGATGTACGGCGTCGCGGAGCGCAGCGCCGGGCCGAGCGCCGGCTCGTCGAAGCGGGCGTCGTGGGTGAGCACGACGACGTAGGTCGCCTCGTCGGGGGCGTGCAGGTCGTAGGCCATCGCCGGCCAGCCGACCACGATCTCGTCGGCGTCGGGCAGCCGCTCGCGGGTCGCGAACTTGCCGCGCGCGTCGGACACGATCGTGCGGAAGCCGACCGCCTTCGCCATCCGGCACAGCGACTGGGCCGTGTCGACGGCGCCGAAGATCATCATCACCGGGGCGGGCGCGTAGTGCTCGGTGAAGGTGCGCTCGTCCGTGCGGGTCGCGGCCGAGTGGGCCTCGCCCTCGCCGTAGGCCTTGGCGCCGGCGTCCTCCCCGGCGAGCGTGGTCGTCACCGACAGGCGGCGGCCGGACTCGAGCGCGGCCTCGACCCGGTCGAGCTCCTCGGGGTCGGCCGGCTGGACGAACACCTCGATCTCGCCGCCGCAGGGCAGGCCGACGTCGAACGCGTCGTCGTCGGAGATGCCGTAGCGGAGCAGCAGCGGCGGCCCGCCCGCCAGCACCTCCTCGGCCCGCAGCGCCACGTCGGACTCGACGCAGCCGCCGGAGACGGAGCCGACCATCTCGCCGCTCGAGCTGAGCGCGAGCCGCGAGCCGAGCGGGCGGGGGGCGGAGCGGCGGGTGTCGACGACCGTCGCGATCGCGACCCGGTCCCCCGCTTTTAGCATCCGCCGGACGTCGTCCAGAACCTCGCGCATAACGACACGGTAGCAGGTCGCTTGCGCGCGCAATCAGGCCGATGTGGCCCGCGCCATGCACGTTCGTCTACAGTTCCGGGTCGCCATGGGGACCTACACCGCCAAGCCGGGTGAGATCGAGCGCCACTGGTACGTCGTCGACGCCGAGGCGAAGACCCTCGGACGGCTCGCAACGCAGATCGCCGACGTGCTCCGCGGCAAGGACAAGCCGGCCTACACGCCGCACGTCGACACCGGCGATTTCGTGATCGTCGTGAACGCCGAGAAGGTGCACGTCACCGGCCAGAAGCTCGACCAGAAGATCTACTACCGGCACAGCGGCTATCCCGGCGGCCTGCGCACGCGGACGCTGCGCGAGCAGCTCGAGCGGCGGCCCGAGGAGGTCCTGCGCAAGGCGGTGAAGGGCATGCTGCCGAAGAACAAGCTCGCCTCGGGGCAGCTGCGCAAGCTGAAGATCTACGCGGGCCCCGACCATCCGCACGCGGCCCAGAACCCCGAACCCCTGCAGGAGAGAACGTAGTGGCAGACACCGCCGTCTCGTACCGCGGCACCGGCAAGCGCAAGACGTCGGTGGCGCGGGTCGTGCTCGTCCCCGGCGCCGGCGCCATCATGGTCAACGGCAAGGCGATCGAGGAGTACTTCCCCCGCCAGACGCTGCGCGCGATCGCGACGGCGCCGCTCCAGATCACCGGGACGGACGCCGCCTACGACGTCCGCGCGCGCATCGACGGCGGCGGCATCTCCGGCCAGGCCGGCGCGCTGCGGCACGGGATCTCGCGCGCGCTGATCGGCGTCGACGAGAACCTGCGCACCGAGCTGAAGCGCCAGGGCTTCCTGACCCGCGACGACCGCCAGGTCGAGCGCAAGAAGGCGGGTCTCAAGAAGGCCCGCAAGCGGCCGCAGTTCTCGAAGCGCTGACCGGCTCTCCGGTGCGCACGTTGTTCGGCACCGACGGTGTGCGGGGCGTCGCGGGCGTCGATCTGACCGCGGGCCTCGCCCGCGACCTGGGCGCCGCGGCCGCGGCCTGGGCCGGCGCGGACGCCCGCGTGCTGATCGGGCGCGACACGCGTGAGTCCGGGCCCGAGCTCGAGGAGGCGCTCGCCGACGGCATCGTGGCGGCCGGCGGCCGGGCCGTGCACGCGGGGGTGATCCCGACGCCGGGCGTCGCCGTCCTCACCCGCCTCGGCGAGGCCGACCTCGGCTGCATGATCTCGGCGTCGCACAACCCCTACCGGGACAACGGGATCAAGTTCCTGGGCGGCGACGGGCGCAAGCTGGGCGACGACGTCGAGCTGCAGATCGAGCGGCTGGTCGGCTCTGCCCCCGAGGCCTGCGGCGGCCGGGCCTCCGAGCTGACGGGCGCCGTCGAGGAGTACGCCGACTGGCTGGTCGAGCGGTACGGCGCGGGCGCCTCGGCCGAGGGCGGGCTGGTGGCCGACTGCGCCAACGGCGCGGCGCACCGGGCGGCGCCGGTCGTGCTCGGGCGGCTGGGCCTCGAAGCGTCGTACGTCGGTGCCGATCCGGACGGCCGCAACATCAACGCGGGGGTCGGGTCGACCCACCTCGACGCGGTCGGCGAGGCCGTACGGGCGGCGGGCGCCGGTTGCGGGCTCGCGTTCGACGGCGACGCCGACCGCTGCCTCGCCGTCGACGCCTCCGGGAGGCCCGTGAACGGCGACGCGATCATCGCCGCGATCGCGCTCGCCCGGAAGGTCGACCGGGTCGTCGTCACCTCGATGACGAACCTCGGCTTCCACCGCGTCATGCGCCGGCACGGAATCGAGGTCGAGGTGACCGACGTCGGCGACCGCTACGTGCTCGAGCGGATGCTCGCAACGGGCGCGACGCTCGGCGGGGAGCAGTCGGGCCACGTCGTCGACCTCGTCCACCACACGACCGGTGACGGCCTCGCCACGGCGCTCATGCTGCTCGCCGCGCTGGGAACCCTGGGCATGTCCATGGCGGAGCTCGCGGACCTGATCGTGCCGTTCCCGCAGAAGCTCGTGGCCGTCCGCGCCGACCGGTCGGCGCTGGCCGGGTCGGAGCGGATCTGGCAGGAGGTCGAGGCGGCGGAGGCGAAGCTCGGGGAGGACGGCCGGGTGGTCGTCCGGGCCTCGGGCACGGAGCCGGTCGTCCGGGTCATGGTCGAGGCCGAGAATGCCGCGTCGTGCGCTGCGGTGTGCAACCATCTGGTCGGGATCGTCCAGGGGGAGATCGGGGAGGCCTGATGTGCGGGATCGTCGGATATGTGGGCGGACGGCCGTGCAAGGAGCTGCTGCTCACGGGGCTCGAGCGGCTGGAGTACCGCGGCTATGACTCGGCCGGCATCTGCCTGATCAACGGCAGGGCCGACATCACCCGGCGGGTCGGCAAGGTGGCCGTGCTGCGCGACGCGGTCGGCACCTCGGCGCACCCGGCGACGACGGGTCTCGCCCACACCCGCTGGGCCACCCACGGCGGCGTCATCGAGGCGAACGCCCACCCGATCGAGGCCTGCGAGGGCTCGGGCGTGACCGTCGTCCACAACGGGATCATCGAGAACTACGCGGCGCTGCGGCGCGAGCTCTCCGAGGCCGGCCACGTCTACCACTCGGACACCGACACCGAGGCGATCGCCCACCTGGTGGAGGAGTGCTACTCGGGCGACCTCGTCGAGGCCGTGCACAAGGCCTACCAGCGGCTGGACGGCCACTTCGCCTTCGCCGTCGCCCACCGCGACAGCCCGGGCGTGCTCGTGGCGGCGCGGCGGGGCTGCCCGCTGGTCGTCGGGGTCGGCGAGGGGGAGATGTTCATGGCGTCCGCCATCCCGGCGTTCCTGGCCGAGACGCGCAAGGTGCAGCACGTGTTCGACGACGAGATCGTGGTCGCCCGCACCGACGGCGCGACGTTCCTGTCCGGCGACGGCACCCCGATCGAGCGCGAGGTGCAGGAGGTCGAGTGGGACGACGACGCGGCCGAGAAGCAGGGCTACGAGACGTTCATGCTCAAGGAGATCTGGGAGCAGCCGGACGCGATCGCCCAGACGATCGGCGAGCGGCTCTACCACGGGCAGCTCCAGCTCGACGGCCTGAACCTGAGCGACGAGCAGGTCCGCGGCCTCTCGCGGATCGTGTTCCTGGCCTGCGGGACGTCCTACCACGCCGGCCTGGTCGGCCGGTACCTGCTCGAGGAGTGGGCCCGCATCCCGTCGGAGTCGGACATCGCGAGCGAGTGGCGCTACCGCCGGCCCGTGATCGACCGCAACACGCTCGTGATCGCGATCGCCCAGTCCGGCGAGACGATCGACACCCTGGCGGCGATGAAGGAGGCCCGCGCCTGCGGCGCGCACGTCCTGGCCGTCACGAACGTGATGGGCAGCCAGATGACGCGCGAGTGCGACTCGGTGCTCTACACCCGGGCCGGGCTCGAGATCGGGGTGGCCGCGTCCAAGACGTTCACCGCCCAGCTCACGCTGCTCTACCTGCTCGCGCTGCGCCTCGGCACGATCCGCGGCACCCTCACCGGCGAGCGGGCCGAGACGCTGCTCGCGCAGGTGCGGTCGCTGCCGGACCTCGTCCGCTCGACGCTCGAGCGGGGCGAGCTGGTCGAGCCGATCGCCGACCGCTTCGCCCGCAACGAGTTCTTCCTCTACCTCGGCCGCAACATCGGCCTGCCGATCGCGCTCGAGGGCGCGCTCAAGCTGAAGGAGATCTCCTACATCGCGACCGACGCGTACGCGGCCGGCGAGATGAAGCACGGGCCGATCGCGCTCCTCGACGACTCGACGCCGGTGGTCGTGATCGCCACCGACGGGCACGTGTACGAGAAGGTCGTTTCGAACATCGAGGAGGTGCGCGCGCGCGGCGCCCACGTGATCGCCGTCGCGACCGAGGGCAACGAGGGCATCCGCGACCTGGCCGAGCACGTGCTCTACCTGCCGCGCACCGAGCCGGAGCTGCAGCCGGTGCTGGCGGTGCTGCCGCTGCAGCAGCTCGCCTACGCCATCGCCACCCGCCGCGGCCTCGACGTCGACAAGCCGCGGAACCTGGCGAAGACCGTCACGGTCGAGTAGCCGCCTGAATACCCGCCAATAGGGGTCAGACCCCTTCTGGCGGGTCCGCCAGCGTTGGCCTGCATATCCGGGTGCCAGGCACCGCCCACCGTCACGAGCCCCGCGGCATCAGCCGCCCAGCGCGTCCGCGATCGCCGCGAAGGCCGCCATGCAGTAGCCCTCGAGCTCGTCGTCCACCGGCGACGGCCAGGTCGAGAGCCGCACGCAGACGACGTCGGCCGGCACGTTGATCCACACCATCTGCCCGTGGATGCCGAGGCCGGCGTACACGGTGTCGCGCTCGAGCACCCAGAACTGGTTGCGGTACATCTCGCCCGTGTGCACCTCGATGTCCTCGGCCCGGGCGTACGCGTCGATGCACTCCTGGTCGCCGTGGCGGGTGTCGAGCACCCACTCGCGCCGGACGACCTGCTCGTCGCCGACCCGTCCCTCGCGCAGGTGCATGAGCCCGAAGCGGGCGAGGTCGCGCAGCGTCGTGCAGACCCCGCCGTCGGGCAGGGTCACCCCGTGGCGGATCGTGATGTCGGCGTCCTGCTCCGCGCCGATCCGCGACCACAGCGCCTCGCTGACGAGCTCCGGGTAGCGCATTCCCGAGGCGCGCTCGAGCACCCAGGCGAGCAGCTCGGTGAGGATCGAGCGGTAGTCGAACACCCGGCCGTGGGGGCGGGCGTTGCCCAGCCGCGTGATCTGCTCGTACACGTGCGCGGCCGCGGCGTCGCCTGCAGGCGGCCTCCAGCCGGCGAGCACCTCGGTCAGGAACACGTCGGAGGCCGGGTCGTCGTAGGTCTCGTCGTAGGCGGTGCCGGTGCGCATGTCGAGCACGTGGCGCACGGTCGCCCCCTCGAAGCTCGTGCCTGCGAGCTCGTCGACGTAGGCGGTCACCGGGGCGTCGGGATCGACCAGCCCACGCCCGACGAGCACCCCCGCGACGGTGCCCGCGATCGATTTCGAGACCGACTGGAGCAGGTGGGTCGTCGCCGGCGTCATGCCGGGGCCGTACTGCTCCATGGCCACGCGGCCGCCGTGCAGGACGAGGAACCCGTCGGCGTACGTGCGCTCGAGCATCTCGGCGACGGTCGTCCGCGCGCCCGCCCAGTCGAACGCGATGCCGGCGACGTCGCGCAGGTCCGGTTCGAGCGGGAGGACGGGGCCGGTCCCGCGCTCGATCCGCGCCGTCGGCACGATCTCGCGCGTGTGCAGGAACCCCCACCGCAGGTGCGGGTAGGTCGACCAGTTGTGGACGCCGACGACGCGATCGGCGGCGGGCGGCAGGCCGTGCATGAGTCCGGAGGCGTCGTCGATGACGGCGATCATACGTGCCCCCGGCGGCGCCCGGTCAGCCCACCCGCCGGTCGGTATCGTCGCGCGGTGACGCTGGTCGCGCTCCTCGGTATCGCCGCCGTGCTCGTCGCCGTGACCGACCTCGTCCCGTACGTGCGCGACATCCTCCGTGGGCTCACGCAGCCGCACCGGGGAACCTGGCTGATCTGGAGCACGCTCGGCGTGGTGGTCCTCGGGTCCCAGGCCGCCGACGGCGCGACCTGGAGCCTCGCGCTGGTCGGCGCCCAGGCCGTCACGACGATCCTCGTCCTCGTCCTCTCGCTCCGGTTCGGCGTGGGCGGCGCGTCGAGAGCCGATCTCTCCCTGATCGGCCTCGCCGCGCTCGGGGTCGGCGGCTGGGCGATCTCGTCCCGGCCGGTCGTGGCGACGGATGCGAGCCTCCTGCTCTACCCGTCCCACTACGCGCTCGGCAACGGCGCGATCGCCGCCCTGATCCTCCGCCGGCGGCGGTCGATCCGGCCCGAGCCGGTCGAGATCCCGCTCGCAGGTTGACTTCGCGCGGCCGGAGGAGTATCTCTGCGCTCCAACCCGAGGAGGAGGCAACGCCGTGGACGCTCGCCGGATCCGTCGTGTCATCGTGGTGGTGTGCCTTCTGACTGCCGCGCTGGGCGCATCCTCGGCGCGGGCCGCGACGAACTACGCCGTCGTCCCGATCACCGACGAGGCGGGCATCGACACGGCCAGCCTGAACGCGAACGGCCAGGTCGCGCTCTCGATCTACCAGGGCAGCTGCTGCGACGACGCGGGCTACTGGTCGGCCGGCGCGATCACCCACCTCCCGTCCGCGTGCATGCTGTGCAACAGCTTCGGCGCGTCCGCCCTCGGGATCAACGGCGCCGGCCAGATCACGGGCGGAGTCTCGAACTTCGACACCACCGCCCAGAAGGACTTCGGCCAGGCGTACCGCTACTCGATCGCGACGGGCCAGACGACCCTGATACCGACGCTCGGCGGGCTCGACGCCGACGGGCAGGCGATCAACGGCGCGGGCCAGGTGGTCGGCGAGGCCGACCTGCCGTCGCTCGCGACCCACGCCTTCCTCTGGGACGGCACGACGGTCAGGGATCTCGGCACCCTCGGCGGCGAGAACAGCGTCGCCTACGGCACCTATGCCTCCGGCCAGGCGGTGGGCTGCGCGCAGACGGCGTCCGGGCGCTACCACCCGTTCCGGTACCAGGGCGGGACGATGACGGACCTCGGCCTTCCGGCGGGCATGACGCAGGGCTGCGCGACCTCGGTCAACTCCTCCGGGACGGTGCTCGGCTATGCCCTGAACGACAGCGGTGGGTGCGCCGCGTGGCTCTGGCACGCCGGGACGCGGACGGTGCTGCCGAAGCTGAACGGCCAGTGCATCCTCCCTGGCTCCATCCCCGGCGGCAGCAGCCTGCCGAACAACCCCGGGCACATCGCGAACGCCGGCCAGGTCGTCGGCGGGATCACCGTCTCGCCCGGGATCTACCAGCCGGTCGTCTACCAGGGCGGCACGGCGGCACGCATCACCGCCACGCAGACGCCGTTCGACCCGCCCTCGGCGAATCCGGCCGTCACGCCGGGGTGGTTCGGCCTCGCGACGAGCAACAACCTGCACGGCCTCATCACGGCGCTCGGCCAGAACGACAACGGCTCGAACACCCTCTACCTGTTCAGGCCGATCGCGATCGACGACGAGACGAGCGCGGCGATCAAGTATGCCGGCGGCTGGACGCGGACAGCGCTGGCCGGCGCCTACGGCGGGCACGTCAAGCGGTCGTCGAGCGCGGGCGCCACGGCGACGCTCACCTTCACCGGCGCCGGCGTTTCGGTCATCGGCGCGCGCGGGGCCGGGCTCGGCTCGGCCACCATCCGGATCGACGGCCGGTCGAAGGGCACCGTGAGCGAGGCCGGCGCCGCCAAGGCGCGGTTCCGGCTGAAGACCGTCTTCTTCGCCGGGCCCGGGACGCACACGCTCAAGATCACGGTCAGCTCGGGCACCTTCAAGCTCGACGCGATCACCGTCGCGCCGCACTAGCGAGCGCGTGAATATCCGGTGCCTGGCACCGGGTATTCAGCCGGGCCGGCGGCGGCGCTGCGACGCGCGGCGGGCGGCGATGGCCGCCTCGGGCCGCGCCGTCGGCACGTGGCCGGCGACGGCCGGTGAGGCCTCGACCGGCTCGGGCGGCGGCTCGGCGGTGCGGCGGCGGAACAGGATCACGAAGATCGTGAGCGCGACGATCAGCGTCCCGGCCGCCACCCAGACGTTCACGCGCTGGCCGAAGAAGTGGTCGGCCGGGTCGATCTTCATCGTCTCGAGCGGGAGCCGGATGACGTCGTACAGGACGACGTAGAGCACGAAGATCGTGCCCACCGGCACCCGGCGCCAGTAGCGGCGGGTGAACCACAGGAGCACGAGGCACATCAGCGCGTCCCAGATCGACTCGTAGAGGAACATCGGCTGGAACGTGGAGTCGGCCTGGTAGGGCGCGTAGCGGTGGGCCGGGTCGATCTTGACCGCCCACGGCAGGCTGGACGGATGCCCGTAGAGCTCCTGGTTGGCGTAGTTGCCCCACCGGCCGAGCGCCTGGGCCAGGATCAGCCCGGGGGCGATGCAGTCCGCCACCCGCCAGAACGGCAGCCGCACCCGCCGGCAGGCGATCCACGTCCCCAGCATGCCCCCGAGCACGGCCCCCCAGATGCCGAGGCCGCCCTCCCAGATCTTCACGACGTCGGCGAGGTGGTGCGGCCAGAACGCGTCCCAGTCGGTGACCACGTGATAGAGGCGCGCCCCGACCAGGCCGAACGGCACCGTCCATACGGCGATCGAGTACGCCAGGTCGGGATCGATGCGGCGGCGGCGGAACTCGCGCCGCGCCATCCAGCCGGCCAGCAGCACGCCGCAGGCGAGCAGAAGGCCGTACCAGCGGGGCTGCAACCCCCCAAACCGGAAGATGAAGGGATCCGACGGGCTGGGGATCGCGAGCAGGCTCAACGCCGCAAATCGTAGTCCCGGAAGGCCTCGGCCGCGGCGCAGGCGGTTACATCCGGCTCGCACAGGTGGGGAGCCGGACTGCCCGGAGGCGGGGAGGGTCACGTTCCACGCTTCCGTGGATGCCGATCACCCTGTTTCGGCGGGGGGCGGCGGCCGCGGGCGGGCCGAGATAGGTGGGCATGAACACTCGACTTCGTGGATTCGTGGTGGGGCTGGTGGTGCTGATGGGCGTGGGCACGCTCGGAACGGCGGTGGCGGCGGGGACGACCCTGCCCCCGCGGACGGTCATGCTGGAGAAGCTGAACCATGCGCGGGCCGCGTACGGCCTGGGCGCGGTGCGGCCGGCGCTGCGCCTCCGGCTGGCGGCGCTGCGGCACTCCGACGACATGGTGAGCCGCGACTACTTCAGCCACACGAGCCCCGGCGGGAGGACGCTGTTCGACCGCATCACCAGGAGCGGCTTCGTGAGCGGCTATTCGTGGGAGGCCGGCGAGACCCTGGCCTGGGGTACCGGCGTCCTGGGCAAGCCGGGCCAGATCGTGCAGGCCTGGCTGAACAGCCCCGAGCACCGCGCCATCCTGCTCTCCTCGACCTGGTCGCGCATCGGCATCAGCCGCGCCTGCGGCCGGTTCCTCGGCCACACCGGCGCATGCGTCTGGACGGCCGACTGGGTCAAGCGCTGGTAGATGACGACTCGCCGAGCGCCGGCCGCCGGGCCGGCGCCGGCGGGCGCGCGGACGCGACCCAGACGGCGACGGCGATCGAGAGCACGGCGACCGCCGCGTACGCCGCGCGGTCGCCGGCGGCCTGCGAGACGGCGCCGGCCGCGACCGGCGCGACGAGCATCGACGCCGCCCACATGATGTTCAGAAGGGCGGCCACCGTCCCGACGCCGATCCCCGCCCCGCGGCCGCCGGCGGCGCCCAGCGGGAACGTCACCGTGTAGAGGACGGCGGTGACCGGCCCGCGGGCGAGCAGAAACGCCACCACCGACGCGGAGGACGTGCTCGCGAGCGGGATCAGGAGGACGGCCGCCGCGCACGCGCATGCGGCCGCGCCGACGCCGGCCCGCACCGCCCGGTCGCCGATGTGCGCCACGACGGCGCTGCAGCCGATGAAGAGGACGGCCGAGGCGGCGAACGCGGCACCGATCCCCGTCGCGGCGACACCGTCGCGGTGCAGCTCGAGCGGGGCGAGCAGGTTCACCGCGCCTCCGATCATCCCGCCCAGCCCCATCAGCACGAGGCTCGCGACCACCAGGCGGTCACGGACGGCTGCCCGGACGGCGCCACCCGCAGGGGCGCTCGCATGCGCGTCCCGGTGGCCGGTGCCCGACGTCTGGAGCGCGAGCGCGCCCACGAGGACGGCGGTCACCACGGCGGCGAGCGTGAACGGCGCGCCGAGGCCGAAGCGGTCGACGAGCACGCCGGCGAACGCCGGGCCGGCGACGTTGCCGATGCCCGCCGTCGTCACGGTCAGCGCCAGGGCTTGCGAGCCGCGCTCGCCCGTCGCCTCGCTCAGCCACGCGAGCCCGGTCGTCCACAGGGCGCCGAACCCGACGCCGAAGAGCGTCCGGGCGGCGACCAGCGCCCAGAAGCCGCTGGCGGCGCCCTGCCCGGCGTCGCCGAGCGCCATCACGGCCAGCGCCACGAGCGTCACCCGCCGTGCCCCGAACCGGTCGCCGACGACGCCGGCGGGGATCGAGACGACGAGGATCGCGACGCTTGCGCTTGCGAGCAGGAGACCCGACTGGAGCGGGGAGAGCCCGTACCGGTGGGCGTACTCGGGAACGAGCGGGACGATCGCGCTCCACATCGCCTCGCCGACGAACACGGCCGCGAACAGCAGGAGGACGACCGGGCGCCGCACCGGGGCAGAATGCCAGACGGCCTGCCCAGGGCGCGGCGCCTGCCGTGCCCACACCCGGGCCCGCGACGGGCCCGGGATCTTCGAGAGTCCTAGCGGTGCATCAGCGGGTCGAGGTAGACGTCGTCGATGCGCCAGTTGCCGCCGGTCGACAGGGGCGTGAACCTGAACTGCACGTACTGCGTCAGCAGCGGGACGAGGCCCCCGGCCATGAGGAAATGCGGGCTCGGCTGCCACGTGCTGGCGCCGGCGAACGTCGCCCTGTCGGAGATGCCCAGCGTGCTGCCGAGTGTGCCGAGGAGCGAGCCGACGCCGCCGCGGTAGATCACCTGGACGCGCAGGTCGGAGCTGGTTGCGCCCGTGTTCTGGATGAATAGGCGCATCCCGCTCGAGAGCAGGCCGATGCACATGGGCGGGGACGTGGCGCTGCTGCCGGCCGGCAGCGACAGCGAGTGGGACTGGCCGGGCCCGCCGACCATGTACGGCTCGTTGCCCGTGACGACGCGGGCGCCGCCCGCGAGCGTCCATCCGGCGGCGCCGTTCTCGAAGCCGCCGTCGGGCGCCGGGGCGTAGTTTGCGTAGTCACCCCAGGGCGCAAACGGCTGCGATGTCGGGGTGGGGCAGGAGATGCCAAGCGACGCTGCCTTCGCCGACGGGGCGCCAGCCGAGGCGGTCATCGCGGCGGCTGACGCCAGGGCGGCGACGCCGAGGAGGATGCGAGCGGGGGTGGGGAGAGCCACGGTACTCCTTGGATTACGGGGGTCTGGGCTGGGGCGGCGGTCCGGGGGTGCGGCCACCGCCACTCAGGGTGATACGGGACTTCCCGCCGCGCGTCCCCTCTTTCGGTGATCGTGGTATCAACCTCTTGGCGGTTTTGCCGATGACTCGGGTGATATGTGGCGTCCGAAACGGCAGGCGGGCTGGCGCGTGGCCCTGCTTGGTCGGGGGCGCACCGCCCCCGCAGAAGACGACCGGCTGGTCGAGCAGTCGCGCGCCCGCATGCGCGCGGCGCCGATCCGGCGCGAGGCGGCCGCGACCGGCGCGGTGGTCGCGGCGTTCATCTCCTCCGTGGCGGCCATCGGCGTCTGGGCCCCCGACCGGGGCGGCCACGGCCTCCTCACCGCCGCACTGCTCGTGCTCTGCTACGCGGCCGTCGCCCGGGTGCAGTTCGAGGTCGGCGCCGGCGCCGCCGTCCTGACGCAGCTCGTATTCGTGCCCATGCTGTTCCTGGCGAGCCCGGCGGCCGTGCCCGTGCTCGTCCTGCTGGGCTACGTCCTGAGCGCGCTTCCCCGGCATCTGCGCGGTGACTGGCACCCGGCCCGGTTGGGGCTCCACGTCGTCAGCTCGTGCTATGCGATCGGCCCCGTGGTCGTGCTCGCGCTGGCCGGCCGGCCGGCCGCGACGCTCTCTCCGCGCACGCTCGGCATCGTCGTCGCCGGGCTGGCGGCGCAGTTTGCGATCGACGTCGGCACCTGGGCCGCGCTCGGCCATTCGCCGCGCGGGCAGGCCCGGGCGCTCGCCGTCGCCTGGCGCGTCGACCTCGCCCTGACACCGATCGCGCTCGCCCTCGTCGCGGCCGGCGGGGGGCGCACCTACGCCTTCCTGCTCGGCCTGCCGCTCGTGGCCCTGCTGGCCGAGTTCGCCCGTCACCGCAGCGCCAGCGTCGGGCAGGCGGAGGCGCTCTCCGAGGCATATCTGGGGACGGCGCTGCTCCTCGGCGACGTCGTGGAGGCGGACGACTCCTACACGGGCCTCCACAGCCGCGACGTCGTCGCCCTCGTGCTCGACGTCAGCGACCGGATGGGGCTCGACGACGACGCGCGCCACAAGGCCCGGCTGACGGCCCTCCTGCACGACGTGGGCAAGGTGGCGATCCCCAACGAGATCATCCAGAAGCCCGGCGCCCTGACGCCCGAGGAGCGCGCGATCATCGAGCGTCACACCATCGAGGGCGAGCGCATGCTGAACCAGGTCGGGGGGCTGCTCGCCGACGTCGGCGCGCTCGTCCGCTCCTGCCACGAGCGCTGGGACGGCGGCGGCTACCCCGACGGCCTGGCCGGCACCGACATCCCGCTCGTCGCCCGGATCGTGTGCGCCTGCGACGCCTTCAGCGCCATGACCACGGATCGCAGCTACCGCGCGGCGATGACACACGAGGCTGCCGTCGCCGAGCTGCGCCGGTGCGCCGGGACGCAGTTCGACTCCAGGGCGGTCGAGGCCCTCGTCGCGGTCGCCGACCGGCACGAGCCCGGCCGCCTCGAGCGGGCCGCATAGATGATTGATCGGTAAGTCCGTGATGTCCTGGGTGGCTGTGAACCGAGCAGCGCAAGGACGCAGGGAGCGCGCATAGCGGGCCTATGGGCGCGACTGAGGACGCCGCGATGCGACGGTTCGCAGCCGCAGCGCCGCCACCGCGGCGTGACCGCTGACCGTCATGCGTCCAGGCGCGCGGGACTTACCGATCAATCATCTCAGCTTTACTGGCTCCAGACCCCGAAACGCGGCTAGTATGAGGCGCCCGCGGGTGGAGGGGACGGTCCGCGCAGGCCAAGGGGGTCCACGTCCCCGAGGTTGGTGATCGTGTGGGTAGACGATTGTTGGTGCGCGGGGCCATGGCCTCGTGCGGTCTCGCGGCGGTCGTTGCGGCGGGCGGTGCCGCGACCGCGACCGGTGCGAGCGAGCATGCTGTCGCGTTGCGGGGGAGCGCTCCCGCGTGGACGGCGCACGCCGCCGTCCGGCCGGCGAAGGCCTCCGGCCGTGTCAGCGTGCGGGTGTACCTGGCTCCTCGGGGCGGCCTGGCGGCGCTGCAGCGCGCCGTGGCCGCGGTTGCCACGCCCGGGAGCGCGGCGTATCACCACTTCCTGACGCCGGCCCAGTACCGCGCGAGGTACGAGCCGACCCGGGCATCGGTCACGTCCGTGAGCGCCTGGCTGCGCTCCGCGGGCCTCCGCATCTCGGCAGTCGAGGCCTCTCACCGGTACGTCAGCGCGAGCGGTAGCGTCGCCGCCGCCGAGCGGGCGTTCGGCCGCAAGCTGAACGTCTACCGGCATGCCGGCCGGCTCGTCCGCGGGCCCGCCGGTGACGCGCGCGTCCCGGCCGCCGTGGCGGGCTCCGTGCTCGGCGTGACCGGGCTCTCGACGCCCACGGCGGCGCGGACCCGGATCGGCCCGCCGCCGGCGGGCTTCCGCAACGCCCGGCCGTGCTCGCAGAGCTACGGGACGATCATCGCCAGGTCGCTGCCGAAGTTCCACGGCAAGCACCGCCCGTACGCGATCTGCGGCTACGTCCCGCGCCAGTTCCGCGGGGCCTACGGCGTCACCGCCACGGGCCTCACGGGCAAGGGCGTCGGGATCGGCATCGTCGACGCCTTCGCGGCGGGGACGATCCTGAAGGACGCGAACATCTACGCGCATCGGCACGGCGACAGGCCCTTCCGCAAGGGGCAGTTCTCGCAGTCGCTGCCGAGTTCGTTCGCGCTGCATCCGAACGAGTGCCAGACGCCGTCCGACTGGGCGGGCGAGGAGACCCTCGACGTCGAGGCGGCCCACGGGATGGCCCGGAACGCGCACGTGATCTACTACGGCGCCAAGAGCTGCCTGAACCAGGACCTCGAGGACGCGCTCGCGCGCGTCGACGACCAGAACGCGGTCTCGGTCGTCTCCAACTCCTATGGGGGCCCGGCCTCCGCGGAGACCGCGGGCGACATCGCCGCCGAGGAGCAGGTCGTGCTCCAGGGCGAGCTGCAGGGCATCACGTTCCTGTTCTCGTCCGGCGACAACGGCGACTGGCAGCCGATCGAGGGGTTCAAGGACACCGACTACCCGGCGTCCGACCCGTTCGTGACGGCCGTCGGCGGGACCGCGACGGCGATCGGCCGGAACAACCATCTGCTGTGGCAGACCGGCTGGGGCACCATGAAGTACGACCTGGCCGCCAGCGGCAGGTCGTGGGTGCTCGATCCCAATCCGTTCCTGTACGGCTCGGGCGGCGGCTTCTCGCCGCTGTTCCCGCGGCCGGCCTACCAGCACGGCGTCGTGCACGGCGGCTCGGGCCGGGCGTACCCGGACCTGTCGCTGGACGCCGACGTGACGACGGGCATGCTGGTCGGGGAGACGCAGATCTTCCCGAAGGGCACGTTCTACGACGAGTACCGCATCGGCGGGACGAGCCTCTCGTCGCCGCTGATGGCCGGCATGGTCGCCGACGCGGTGCAGCACGCCAGGAGCCGCCTCGGCTTCCTGAACCCCGCCATCTACCACCTGGCGAGGGTGCACGCCGGCGCGTTCAGGGACGTCGGGACGAGGCACGGGGGGAACGTCCGCCCGGACTTCGTGAACGGTCTGAACAAGGCGGACGGCATCGTCTACAGCATCCGCACGTTCGACCAGGACACGAGCCTCACCACGGGGCCCGGCTGGGATGACGTGACGGGGGTCGGGACGCCGAACGCCGTCTTCCTGCGGGCCTTCGGCTCCTGAGCTGAAGCGCATCGGGGCGCCCCGGTTCCGGCCGGGGCGCCCCGTCGCTCGAGACCGAGTCAGTCATCTGGTCAGGCGCGGGAGCAGGGACGCCGCGACGGTGATCCCGACCCCGGCGGCGACGACGAGCACGGCCAGGTCGGTGCCGATCGCCGCCGGGCGGTCGAGCAGCAGCCCGCGCAGGGCGTCGACCTCGTAGCTCAGTGGGTTCACCTTGCTGATCGCGCGCACCCAGCCCGGCATCAGCGCGACCGGGTAGAGCGCGTTCGACGCGAAGAAGAGCGGCATCGTGATCGCCTGCCCGATGCCCATCAGCCGCTCGCGGGAGAGCACGATCCCGGCGAGCACGATCGAGAGGGTCGAGAAGAATGCGGCCGAGAGGATGACCACCACGGCCACGGCCAGGAGGCGCAGCGGGTTGGCGGTCAGCGCGACGCCCAGCACGGCGGCCAGGATGAGCACGACGACCCCCTGGACGAGGGCGCGCACGCCGGCCGCGAACGCCTTGCCGGTGACGAGCGCAAAGCGCGGTGTCGGCGTCGCCATCAGCTTGGCGAGCACGCCCGCGTCGCGCTCCCAGATGATCTGGATGCCGTAGAAGATCGAGATGAAGAGCACCGACTGGGCCAGGATGCCCGGCGCCAGGTAGTCCAGGTACGGCACGGACGTGGGGATGGCGTGCAGGCGCGAGAACGTCTCGCCGAAGATGAGCAGCCAGAGCGCCGGCTGGATCGCGCGGGTGTAGAGCTCCTTGCGGTCGTGACGGAGCTTCTGCAGCTCGACGAGGCAGAGCGCGACCACCCGGCTTCCCGACTGCCGCCACGCGGCCACGGGCCGGCGCGCGGCGGTGGCGGAGCTAGCCAAGGCGGCTCGCGGTGCGCCGCGTCTGGCGGACGTTTCGCATGTCACCTCCCGCCTCCAGCGTGTCGCCCGTGTGGTGGCGGAAGACGTCCTCGAGGGTCGCGTCCGGGCCCAGGTCCGCCTTCAGGCCGTCCGGCGTGCCGAGCGCACGCAGCCGCGCCCGGTGCATGAGCGCGACGCGGTCGCACAGGGCGTCGGCCTCGTCCAGGTAGTGGGTGGTGAGCAGGACGGTCATCCCGGTCTCCTCGCGCAGCCGCTCGATCCGCTCCCACACGCTCGAGCGGGCGATCGGGTCGAGGCCGATGGTGGGCTCGTCGAGGACGAGCAGCCGGGGCCGGTTCACCAGCGCCTGTGCCAGCTCGAGCCGGCGGATCATCCCGCCCGAGTAGGTGGAGACGAGCCGGTCGGCCGATTCGCCCAGGCCCATCGTCTCGAGCATCTCGCCGACGACCGCCGGCCGCGTGCGCCGGGGCACGTCGAAGAGGCGGGCGAAGAGGGACACGTTCTCGCGCCCGGTCAGGGCGGCGTCGGCGGAGAGCTGCTGCGGCACGAACCCGAGCAGGCGGCGCACGTCCATGGGGTGGCGGGCCACGTCGACGCCGAACACGCCGGCCGATCCGGAGGTGGCCGGGAGCAGGGTGGTCAGCACGCGGATCGTGGTCGTCTTGCCGGCGCCGTTGGGCCCCAGGAGGCCGAACACCTCGCCCGGGGCGACCTCGAGGTCGACGCCCTCGACGGCGATGGTGTCGCCGAAGAGGACGCGCAGGTCGCGGATCGAGACGGCGGCCGGGACGCTCATCGCTCGAGCGCCTCGAGCAGCTGCCGCAGCGGCCCGACGGCGGCGGCGACGGCCGCCCGGTCGGCGGGGGAGAGGCGGTGCAGGGCCCCGTCCAGCACCTGCTGGCGGCGGTCGTGCCAGGCCGCCATCCGCCGCTCCGCGGCCGGCGTCAGCACGAGCCGCACGGCGCGGCGGTCGTCCGGGTGGCGCTCGCGGGTGAGCAGCCCGGCGGCGACGAGCTGGTGTGCCAGCGTGCTGGCCGTGTTGGGGGCGATGTGCAGCTCGGCGGCCGCCTCGCCGACGGTGATCCCGGAGCGCAGCCGCACCGCCCGCAGCAGGTCGACCTGGGCGGTCGCAAGCGGCTCGAGCGGCCAGTCCTCGCGCGCGCGCCTGCGCAGCACCCGCTGCATCGGCCCGACGACGGCCAGGAGGCCGGAGGCGGCGTCCTCGACGGTGGCGGTGCTGCGCGGCATCGTCCGATAACTATATCGATGACAGATATATCGCGCGCATCACACGAGAGCCTAGGATCTGCGGCATGACCTCACAGCCGAACACCCCCGCAGGCCCGCAGGGAAGCATCGTCGCCGCCGCCCGGAGCCCGCGGCCGATCGATCCGGGCGTCACCATCGGCCACGTCCACCTGCGGACGGCCGACATCGACCGCATCCGCCACTTCTACGTCGACGTCCTCGGCTTCGACGTCACGGCGGAGGCGCGCGGCGTTCCCGGCTGGGGCACGACGGGCGACCTGCTCTTCGTCTCCGCCGGCGGCTACCACCACCACCTCGGCTTCAACACGTGGAAGTCGGCCGGCGGCGGGCCGCAGCCCGACGGCGTGGCCGGGCTGCACCACGTCGCGATCCGCTATCCCACCCGGGCCGCGCTGGCCGACGCGCTCCGGCGCCTGCGCGAGATCGACTGGCCCATCCGGCAGGCGACCGACCACGGCACGCACGAGGCCATCTACCTGAGCGATCCGGACGGGAACGACCTCGAGCTCATGTGCGACCGGCCGCCGGACCAGTGGCCGCGCGACGCGGACGGGCACGCCGCATACGCGGACGGCGAGCTCGACCTCGACGGGTTGCTCGCCGAGGCGCCGTAACCCACGTCAATTGGCATCCGCCGGGGATGCCAATCGCGCGGTTGCTAGCGCTCGTCGCGGCGCACCGGGACGACCTCGACGTCGCGCCGGTGGAACCCGACCCGCCAGCTGTAGGTGTCGCGGCGGGAGGGGAAGAAGTCGGGCCAGTCCTTCAGCATCATCCAGGCGGCGACGAGCAGGATGGCGCCGTCGAGCGCCGCGGGGCCCGAGCGGTCGGTCGCCCGGCCGGCGGCGACGACGAGCGTCGCGGCCAGCCCCGCCCAGCACTCGTGCACGCGCAGGCCGGCCACGTACACCCGCGGTCCCAGCGGGTGGCGACGGACATCCAGGAGCGTGCGGAGCGTTCGGGCCATACCCTGGTTATCGGCACCTCCGCCGCACGCTCAACCCTGCGCGCCGACGGCGGCGGCCGCCTCGCAGGCCTTGGCGACGTTGGCCGCGTGCATGGTGCGGTCGGCCGAGCCGGCGCCCCGTTCCGGGACGGCGACCCGGTCCACGTCTTCCGGTGAGCAGCCCGCCTTCGCATGGGCCAGCACGGCCTCCAGGTAGGCCAGATCCTCGTCCGCGATCCGGAGCGCGTCCTCGCTCGTCTGGGGCTTGCCGTGGCCGACGACGACGTACTGCGGGCGCTCGCGCTCGATCACGCCGACGAGCGCCTCAAGCGTGTCCCGGTACGCCGACACCGAGTCGTAGACGCCCGGGATCTCGAGCGCCGAGAGGTAGTCGCCGACGACCAGCAGATGCTCGTCGGGGAGCGAGACGATCAGGCCGTCATCGGTGTGTCCCGGGCCGGAGCGGCACACGCCCAGCCACGGGCCCATGCGCACCTCCGCGGGCGGGTCGACCACCTGCTCCACGTGCAGGCGCTCGATCGAGCGGTGGGGGATCAAGAACTCGGCCGTCTCGCGCTCGATCTCCTGCCGGGCGGCGCCCGAGCGGATGCGCTCCGCGGACGCCCGGCCGGCCGTCACCTGCGCGCCGGGCAGGGCCCCGAGCGCCATGACGTGGTCCCAGTCGGCGTGCGTGACGAGCACCTGAGTGACCGGCATCGTCGACGCGGACACGACCTCCTCGATCTCCCACGGCGAGATGCCGGGGTCGACCAGGAGCCGCTCGCCGGCCCGGCGCAGCTCGAGCGTCGTCGTCTGGTAGAGGGTGCTGGGCCACCACGTCGCCGTGCCCGTCAGCGGGATCGCCCTTGGCATGGCCCTAGCATAGTATGGCCCGATGCGGGTTGGGATCGACCTGATCGAGATCTCGCGGGTGGCCCGCGCGCTCGAGCGGCATCCCCGTTTCGTCGAGCGGGTCTTCACCCCGATCGAGCGTGAGTACTGCCTCTCCCGGGCCAACCCGGCGCAGCACTTCGCCGCTCGCTTCGCCGGCAAGGAGGCGGTCGGAAAGGCGCTCGGGTTCGGGGTCCCGTTCACGTGGCGGGAGATCGAGATCGCCGGCCGGCCCAAGCCGGGCGTGAGCCTCTCCGGGCGCACCCTGGCGTGGGCGGAGCGGGTGAAGGCGGGGGCGATCGACCTCAGCATGACCCACTCGAAGGGGATGGCGGCGGCGGTGGCCGTCGTCGACGACGCATGATCCGGACGCTCCCGCTGTACGACGCGGGCGAGATGCGGGCGGCGGATGCCGGTGCGATCGAGGAGCTCGGACTGCCCGGCGCGGTGCTGATGGAGCGGGCCGGTCTCGCGGCGGCCGCGGAGATCGTGCGCACCTATCCGCGCGGGTCGGTGGCGGTCGTGTGCGGCGGCGGCAACAACGGCGGCGACGGCTTCGTCGTCGCGCGCCACCTGCACGCGGCCGGGTGGGACGTCGAGTGCCTGCTGGCCGCCGACCCCGACCGGCTCCCCGCGGACGCCCGCCGGAACCACGACGTGGCGGCGCGGCTCGAGGTGCCGTTGCGCGAGGGGGTTTCGCGGGCGCGGCTGCGTCGCGCCGACGTGATCGTCGACGCGCTGCTCGGCACCGGGTTCCGGGGCGCGCCGAGGCCCGAGGCGGTGCAGGTGATCGCCGCGATGCACGGCCACACGGGCATCGTCGCCCTCGACGTCCCGTCCGGGGTCGACCCGTCCACCGGGGCGGTCGCCGGCGAGGCGGTCGCCGCCGAGGTGACGGTCTGCTTCCACGGCCGCAAGCTGGGGACGGCCGTCGATCCGGGCCGGACGGCGTCGGGCCGCGTCGTCGTCGCCGACATCGGCATCCCGCCGCGTGCCGGCGCGGGGACGGCCGCCGTGCTCGCCGACGGGCTCACGGTGCCCCCCAAGCGGCCGGGCGACACGAAGTACACGGCCGGCGCGGTACTCGTCTTGGGCGGGGCGCGCGGCTTCACCGGGGCGCCGCTCATGACGGCTCTGGCCGCGCTTCGGGCCTCGGCCGGGATCGCCTGGATCGGGGCGCCGCCGGACGCGGCCCGCATCCTGGAGGCGCGCGTCGTCGAGGTGATGGTGCGGCCGCTGCCGAACGCGCTCGAGCTGCTCGAGCGGGCGGGCGCCGTGGCGGTCGGCCCAGGGCTCGGCCGCAGCGAGGAGATGCTCGCCCTGGCGCGTGAGGTGGGGTGCGGCCACGCCGGGCCGGTGGTGATCGACGCCGACGGCCTGTTCGCGTTCAACGGGGCGCTCGCCGACCTGCGCCGGCGCCCGCGGCCGGCGGTGCTGACGCCGCACGAGGGCGAGATGGGCCGGCTGCTCGGCGAGTCGTCGGACTGGGTGCGGGCGAACCGGCTCGACGCGGTCCGGCGGGCGGCCGAGGCCAGCGGCTGCGTCGTCCTGCTGAAGGGCGCGGACACGCTGGTCGCCTCACCGGACGGCCGGCTGTGCGTCTGCCACGCCGGCGTGCCGGGGCTGGCGACGGCCGGGACGGGCGACGTGCTCACGGGCGTCGTCGCCGCGATGCTCGCGCGCGAGCCGGACGCTTGGCTCGCGACCGCCGCGGCCGCCGAGGCGCACGGGCGGGCGGGCCGGGCCGCGGCCGAGCGGCTGGGGCCGTCAGGGATCGTGGCGAGCGACGTGATCGAGTCCCTGCCGGGGGTGCTGCGGTGATCGGGACGCAGCGCGCGCGGGCGACGGTGACCGTCGACCTGGGGGCGATCGAGGACAACGTCGCCCGCCTGCGCCACGCGGCCGGGCCGGCCGAGGTGTGGACGGTCGTGAAGGCCGACGGCTACGGCCACGGCGCGGCGGCGGTGGGGAGGGCGGCGATGCGGGCCGGTGCCCGCCGCCTGTGCGTCGCCACCTGGGAGGAGGCCCGCGCCCTGCGCGAGGAGCTCGGGGACGTGCCGGTGCTCGTGATGGGGCCGCTCGCGCCGGGCGAGGAGGCGCAGGTGGCGGGCGTCGACGTGGCCGTCTCCTCCGTCGAGGGGTTCGCGCGCCTCCAGGCCGGCGCCCGCGCGCCGCTCGGCGTGCACGTGAAGGTCGATACGGGGATGGGCCGGTGGGGCATGTCCGCCGGCGATGCGCTGCGGGTCGCCGAGCAGCTCGACGCCGACGGCGGGCTGCGGCCGGCGGGGCTCATGAGCCACCTGGCCGTGGCCGACACCGACGCGGACTTCACCTGCGGCCAGGTGGAGCGGTTCGCCGAGGTGGCGGCGAGCTTCCCGCCCTGCCCGCGCCACCTGGCCAACAGCGCCGCGACCCTACGGTTCCCGGAGGCCCGCTTCGACGCCGTCCGCTGCGGGATCGCGACGTACGGCCTGTCGCCGTTCGAGGCCCACCCGGACGCCGACGGGCTCACGCCGGCGCTGCGGATGGAGACGCACGTGGCGGCGGTGAGGCTGCTCGGGCCGGGCGAGAGCTCCGGCTACGGGCGCCGGTTCGTGGCGACGGAGCCGACCTGGATCGGCCTCGCGCCGGCGGGGTACGCCGACGGCGTGCCCCGGGTGCTGTCGGGGAGGGCCGACGTGCTCGTCGGCGGCCGGAGGCGGCGGATCGCCGCCACGGTCAGCATGGATCAGTTGACATTCGTGATCGGCGCCAATTGCGATGTCGAGCAGGGCGACACGGTGACGCTGATCGGCCGGGACGGCGACGAGCGGATCCTGGCCGAGGAGTGGGCCCGGCTGGCCGGGACGATCAACTACGAGATCGTGACGTCGCTGGCGCCGCGGCCGCGGCGGGTGGAGCATGTCGTTGCCGGGCCTTGAGGTCGTGCGGGCGCTCGCGCCCGTGCCGGACGCGTGGCTCGTCGGCGGCAGCGTCCGCGACCTGATGCTCGGACGCGACGTGGTCGACGTCGACCTGGTCGTCGCCGAGGACCCGGCCCGGGCGGCCCGCTCGCTGGCGCGCGCGGCCGGCGGCGCGCCGTTCCCGCTGTCCGACCGCCACGGCGCCTGGCGGGTCGTCCGTGACGGCCGCACCGTCGACATCAGCCGCAGCCACGGGCCGGTCGCCGACGACCTGGGCCGGCGCGACTTCACCATCAACGCGATGGCGGTGCCGCTCGCGGGCGGCGACGTGATCGACCCGCACGGCGGGCGCGCCGACCTCGAGGCGGGGCGGCTGCGGGCCGTCTCCGACCAGGTGTTCGCGGACGATCCGCTGCGGCTGTTGCGGCTGGCCCGGCTCGCGCACGAGCTCGGGTTCGCCGTCGACCCCGAGGCCGAGCGGCTCGCCCGCCGCGACGCCCATCTGGCCGACCGCCCCAGCGGCGAGCGCGTGCTCACCGAGGTCCGGCGCCTGCTCGAGCCCAACCACCCCGAGGAGGGCATCCGCCTGCTCGACCGCCTCGGCGTGCTCGACGTCGTCCTGCCGGAGATGGCCGCGATGCGGGGGGTGGGGCAGAGCGCGTTCCACCACCTCGACGTGTTCGACCACACGCTCAAGGTGCTCGACGCGGCGGCGGACGTCGCCGCCCACCCCGGGCACTACCTGCGCGACGCGGCCGCGCCGGTCGAGGCCGCGCTTACGGCCGAGGTGGGGAACGGGTTCACCGGGCGCACGGGGCTGCGGCTGGCCGCGCTCTTCCACGACATCGAGAAGCCGGCCACACGCACGGTCTCGGGCGAGGGCCGGGTCGGCTTCATGGGCCACGACCGGCTCGGCGCCGACACGGCCGCGCGCGTCCTCGAGCGGTGGCGGGCGTCGCACGCGCTGATCCGCTTCTGCCGGGTGCTGGTCGCCGAGCACCTGCGGCTGGGCTTCATGGTGCGCGAGCGGCCGTTCGACCGGCGGACGGCCTACGGGTACCTGCAGGCGACGGCGCCGCACGCCTACGAGAGCATCGTGCTCTCGCTCGCCGACCGCCTCGCCACGCGCGGTGTGCGGGCCCGGCAGGCGTACGTGCGGGCGCACGCACAGGCGGCGGTCGAGATGATCCACCTCGTGCAGGAGCTCGAGTCCGAGGAGCGCGAGCCGCTGCTGCGCGGCGACGAGATCGCCCGGCTCGCGGGCGTCCGCGGGCCGCGGATCGGCGAGCTCGTCGCGCGGCTGGCCGAGGAGCAGGCGGCCGGGACGGTCACGACACGGGAGGAGGCGATCGCGCTTGTCCGGGGCTAACCGCTTCGACCGCACGGCCGACCTGTACGCGGCGCACGCCGCCGACAGGGACTGGACCGGGTTCGTGGCCTGGTGCGAGCCGCGGGGAGAGGATCGCGTGCTCGACGTCGCCGGCGGCCCGGGGGCGCTCGCGGCCGCCCTCGCGGGGAGGGTTGCGGCTGTCACCGTGCTCGACTCCGCACCCGCGCTGCTCGGGCACGCGCCTGACGGCGTCGGGACGGTCGTCGGCCGGGCCGAGCAGCTGCCGTTCGCCGAGGCGTCATTCGACCTCGTCACATGCGTCAATTCGCTGCACCACATCGCCCGGCCGGCCCGAGCGCTCGACGAGATGGCGCGCGTGCTGGCGCCCGGGGGGCGGCTCGTGCTGGAGGACATGGTGGCCGATCCCGATCCGCGCCGTGCGCGCCGGTGGGAGGAGATCGAGCGCCTCCGCGACCCCGAGCACGGCCGGCTGATCTTCCCCGGCGACACGCGCGGGCCGCTCCAGGCCGCGGGCATGCACCTCGACGCCGAGGAGACGTGGCTGCGGACGAACCGGGTGGATCGCTGGCTGGCCGTGGCGGGCACGGGCGAGCCGGCGGCGTCGCGGGTGCGGGAGATGATCGGCGGGCCGGAGTTCGACGTGCGGGTCTGGCGGGCCCGCTACCGGCGCCCGGCAGGCTGACCGCCGCCGAGCGGGAGGGTCGCGAGCGTCGTGTAGCGGGGGCCGTGCGGGCCGAGCTCCGACCGGACGAGCGCGAGCTCGGTCACGGGGATGCGGCCGTCCCTGACCGGCCGGGGGGCGGGCCAGTCGCGCAGGGCGGCGCGCCCGCGCGGCCGGGCGAGGGTGAGGTGGGGCGTGCCCGGCCGCGGGACGCGCGCATCCGGTGCATACGGTGCGGCGGCCGCCGCCACGGCGTTGACGAGGGCCTCGTAGGCGGGCGCCGCCTTCGCCGTCCCCCACAGCATCCGCGGCCGCCGCGGCGGGCCGGGAGCGATCGCCTCGACGGTGAGGTCCGTCGGCGCGTGGTGGACGCAGGCGGCGGCGAGGGCGGTCGTCAGGGCGGGGACGACATCCGGGGCGACGTCGCCGAGGAAGTGCACCGTCAGGTGCACGTTCTCGGCCGGCGTGGGCCGCAGCTGCGGCGGCACGAGCTCGGCCGTCGCGTCGGCGAGCCGCCGGGCCAGGGCGGGCGGCGGGATGGCGGCGACGAAGAGGCGCACGGTCGTCCGAGCCTAGCCGAGGTCCGAACTGCGCCAAGCTGGGGAGGCCCTACCCCCCTTCCGGGGGACGTCCCAACCCGAGCGCCGCTACAAAATCCCTGCTCCTGGGGGGATTCGCCTCCATGACCCCCATCTCACCCGAGGAGCCCGCATGCCCGCCGACCGCATCACGCCGACCAGCCACGGCGAAAGCCTCAACGAGGCGCTCGCCCAGCTCCGCGACGCCGCCGGCACCGCCCGCGCCGTGCTGGGCCGCCTCACCCTCGAAGGCTGGCTCGCCGTCGCCTGCGCCGTCGTCGTCATGTGGGCGCTCGGCTGGATCTAGCGGTTCGCCGGGTATCGCTCGCCCGGCACCGGCCACGTCACCTGACGACCTTGGCCTGGAAAACGCCGGCCCGGTCTGCTTGAGTCCCGCGGGTGACCGACACCCTGCTCCGCACCACGTGCCCGCGCGACTGCTACGACGCCTGCGGGATCGTGGTGAGCGTCCGGGACGGTGCCGTCCGGTCGGTGCGCGGCGATCCCGGCCATCCCGTCAGCCGGGGCAAGCTGTGCCGCAAGTGCTCGATCGGGTACAACGGCGTGTTCCTGGATCCCGATGCGCGGCTGACGACGCCGCTGCGGCGGGTGGGGCCGAAGGGCGCGGGCGGTTTCGAGCCCGTCGGGTGGGACGACGCGCTGGCGGAGATCGGTCGCCGCTGGCGCGCGATCTGCGACGGCCCCGGCGCGCACACGATCCTGAACGCGCACTACACGGGCACCTGCTCCATCCTGGCGGGAAGCTTCGGGTCGCGGTTCTTCCGCCGGCTGGGCGCGACCGAGATCGACCCCGACTCGGTGTGCAACAAGGCGGGGCACGTGGCGCTCGACTACCTCTACGGCACATCGGTGACGGGGTTCGACCCGCGGACGGCCCGGGACGCCGCGTGCATCCTTGTCTGGGGCGCGAACCCGTCCGCGTCGGCGCCGCACGCCCACGACCACTGGCTGCCGGAGGCACCCGGCCGCGTGGTGGTGGTCGACCCGGTGCGCACGCCCACGGCGGCGCGCGCCGATCTGCACCTGCAGCCGTTCCCCGGCAGCGACGCCGCCCTGGCGTTCGCCATGCTGCACGTGATCGTCCGCGACGGCCACGCCGACCTCGGCCTGCTGGAACGCCACACGGTCGGCTGGGACGAGCTCTCCCCGGCGCTCGAGCCGTGCACGCCGGCGTGGGCGGAGGGCGTGACGGGGGTGCCCGCGACGCTGCTCGAGGATGCGGCCGCGGCCTACGGGGCGGGGCCGTCGCTCCTGTGGATGGGGCAGGGCCTGCAGCGGCAGGCGACGGGCGGGAACGTGATGCGAGCCGTCTCGCTGCTGCCGGCCGTGAGCGGGAACCTCGGCCGGCCCGGAGCCGGGTTCCTGTACCTGAACGACCGGTTCGACATCGACGAGGACTGGCTGCTCCCGCCGGGCCTGGGCGATCCGCCGCCGCCGGTCAGCCACATGGATTTGGCGGGGATCCTGGAGCGGCCGGCGGCGAGCCGCAGCCTCGTCTGCTGGAACATCAACATCGCCGCCTCCAACCCCGACCAGGCGCGCCTGCGCCGGGCGCTCGGGCGCGAGGACCTGTTCACGGTGGCGATCGAGGTGTTCGCGACCGACACGTGCGACTACGCCGACATCGTCCTGCCGGCGGCCAGCTTCCTCGAGTTCGACGATCTGGTCGCGAGCTACTTCGACCTCTCGCTCTCGGCGCAGGTGAAGGCCGTCAGTCCGCCCGGGCTGGCGCTCCCCAACCAGGAGATCTTCCGCCGTCTGGCCGCGGTGATGGGCTTCTCCGAGCCGGAGCTGCACGAGTCGGATCGAAGCATGATCGACGCGATGCTCGCCCGCTGCGACGCGGTGGAGGGCTTCGCGGAGCTGGCCCGGGCCGGCACGGTGCCGCTGACCCCGGAGCCGGTCGTGCAGTTCGCCGACCTGGCGTTCCCGACCCCGAGCGGATGCATCGAGATCGCCTCGGCGGCGGCGGAGGCGGACGGCCATCCGAGGGTCCCGCAGCCCTGGGCCGACGCCCGCCCCGCCGACGGCCGGCTGCGGCTGCTGACGCCTGCGTCGCCCTGGATGCTGAACGAGACGTTCGCCAACGACCCCAAGATCGCCCGCCGGATCGGTGCGGGCACGGTGACGCTGCACCCCGAGGACGCGGCCCGGCGCGGCCTCGCGGAGGGCGACCGAGTCAGGCTGCAAAACGCGACGGGTGCGCTGGAGCTCACCGTCGCTGTCTCGGACATCGTCCCGCCCGGCGTCGCCTATTCGCCCAAGGGGCGCTGGCCGAAGCGCGAGCAGCAGGGGGCGAACGTGAACGTCCTGAACGACGGCCGCAAGGCCGACTTCGGCGGGAGCACGGCGGTCCACGGAGTCGAGGTGGTCGCCGAGCGCGTCGGACCGGGCCGGCCGGCCCCGCTCATTCGGTCCTCGTGAGCTCGGCGAACCGGGGGTCGGCCCGCAGCGGCTCGAGATCCGGGTCCTCGTCCACGTGGTCGGCGAGGGCGGGGCGAAGGCGGAACGCCTCGCCGAGATGGCGGAAGGCGGCGTCGGTCTGGCCCAGCTGGGCCTCCGCGCACGCGAGGTTGTAGAGGACGGTCTCGCGGTCCTCGTAGCGCTCGAGCGCCTCGAGCAGGATCTCGCGCGCCTCGGCGTGGCGGCCCGCGTCGAGGAGGGGGATCACGTCGCGGTTCACCTCCCACGAGCGCGGCCGGAAGGCGCGGCCGGCGGTCGCGCCGACCGAGACGACGGTCGTGTCCGCCTCGACGGCGACCGCGGCCCGGGAGACGGCCGGGTCGCGGACGAACACGACCTCGCCGGCCGGTGAGTCGATCTCGTCCTCGCCGACCGTGAACCGGGCGTGACCGGCCGTGACGACGAAGAGCTCCTCGTGGCCCGACGGGGCCTCGTCGTGCGGCGGGATCAGCGTCGTCCCGGCCTCGTGCGCGGTCCACGCGTTGACCCCGAACGCGCGCACGTCGAGTGCGGCCCGGATGGGCGCCCACCCGTCGTCGCGCTCGAGGTCGCCGATTCGCGCCGTGTGATAGGCCTGCGCAGCCACGCAGGTCGGGATGGTACCCGCCGGGTCAGGCGGCCCGGACGACCGGGCGACGGCCGTCGAGCTCGCGCAGGAGCCCGGCCAGCTTGATCTCCAGATCGTTCGGCGTGCGCACGGGATAGCCGGACTGCCACTGTCCGCTCGTCTCGGTCACCCGCACGCAGTACATCAGGTTTTGGATGTCGCGTTTGTCCAGCATCGTCACTCCACCTCGGCGTTCGACGCCGCGGGTGGCATCCCCTGCTTGCGGTATATCGCCGGGGGACGGGGTATATTCCCCGCGCCATGGTGAAGGTCTTGATCGCCGGACTGCTGGGGACCGTCGCGGGCATCGCCGTGATGGTCGTCGTCATCGTCATCGCGGGCGGCGCGACCGACAACGCGAGCAGCGTCGGCCTGAACCCGGGGGTCTCCACCGCCGCCGTCTCCACCCCCGCCTCGTCGGCGCCGTCGTCGACGCCGGGCGGCAGCAGCGGAGGCAGCAGCGGCGGAAGCTCGAGCGGCGCCACGGGCGACGCGAACGCCGGCAAGGCCGTCTTCGCCTCGAACGGCTGCGGCAGCTGCCACACGCTCACCGCCGCGAACGCGACGGGCACGATCGGCCCCGACCTCGACAAGGTGGTCTCCGGCGACGCCAAGAAGGCCGGCATGCCGGAGGCGGCGTTCATCCAGCAGTCGATCACCGACCCGGCCGCGTTCACCGCATCCGGCGGGCCGTGGACGACGCCCATGCCGACCACCTTCGGCTCGTCGCTCAGCTCGTCGCAGATCGACGACCTGGTTGCCCTGATCGAGTCCAGCCAATCCTCTTACCGTGGGGGAACCCATGGTTCCCCCACGGGCGCCCTCCTTCCTGTGTCGCGGAGCGTTGTCGCGCGTCGGCGAGAGCACGGTCTCGCCGACGCCGTGGAGCTCGAGGCTCGGGCGTTCGGAGACTCCTCACCGCGATCCGACTTCCCACCCCCACGGCGAGTTCGGTGGTGCCGTGCGATGAACGTCGCCTCGGAGCCCGGCGTTCGCACCGGCGCAGGTGCGCTCGTGGCCGCGCTCGAGGCGCATGGCGTGGACGTGGTCTTCGGCTTGCCCGGCATCCACGCCCTGCCGGTCTGGGACGCGCTGATCCCCTCGCCGATCCGGCGCATCGTCGTCCGCCACGAGCAGGCGGCGGGCTTCGGTGCCGTCGGCTACGCCCGCACGGGCGACCGCCCCGGCGTGTACCTGACGAGCACCGGCCCGGGCGCCTTCAACTCGCTCGCGGCGCTCTCCGAAGCGGACGCCTCGAGCGCCCCGGTGCTGCACCTGACGTCGCAGATCCCGACCCACCTCGTCGGCGCCGGCCGCGGCTACCTGCACGAGAGCCGGGGCCAGTCACAGGCGTTCGCCGCCGTCTCACGGTTCCACGCCCGCCCGACGTCGCCGGAGGCGCTCGTCGAGGCCGTCGACGAGGCCTTCCGGCACATGGCGCTCGATCCCGGGCCGGTCACCATCGAGGTGGCGACCGACGTGATGGCGGCCGCGGCCGCGCCGGCCGCGGAGCGCGTGACCCGGGTCTCGCTGCCCGCGCCGGATCCCGAGGGCGTGGCCCGCGTCCGCGCGCTGATCGACGCCGCCGAGGCGCCGCTGATCTGGGCCGGGGGCGGCACGCGCCGCGCGGCCGCCGACGTGCGCGCGCTGGCGGAGCTCCTCGACGCGCCGGTGCTCACGACCTACAACGGCAAGGGCGCGCTTCCGAGCGGCCACGCCCTGCACGCCGGCTCGTCGGTCGAGGAGCCCTCGATGCGGCAGCTGGTCGAGCGCTCCGACCTCGTGCTCGCGCTCGGCACCCGCTTCTCCCAGGAGGCGACCGCCGACTGGGGCCTGCCGATGCCGGCGGCGATCGTCCAGGTCGACCTCGACCCGGGCCGCTTCGGGCGCACGTTCGCCGTGTCGGAGGGGATCGTCGCCGACGTGGGCCTCTTCTGCCGCGCGCTGCTGGCGGATCCGCCCTCGGCCGGCGCCCGCAACGGCGAGGCGGCCGTGCGGGCCGCGCTCCAGGGCCGCGCGTCCGAGGTGGGTGCGCAGGGGGCCGAGGTCGAGCTCATGCGCGTGCTCCACGACGCGCTGCCCGACGACGCGATCGTGGTCGCGGACATGACGATCGCCGCCTACTGGGCGGCCCTCTATCTCGACGCCAAGCGCCCCGGCGCGTTCGTCTACCCGTCGTCGGGGGCGCTCGGCTGCGGCATCCCGCTCGCGCTCGGCACGGTGGCGGCGAACCCCGACCGGCCCACCGTCGCGCTGTGCGGCGACGGCGGCTTCCTGATGGCGGGGCACGAGCTTCTGACGGCACGGGCCGAGGGGCTCCCGCTGATCGCGCTCGTCGTCAACGACTCGGCCTACGGCATCCTGCGCAACTACCAGGAGACGATGTTCGGCCGCACGGTGGCGGTCGACCTGAACGCCCCGGACTTCGAGGGCATCGCGCGCGCCTGTGGCGTGCGCTATCTGCGCGCCGACGGGGTCGGCGGGCTCGGCGGCGCGCTCGCCGACGCGATCGCCGACCGCTCCGGGCCGGCGCTGGTCGAGCTGCAGACGGCGCTGCGCGCCCCCGGCCAGTCGGTCTGACTACATCCCGCCGTCGGCGATGACGGGCTCGCCGGTCCCGCTTCCCGGCGGCGGGCCGTACTGGTTGGGCCCGGTGTCGCCGGGCCGTGCGAGCAGCACGATCAGCCAGACCCAGCCGACGACCGGGATCAGCACGACGAGGATCCACCACCCGGTGCGGTTCGTGTCGTGCAGGCGGCGGATGGCGACGCCGATCGACGGCAGCAGCACGGCCAGCCCGTACAGCTCCGAGATGATCAGGCCGGCGCCCGGGATCGCGAGCCGCAGCACCAGCGAGATGACGGCGTTGATCAGGGCGAACCACCAGTACTGGGGCCGCGTCGCCCGCCCGTCGAACACGGCGTACTGCCTGATGACGTCGGTGTACCAGTGCACTGCGACCTCCTGTCTGTCCCTACCTGCCCCGCACCCGGCCGAGCGGTCGGTCGCGGCGCGCCCCCAGTGTAAAGTGGCGAGCGCCCCGTGAGCGCGCCCGCCCGCACCGACTACTCCATGACCGCCAGCCCGGGGCGGCGGCTGCCGGTCGCCGTCCGCGCCGGTGGATGCGTGATCGAGGACGCCGACGGCAACCGCTACCTCGACGCCTGCGGGGGCGCGATGGTGATGCTCCTCGGCCACGGCCATCCCCGCGTCGTCGAGGCGCTGCAGCGCCAGGCGGAGCGCATCGCATTCACCTACCGCTTCTCGTTCTCGAACGAGCCGATGATGGATCTCGCCGAGCGGATCGCGCGCGTCGCGCCGGGCGACCTCGAGTGGTGCTTCTTCAACTCCTCCGGCTCCGAGGCGAACGAGTCGGCCCTGCATCTGGCGGTGCTCTACTGGGAGCTCCAGGGCCGTCCGGGCAAGATCGAGTTCCTGAGCCGGGTCACGTCCTACCACGGCTCGACGATGGGTGCCCTCTCGCTCTCGGGGTCGCGCTGGCGGGCGCCGTTCGAGCTGCTCCTGCGCAAGTACGCGGTCGTCCCGAACGCGGACACTGCCGCGGAGGGCGCCGCGGCGCTCGAGGCGGCCATCATGTCGCGGGGCGCCGAGCACGTCGCCGCGTTCGTGGTCGAGCCGGTCACCGGGTCGTCCGGCGCGGCGGTCCCGCTGCCCGACGGCTATCTGGCCGCCGTGCGCGAGGTGTGCGACCGCCACGACGTGCTGCTGGTCGCCGACGAGGTGATCACCGCCTTCGGGCGCACCGGGCGCTGGTTCGGGGTCGAGCACTTCGGCGCCGTGCCGGACGTGATCACGTTCGGGAAGGGCATCGGCGGCGGCATCCTCCCGCTCTCCGGCATGGTGGCGTCGCGGCGGCTGCGCGACGTGATCGAGAGGAGCCCGAGCGGGTTCTCCTACGGGCACACGTTCTCGGGCAACCCGCTCGCCTGCGCCGTCGGCTGCGAGGTGATCGACGTGATCGAGTCGGAGGGCCTGGTCGAGGCGGCGAGGGTGCGCGGCGAGCAGCTGCACGCGCGCCTGGCCGAGATCGCAGGCCGCCATCCGGTCGTCGCGGAGCTGCGCGGCCTGGGCCTGCTGCGCGGGATCGAGCTGCGGGCGCCCGGCGGCGGCCGCTTCCGGGCCGCGGACGGCATGTCGGGGAAGGTCTCCGCCGAGGCCAAGCGCCGGGGCCTGATGATCTACCCCTGCCCGACGCCGGTCGGCACCGAGCACATGGACGCGCTCCTGCTCGCGCCGCCCCTGACGGTGACCGAGGCCGAGATCGACGAGATCGCGGCCCTGCTCGACGAGACGCTCGCGTCCGTCGAGGCGGCGCTGTAGCGCTCGTGGCCGCCGAGCCGGTCAGCCTGCCGACGACCGGCGAGCTGCGCGCGGCGCTCGAGCAGGCGGCCGGATGGATCGCCCGCTACCTCGAGGACGTCGACAGCCTGCCCGTTCTGGCCCGGGTGAAGCCGGGCGAGGTCGCGGCCGCCCTGCCCGAGCACCCGCCGGCTCACGGGGAGCCGCTCGAGGCGATCATGGCCGACCTCGACCGGATCATCGTGCCCGGCCTGACCCACTGGAACCACCCCGGCTTCATGGCCTACTTCGGGATCACGGGCTCACCGCCGGGCATCCTCGGCGAGACGATCGCGGCCGCCCTGAACGTGAACGCGATGCTGTGGCGCACCTCGCCGGCGGCGACCGAGCTCGAGCAGGTCACGATGCGCTGGGCGGCGGAGCTGCTCGGCCTGCCGGCCGGCTGGTTCGGGCAGATCACCGACACGGCCTCGTCGTCGACGCTGTGGGCGCTCGCCGCCGCCCGCGAGGCGGCCGGCCTCGACATCCGCACGCGCGGGATGGCGGCCCGCGACGACCTGCCGCCGCTGCGCGTCTACACCTCCCGGGAGGCGCACTCCTCGGTCGAGAAGGCCTGCATCGTGCTCGGGTTCGGGCAGGAGGGCCTGGTCAAGATCCCGACCGACGACGAGTACCGGATGCGCCCCGACGCCCTGCGCGAGGCGGTCGCCGCGGATGTCGCCGCCGGCCGGCGCCCGATCGCCGCCGTCCCGACCGTCGGCACGACGTCGTCGACGAGCATCGACCCCGTCGCCGAGGTGGCGGACGTCTGCGCCGAGCACGGCATGTGGCTGCACGTCGACGCCGCCTACGGCGGCGCCGCGGCGGTCGTGCCCGAGCTGCGGGGCGTGCTGGCGGGGTGCGAGCGGGCGGATTCGCTGGTCGTGAACCCGCACAAGTGGCTGCTCACGCCCATCGACTGCAGCCTGCTCTACACCGCCCGCCCGGACGACATGCGGGCGGCGTTCTCGGTCGTGCCCGAGTACCTGCGCACGAGCGAGGAGGACGTCGTCAACCTGATGGACTACGGCGTCGCGCTCGGCCGCCGGTTCCGGTCGCTGAAGCTGTGGATGGTGCTGCGCGCGTACGGCGCGGACGGCCTCGCGGCGATCGTGTCGGGCCACATCGACCTGGCCCGCCGGCTCGAGGCGGCGGTGCGGGCCGAGCCGGGCTGGGAGCTGCTCGCGCCGGTGCCCTTCTCGACCGTCTGCTTCCGGCGCCGCCCCGAGGGCGTCGACGACGAGGCCGAGCTGCGCGCCCTCAACGAGGCGATCCTCGACCGCGTGAACGCGAGTGGGCGGGCGCTCGTCTCGCACACGGACCTGGGGGGCCGCTACGCGCTCCGGGTCGCGATCGGGAACGCCGCCACCACGGCCGAGCACGTCGACCGGGCCTGGGACCTGCTCCGCTCCGCAGCCTGAGTGCGGCCGTTCGCCGGCTCAGCCGGGGACGGGCCCCGTGCCTTTGCCGAACCGCTCGCGCGTGACCTCGCGGAAGAGGAGCTGCAGCGAGCCGGCCACCGGGATGGCGATCAGCGCGCCCAGGACGCCCAGGAGCTCGCCGCCGAGCAGCACCGCGACCAGCACGAGAAACGCCGAGAGCTGCACCGTGCGCCGGTAGACGATCGGCTGCAGGACGTGGTTCTCGATCTGCTGGTAGACGATGTTCACGACGACCATGACGATTCCGGCGGTCACGCCCTGGGTCGCGAGCGCGACGCCGATCGCCGCCAGCGCGCCGACCGTCGCGCCGACGAGCGGCACCAGGTCGAACACGGCCATGAGCACCGCCAGGGCGAGCGCGTAGGGGACGCCCAGGATCCACAGCGAGAGGCCGATCACGACCCCCGCGATGACGGAGATGATCAGGTTGCCGAGCACGTAGCCGGCGACGTTGCGGTTGATGTCGCCGCCGATGCGGCGGATCTGCTCCGCCCGCTGCGCGGGCACGAACCGCAGCACGCCCTCGGCCAGCGCGGGTAGCTCCAGGAGCAGGAACAGCGTCAGGAAGAGCACCGTGATCGTGGCGACGAGGCCGCTCACGATGGCGCTGAGCGCGCCGAACGCCTTGCTCGGATAGGCGTTCGCGGCCTCCTCGGCCTTCTTCACGATGTGGTAGCGCGTGTTCAGGCTGTTGATCGTGCCGTTGTGTCGCAGGTCGTTGATGTAGGCGGGGGCAGCGGTGCGCAGGTCGTCGACCTGGGTCGCGATCGGGATGATCAGGAGCGCCAGGAACAGGACGACGACCAGCAGGAGGCCCCCGAACACGGCGAACACGGCCAGCGCGTGCGGCATCCGCCGCTCGGCCAGCCGCACCAGCGGCTGCAGTGCCACCGCCAGGAAGAGCGAGGTGGCGATCCAGATCAGGATCCGGGTCACGTGCTCGAGGACGTCGACGAGCACGATCGTGAGCAGCACGAGCACGATCACCCGCACGATCGTGCGGGCGGGCAGGTCGACGACGATGCGCTGCGGTCCCGGGAGCATCGGGGGTTCGTTCGACGCCGATCGCCGGAATCCCACCGATCCGCTAGCGTCTCCGTCCCGTGGCCCCGACGCCCCTGTGGCGCAATCGCGACTTCGTCCTGCTCCAGTCGGGACAGCTCCTCTCGGCGATGGGCTCGGAGGCGACGATGATCGCCTACCCGCTGCTCGCGCTCGCGCTGACGCACTCCCCGGCCCGCGCCGGCGTGGTCTCGTTCGCCCGCCTGGTCCCGTTCGCCGTGCTGCAGCTCCCGGCCGGGGTGATCGCCGACCGGGTGGACCGGCGCCGGGTGATGGTCGCGGCCGACCTCCTCCGTGCGGTGACGATCGGCGTCCTGGCGGCGACAGTTGTCGCCGGCGATGCGTCATTTGCGCTGCTCGCGGTCGTCGCGCTCGTGGAGGGAGCCGGGACCGTCGCCTTCACCGCGGCCGCCGCGGGCGCGCTGCGCTCCGTCGTGCCGGCGCCGCAGCTGCCCGACGCCGTGGGCGCGGTCTCCGCCCGGGTCGCGACGGTGAATCTGGTCGGGCCGCCGCTGGGCGGGTTCCTGTTCGGGATCGCCCGGTCGCTCCCGTTCGTGGTCGACGCCTGCTCCTACGCCGCATCGCTGGTGTCGCTGGCCTCGATGCGGACGCCCTTCCAGGGCCCGCGCGCGCCCGCCGGCGCCGGGCTGCGCGCCCAGGTGGGGGAGGGCATGCGCTTCCTGTGGGACCGGCCGTTCCTGCGCACGTGCGCGTTCCTCTACGGGCTCGGCAACTTCTCGCTGCCCGGGATCCTGCTCGTGGTCGTCGTCGCCGGCCGCGCGCAGGGCCTGACCGGCGGCGAGATCGGCGCCCTCCTGGCCGTGTTCGGCGTGAGCCTGCTGGCCGGATCGCTGCTGTCGCCGATCGCGCGCCGGAGGCTGTCGATGCGGACGATCCTCTGGATCGAGCTCGTCGCCTGGCTCGGCAGCGCGGCGTTCCTGGTGCGGCCGAGCGTGTTCGTGCTCGCCGCCGGGATCCTGCCCCAGGGCCTGGCCATGCCCATCACCGACTCCGTGGTCGTCGGCTACCGGATCGCCGTCACGCCCGACCGGCTGCTGGGCCGGGTCGAGGCGGTCCGCAGCTCGATCGCCCTCGCCATCGCGCCGCTGGGGCCGCTCGTCGCCGGCCTCTTGCTCGAGGCGGTGTCGGCGCGGGAGACGATCGCCGTCTTCTGCGCCTTCAACGTCGTCCTGCTCGTGTGGGGCTTCCTCAGCCCGTCCATCCGGGCCGCGCCGAGCCTCTCCGACCTGGCCGCGCTCGAGCCGGCCTAGAGTACATACGCCGCCAGGTGCTGACCGGTCAGCGTCGAGCGGGCCGCGACCAGGTCTGCGGGCGTGCCCTCGAACACGATCCGGCCGCCGTCGTGCCCCGCGCCGGGGCCCAGGTCGATGATCCAGTCGGCGTGCGCCATGACCGCCTGGTGGTGCTCGATGACGATGACCGACGCTCCTGCGTCCACCAGCCGGTCGAGCAGGCCGAGCAGCTGCTCGACGTCGGCCAGGTGAAGCCCCGTGGTCGGCTCGTCGAGGACGTAGACGCCGCCCTTCTCGCCCATGCGCGTGGCCAGCTTCAGCCGCTGGCGCTCGCCGCCGGAGAGCGTCGTCAGCGGCTGGCCGATGACCAGGTAGCCGAGGCCCACGTCCGCGAGCCGCTCGAGGATCCTGTGCGCGGCCGGCGTGGCCGCCTCGCCGTCGGCGAAGAACGCCCCGGCCTCGTCGACCGACATCGCCAGCACCTCGCTGATGTCCCGGCCGCCGAGCCGGTACTCGAGCACGGAGGCCTGGAACCGCTTGCCCTCGCACTCCTCGCAGGCCGTGGCGACGCTCGCCATCATCCCCAGGTCGGTGTACACGACCCCGGCGCCGTTGCAGGTCGGGCAGGCGCCCTCGGAGTTGGCGCTGAAGAGCGCCGGCTTGACGCCGTTCGCCTTCGCGAACGCCCTGCGGATCGGGTCGAGCAGTCCGGTGTAGGTGGCCGGGTAGCTCCGGCGCGAGCCGTGGATCGCGCCCTGGTCGATCACGACCACGCCGTCGCGGCCCGCCACCGACCCGTCGACGAGCGAGCTCTTGCCGGACCCGGCCACGCCGGTGATCACGACGAGCGTCCCGAGCGGGATGTCGACGTCGACGCCCTGCAGGTTGTTGGTGGCCGCGCCGCGCACCTCGAGGGCGCCCGCCGCCGTCCGCACGGACTCCTTGAGCGCGGCGCGGTCGTCCAGGTGGCGGCCCGTCAGCGTGCCGCTCGACCGCAGCTCCTCGACGGTGCCCTCGAAGACGACCCGGCCGCCCCCGGCGCCGGCGCCCGGCCCGAGATCGACGACGTGGTCGGCGATCGCGATCGCCCCCGGCTTGTGCTCGACGACGAGCACCGTGTTGCCCTTGTCGCGCAGCTGGAGCAGCAGCCGGTTCATCCGCTCGATGTCGTGCGGGTGCATCCCGATGGTCGGCTCGTCGAAGACGTACGTGACGTCGGTGAGCGAGGAGCCCAGGTGGCGGATCATCTTCGTGCGCTGGGCCTCGCCGCCCGAGAGCGTCGCGGCCGGCCGGTCGAGCGAGAGGTAGCCGAGGCCGATCTCCGCGAACGAGTCGAGCGTCGCCAGCAGCGACTCGAGCAGCGGCGCCACGGACGGCTCGTCGAGCCCGCGCACCCACTCCGCCAGGTCGCTGATCTGCATCGCGCAGGCGTCGGCGATGCTGGCGCCTGCGATCTTCGAGGAGCGGGCCGCCTGGCTCAGCCTCGTGCCGTCGCAGTCGGGGCAGACGCTGAAGGTCACCGCCCGCTCGACGAACGCGCGCACGTGCGGCTGGAGGCTCTCGACGTCCTTCGCCAGCGTCGACTTCCGGAGCCGCGGGATCAGCCCCTCGTACGTCACGTTGACGTTTTCGACCTTGATCCGGGTGGCCTCCTTATGGAGGAGGTCGTCCAGCTCGCGGTTCGTGAACTTCGCGATCGGCTTGTCCGGGTCGAAGTAGCCGCAGCCGCGGTAGATGCGGCCGTACCAGCCCTCCATGGTGTAGCCGGGGATGAGGAGCGCGCCCTCGTTGAGCGACTTGCGCTCGTCGTAGAGCTGGGTGAGGTCGAACTCGGTGATCGCGCCCCGGCCCTCGCAGCGGGGGCACATGCCGCCGAGGCGGTTGAACGTGGCGCTGGTGGTCTTCCGGTTCCCGCGCTCGACCGTGATCGCGCCGCTGGCCCGGACCGTGGCGACGTTGAACGAGAACGCGTTGGGCGGGCCGACGTGCGGCTGCCCCAGGCGGCTGAAGAGGATGCGCAGCATCGCGTGCGCGTCGGTGGCCGTGCCGACCGTGGAGCGGGGGTCTGTGCCCATCCGCTCCTGGTCGACGATGATCGCGGTGGTCAGGCCCTCGAGCACGTCGACGTCGGGCCTGGCCAGAGAGGGCATGAAGCCCTGCACGAACGCGCTGTAGGTCTCGTTGATGAGCCGCTGCGACTCGGCGGCGATCGTGCCGAAGACGAGTGAGCTCTTGCCCGAGCCGGACACGCCCGTGAAGGCGGTCAGCCGCCGCTTGGGCAGCGTGACGCTCACGTCCTTCAGGTTGTTCACCCGCGCGCCGTGGACGCGGATGAGGTCGTGGCTGTCGGCGGCCGCTGGGGCCGCCGACAGCGTGTCGGTCCGGGTGACGGTGCTCATCGGTCCTGAAGCAGGCCCAGGACGTTGCCGTCGGGGTCGGTGACGGTGGCGACGAGCCGGCCGCCGCCGACGTCGTGCGCGGGCTCGTGCACGGTCGCCCCCGCGGCGGTCACCTCGGCCAGCTTGGCCTCGATGTCCGGCACGTGCCAGTAGGCCACCGGCGAGGTCATGCCCTGCGGGCCGCCGCCGGGCACGAGGCCGATCTGCTGGCCCTCGGCCTGGAAGCCGACGTAGTACTCGGAATCTGCCTGGGGGTCGGTGCCGAGCAGCGCGGCGTACACGGGCCTGGCCCGGGCGAGGTCGGACACGGGATGCAGCACCGTCTGGATGCCCCGGGTGGAAGAGTCGGCCATGGTCGCTCCTTCGGTCGTGGTGGTCGTGGCCATGGGGGTCACGGTAGCCACGGCCCCACCCTCCGCGCTTCTCGATTCCTGATCGGCCGCGGGCCGGGCTAGCCGCCGCCCACGCCGTTCGGCAGCAGGTCGTGGCCGAGCACGATCGCGACGCCGTCGGTCTGCGTCGGCAGCACCCCGGGGGCCTGCGCGATCGGGACCGGCGGGGGCAGGCCCAGCCGGGCGGCGACGATCTTGGCCTGCGAGAGCTTGCCCGGGACGTACACGACGATGGTCGAGTCGGTCTCGGGCGACGCGTCGGCGATGCTGACGACGTGCCAGCCCGCCGACCGCAGCTGGCTCTGGGCGGTCGAGGCGGCGTTCGCGCCGCCGAAGCCGTTCAGGATGGTGAGCGGGATCTGCTTCCACTGCGGCTTGGCGTGCTTCGCCGGCACCTTGCCGGTGCCGCCCGGAGGCGTCGTCCCCTGCGTCACGGCGGTCGTGTGCGTCGGCGGGGTCGTGGTCGTGGCGGAGCTGCCGCCGGAGGCGCTCTGGAGCACCCATCCGAAGATGAACAGCGCCGCCGCCAGCGCGATGACCGCGCCGATGCGGGCAGCCGGGAGCCGGGCCCGCCGCGCCCTGATCCCCTGCGCCTCGAGGCGGCGGGCGAACCAGTCGTCCAGGCCCTCGTCGCCACGAGGTGGATCGAACGGGGGCTCCCCTCCGGTGCGCCCGCCCGGTGTCCGCAACTCGGCCATTGTCCCGTGGAACGTTACACGCCTCGTAGGATCCTCCTCCACGTGGCCTGCGAGATGATCGACACCTGGGTGGCGGAGGGCGACGCGCCCGCGGTCGCGGCAGCCGTGGTCGGGCCCGAGGGGATCCGGGAGTCGCGGCTCGCCGGTGCGGCCCGGGACGGCTCGCTGTTCGCGCTTGCATCCCTCACGAAGCCGCTCGTCGCCATGGCGGTGCTGGTCGCCGCCGAGGAGGGCTCGATCGACCTGGACGCGCCCGTCGGCGAGCACCTGGAGGGGTACCGGGACACCGCCCGCGGCGCGATCACGCCCCGCCACCTGCTCTCCCACGCGTCCGGCCTCCCGGAGGTCGGCCCTGCCGGGACACCGGCCGTCGACGTCGAGCCGGTCCGGCCGCCCGCGACCCGGCGCGTCTACTCGAACGAGGGCTACGCCGTGCTCGGCGCGCTGCTCGCGGCCGCGACCGGGATGGGGCACGCCGAGTACGTCCGCGCCGCCGTGCTCGAGCCGCTGGGGATGGACGCCTACCTCGGCCTGCCCGAGAGCGAGTCGGGCCGGGCGCTCGACGTGCGCGAGCCGGGCCTGTGGCGGCCGGGGCTGCCGCTCTTCAACTCGCGCGAGTGGCGCGCCCGGGCGACGGCGGCCGGTGGGGCGTTCGCGACCTGCGCCGCCTACGCGCGGTTCGTCCGGCTCCTGCTCGAGCGGGGGGCGCCGCTGCTCGCCGCCGAGACGTTCGCCGAGCTGGCCCAGGTGCAGTTCCCGGGCCTGGCCGGCGGGGTCGAGTCCTTCCGCACCTGGGACGTTGCCGACTGGGGCCTGGGCTGCGACATCCGCGACGCGAAGGACGGCCACTGGACGGGGGACCGCACGTCGCCCTCGACGCTGTCGCACTTCGGCGCCTCCGGCACGCTCATGTGGGCCGACTCCGAAGCGGGGGTCGGGCTCGTCTGCCTCGCCAACCGCGGCACGTACTCCGGCTGGATGATGCGCCCGGGCCGCTGGCCGGCGCTGTCCGACCGCGTGATCGCCGAAGCGGCCTGATCCGCACCAAACGGGGTCAGACCCCTTCTGGTGCGTCCGGCGGAAGCAGGACCTGGAATTGTGAGTGAACCGTAAAGCTCGCCGCCCGCAGGTCGATTACCGGACCATCAGCGCCGCGGGCGAGAGGAGTTCGCTTCCCGAGGCGGAAAACGCGTCAGCCGGGCCGGGTGCCTGGAGGAAGCGATCATGGACGAGCTGTACGACAAGCACGTGGAGATCGACGAGCGGTGGCTCACGGAGTGGTTCGAGTTCGGGTTCGCCGAGCTCTCGGGCTACCTGGCCAAGCACGCTGCCTTCGACGACTTCTGCGACAAACACGAGCTTGACTGATCGCATCCCCGGCAATCTTCCTCGCCCCTGAGCGAGCGGGACGGCCCTTGCGGAGCCGCGGAATAGAATCCGTGGATGCCGCCGTTCGAGCCCGTCCCAAAGCAGCCTGACCACATCGGCCTGGAGCATCGCGTGCTCGAGCGCTGGGAGCGCGAGCGCACGTTCGAGACGCTCCGCGATCGCAACCGCGGCGGCCGGCCGTTCAGCTTCGTCGACGGCCCGATCACGGCCAACAACCCGATGGGCGTCCACCACGGCTGGGGGCGCACCCTGAAGGACATCTGGCAGCGCTACTACGCGATGCAGGGGTACGACCTCCTGTACCAGAACGGCTTTGACTGCCAGGGCCTGTGGGTCGAGGTCGGCGTCGAGAAGGAGCTCGGCCTGAACTCGAAGCGCGAGATCGAGGCCTACGGTCTCGACCGCTTCGCCCGCGCGTGCCGCGACCGCGTCGCGTACTACGCCGGGCAGCTGACCGACCAGTCGAAGCGGCTCGGCCAGTGGATGGACTGGGAGCGGTCGTACTACACGATGACCGACCCCAACATCTCCTACATCTGGGGCTTCCTGAAGGAGTGTCAGGAGCGTGGCTGGCTCTACCGCGGCCACCGCTCGATGCCGTGGTGCCCGCGCTGCGGGACGTCGCTCTCCCAGCACGAGCTGATCGACTCCTACAAGGATCTCACCCACCCGTCGCTGCACGTGCGCCTGCCGCTCAAGGACCGCGAGCGCGAGTACCTGGTTGTGTGGACGACGACGCCGTGGACGCTGCCGGCAAACGTCGCCGCGGCCGTGCGGCCCGACGCCGACTACGTGCGGGTCGAGACGGGGGCGGGCATCGCATACGTCGCCGCCGACCGGCTCGAGGCGAGCCCGATCTCGGGCCGGGTGCTGGGGGAGGTGCGCGGCGCCGAGCTCGTCGGGCTCACGTACACGGCACCGTTCGAGGAGCTGCCCGCCCAGGAGGGCTTCGAGAACCGCGTCGTCGCGTGGGAGGACGTGTCGATGGAGGAGGGCACCGGCATCGTCCACATCGCCCCCGGCTGCGGCGAGGAGGACTTCGAGCTCGGCCGTCGCGAGGAGCTCACGACGCTGATCCCGGTCGACGAGGCCGGCGCGTTCGTGCAGGAGTACGGCTGGCTGCACGGCCACGTCACCGCCGAGGCCGCCCAGATGATCGTCGACGACCTCGGTCAGCGCGGGCGCCTGGTCGCCGACGGCGAGATCACCCACCGCTACCCGGTCTGCTGGCGCTGCGGCACCGAGCTGATCTACCGGCTCGTGGACGAGTGGTTCATCCGCTGCGAGGAGATCCGGGGGCCGATGATCGAGGCCGCCCGCGGCGTCGAGTGGACGCCGCGCCAGTACGGCAAGCGGATGGAGGACTGGCTCGTCAACATGGGCGACTGGTGCATCAGCCGCAAGCGCTACTGGGGCCTGCCGCTGCCGTTCTACTTCTGCGAGCACGGCCACATGACCGTGATTGGCTCCCAGGCGGAGCTCGAGGAGCGGGCACTGCGGGGCTTGGAAAGGGTCGAGGAGCTGCACCGGCCGTGGATCGACGAGGTCGTGATCCGGTGCGGCGAGTGCGACGCCGAGGCGCACCGCCTTCCCGACGTCGGCGACTGCTGGCTCGACGCCGGCGTCGTGCCGTTCTCGACCCTGGGCTGGCACAACGAGACGTTCGTCGAGGCCGGCTATGCCGCCGGCGCGGGCGTCGGCGTCACGATCGCCGACCTGCCCGACCATGCGCACTGGGAGCGCTGGTACCCGGCCGACTGGGTGTCGGAGATGCGCGAGCAGATCCGGCTGTGGTTCTACTCGATGCTCTTCATGGGCGTCGTGCTCGACGGCCGCGCGCCCTACCGCAAGGTGCTCACCTACGAGAAGGTGAACGACGAGACCGGCCGGCCCATGCACAAGTCGTGGGGGAACGCGATCTGGTTCCACGAGGCGATCGAGGACATGGGCGCCGACGTGATGCGGTGGATGTACGCCGGCCAGCAGCCGGCCCAGAACCTGAACTTCGGCTACGGCCCCGCCGGCGAGGTGAAGCGGCGCCTGCTGACGCTCTGGAACACGTACTCGTTCTTCGTCCTCTACGCGAACATCGAGGGCTTCACCCCCCGGTACGACCTGCTGGAGACCGGCCCCGACCCGGCGACGGCGCGGCCGCTCGACCGCTGGCTGACGGCCCGCACGCAGTGGCTGGTGGGGGAGTGCCGCGCGGCGCTCGAGAGCTGGGACTCGCCGCGGCTCGTGCGCGCGTTCGAGGTGTTCCTGGACGACCTCTCGAACTGGTACGTGCGGCTGTCTCGGACGCGCTTCTGGCGCTCCGAGGATCCGGCCGACAGCCGGGCGGCGTTCGAGACGCTCTGGTACGCGCTTGTGCAGTCGATCCGATGCGTCTCGCCCGTGATGCCCTTCCTCGCCGACGAGATGTGGCAGAACCTCGTGCGCGGCGTCTGCCCGGACGCGCCCCAGGGCGTGCACCTGGCCGGGTATCCCGAGGTGCGCGACGAGCTCGCCGACGCGGAGCTGCTCGCGGCGATGGAGACCGTCCGCGTCGTCGTCGAGCTCGGGCGGCGCAGCCGCGACGAGGCCCGGATCAAGCTGCGCCAGCCGCTGCGCGAGGTCATCGTCGCGACCGACGACCCCGCCCGCCGGGCGCAGGTGGCCGACCACGTCGAGCTGGTCGCGGCCGAGCTGGGGGTGAAGGGCGTGCGGCTCGCGACCTCGGCGGAGGAGTTCGCCCAGGTCGAGGTGATGCCGCTCCTGAAGGTGCTCGGGCCCAAGTACGGCCGCGATCTGGCCGTGATCCGCGGGCTCCTGCGGGAGGGCGAGCTCGAGCTGCGCGACGGCAGCGTGCACGTCGGCGACTGGACGCTCGAGCCGGGCGAGTTCGAGCTGCGGGCGCGCGCCCGCGAGGGCTTCGCCGTCACGGACGGCGAGGGCTTCGCCGTCGCCCTCGACACCGAGATCACCCCGGAGCTGCAGCTCGAGGGCGTCGTCCGCGACGTGATCCGCACGTTGCAGAAGATGCGCCAGGACGCCGGCTTCGACGTGACCGACCGCATCCGCATCACCTACCCGCAGGCCGACGGCGACGTGGGTCGCGCGTTCGCCGAGCACGGCGACTGGATCGCGGCCGAGACGCTCGCGGTCGCGCTCGAGCCCGGCGCCGAGCTCGCCGTCGCGCGCGCCTAGGGTTCCCGCCTGGACGCGACTCCCCCGGGTGGGGGACTGACGCGTACCCGCTATGGCCGCAAGCTTGGGCTAGCACGATTGCGTGCGTGCAACAAAAGCCCCCAGGAGGATTCCATCGCCATGTTCCGAGCCCGCCGGGCCCTCGTCCCCGTGGCCGTGCTCGCGAGCCTGTTGCTGCCGGCCTCGGCCGCGGCCGCGCTCGCCCCGGCGCCCGCCTCTCCGTGGGCGACGGCCAACGGCCGCGTCGCGGCCATCGCGCGCGTGAACAACGTCGTCTACATCGGCGGCAAGTTCACCGAGGTGATCGACACGGACGGCACCGTGCTCCCGCGCAACCACCTGGCGGCGATCTCGGCCGTGGACGGGCACGTGCTGCCCTGGAACCCGGGCACGAACGGCACGGTGCGGGCGATGACGGTCTCGATCGACGGGAAGACCGTGTACATGGGCGGCGACTTCACAACCGTCGGGGGCCGGCCCCGCGCCCACGCGGCGGCGATGGCGGCCATCACGCCCTCCAGCACGACCACGACGGGCACGGTGCGGGCCTGGACTGCCAACGCGGACGGGATCGTCTACGCGCTGACCCAGATCGGGGGCCGCGTCTACCTCGGCGGCGCCTTCCTGCACGTCGGCGGCCACGGCCGTCCGCGTCTGGCGGCGGTGTCGGCCGCGACCGGCGCGCTCACCTCGTGGCATCCCAAGCTCGACGCCGCCGTGCGGGCGCTGCTGCCCGCCGCCGGTGGCAAGACCCTCTTCATCGGCGGCTCCTTCCACCATGTGAACGGGGCCTCCGAGCAGCACCTGGCCTCGATCGACCCGCTCCGGAACCGGCTCCACGCGTGGGCCGCCCACCCCGGCGACACGGTCCTGGCGCTGGCCGAGAACGGCAAGTACCTGTACGCCGGCGACCGCGGCGGCGGCGGCCACGTGCGCTCGTTCATGCTCTCGACGGGCAGGATGCGCTGGACGAACACGACCGACGGCAACGTCAACACCGTCGCCCTGATCGGCTCGGGCGCATCCCAGCAGCTCGTCCTCGGCGGCCACTTCACCAAGGTCGGCGCGCAGGTGCGCCACAAGGTGGCGGTGATCAGCCCGATCACCGGCCGCGTCGACACGTCGCCCGGGAACTGGCACCCGGCCGCGGCCGGCTCCGACCTCGGCGTCTACTCCGAGCTCGCCTACGGCCAGCACCTGTACTTCGGCGGCGACTTCACCGAGTGGCAGACGCATCCCGGCGTCGTGCCCCAGGCGCACCTGGCCGCCTTCTCGACCACCGCGACGGCCGACGCCGCGCCCCCGGTCGTGACCGCGCCGGTGGCGACGATCGCAAACGGTGCCACGCTCGGCGCCTCCAAGGTGCCGCTGCGCCTGACCTGGAAGGCGAGCGACGCGGCCAGCGGCGTCTGCCGCTCCCACGTCGCCCGCCGCTTCGCCACGAACCCGTTCACCCTGCTGCCGCTCGCCCTGGCGACCGTCCGGTCGGCGGCGACCCAGGCCGCGCCCGCGTCGAAGGCCTACCGGTTCTCGGCCTCGGCCACGGACTGCTCGGACCTGTCGTCGGCGACGGTCATTTCGGCGCCGGTGCACCTGACCGCCTACCAGAACTCGAGCCGCGCGATCACCTACCACGGGGCCTGGACCGGGGCCCGCGCCGCGCACGCCTACGGCGGCTCGGTGCGGCGATCCGGCCGGACCGGCGCCAGCGCGGCGCTGCGGTTCACGGGCCGCGAGATCGCCTGGGTGGCGTCGAAGACGGCATCGAGCGGCAGCGCCCGCGTGTTCATCGACGGACACGCGGTGGCGACCGTCCACCTGCGCTCGGCCACGTCGATCAAGCGCCGGGTGGTGTTCACCCGCACCTGGGCGACTGCCGGGGCGCACAGGATCAAGGTCGTCGCGCTCGGCACGCGCTCGCACCCGCTGGTGTCGGTCGACGCCTTCCTCGTGCTGCGCTGAGCGCTAGGAGCGGACGGCGCGGCGCAGCTGCACCGGGAGCGAGAAGCGCACCGTCTCGGGCTCGGCGTCCTGCACCTCGACGTGCGCGGTGCCCATGTCGCGGAAGTGCGCGATCACGCGCTCGACGAGCGCCTCGGGCGCGGATGCGCCGGAGGTGATGCCCACGGTCTGCACCCCGCCCAGCCAGCCCGGGTCGATGTCGGTCTCGTCGTCGATCAGGTAGGCGGGGACGCCCAGCTCGCGGGTCACCTCGACCAGCCGGTTCGAGTTCGAGGAGTTGCGCGAGCCGATCACGAGCACGAGCTCGACGGCCTCGGCCAGCCGCTTGACCGCGTTCTGGCGGTTCTGGGTGGCGTAGCAGATGTCGTCGCGCTTGGGCCCGATCGCCGCGGGATATCGCTGCCGGATGGCCTTGATGATGCCGACCGTCTCGTCGACCGAGAGGGTCGTCTGGGTGATGTAGGCGACCCGCTCCGGATCCGGCAGGTCGAGCGCGTCGACGTCCGCGATCGACTCGACGAGCCGGATCGCATCCGGCGCCTCGCCCATCGTGCCGATCACCTCCTCGTGGCCGGCGTGGCCGACGAGCACGATCGTGTAGCCGCCGTCGGCGAACCGCCGCGCCTCGGCGTGCACCTTGGTGACGAGCGGGCAGGTCGCATCGAGCACCCGCAGGCTGCGGTCGGCGCTGTGGCGGAGCACCTCCGGCGCGACGCCGTGGGCGGAGAGCACGAGCACCGCGCCGGGCGGGACGTCCGCCTCGGTCTCGACGAAGACGGCGCCGCGGCCGGTCAGGTCCGAGACGACGTGGCGGTTGTGGACGATCTCACGCCGCACGTACACCGGCGGCCCGAAATGGTCGAGGGCCCGCTCGACCGTGTCCACGGCGCGGTCGACTCCGGCGCAGTAGCCGCGGGGCGACGCGAGCACGACCTTGCTAGGCGCCATCCGTCTTATGGTACTGACTACCTGTGACCCCAGTCGGCGGTCCACACAGCTGCATGAGAATGTCCTTTGAACGTTCCCTGCGCGCGGCCGATGCCGACGAGGTGGAAGAGCGGGGAGAGCAGGATCGCCCGGTGCTCCGGGCTGTGCATCCACATCTGGACGACGCCGGTGGCCGTCGCGTCGAACCCGGTGCCCCAGGCGAGCGTCTCACCGGCCTCCCAGTAGCCGTACGTGCGGAAGCCGGAACTGACGATGCGGCGGTACAGGGTCGAGCCGTAGGGGCTCGTGTGCGCGAAGTAGTGGTGGACGACCATGTCGCTCGAGTGGTGCCGGGCGGCCCAGTGCAGCCGCGGCGACGCGGTCACCGGACGCAGGCCGTGGGCACGGCGGACGGTGTTGATCGCGCGGAAGAGCGGCGCCCAGGGCGCCTTGGCGGCGCTGGCGGTGGCGGTGCCGAGGGAGGCGGTCAGAAGGACGGTCACGACGACAACGATCAGACGGCGGCTCATACCCTTTCTGATCGGCGCCCCCTGCGGGGGGATTAGTCAAAGATCTGTAAAACCCGCCGGCGGGGCGGGTTACCGGATGCGCACCCGGGTGCCGAGGGCCGCGAACTTCCACACCACCTGGGCGTCGCCGTCGGCGATCCGGATGCACCCGTGCGAGGCCGGCACGCCGGGGACGTCAGGGTACTCGTGGAACGCGAAGCCGCCCGTGAAGTAGTCGGCGAACGGCAGCCACGTGTTGAAGGGCCTCGACCACGACATGATCTCCTTGCGGTAGATGTGGAACAGCCCCGCCGGGGTGGTGTAGCCGGGTCGCGCCGTCGACACGTGGATCGCGCGCTTGACGTTGCCCAGCTTGCCGATCAGGAGCAGCACCTGCTTCGTCTTGTGCACCTCCATGTGCTTCCGCTTGTGGCCCCAGGCGACCGGGACCCGCGCGTGCTTGAGCGCCCGGTAGGTCGCGGTCCCGGCGACGCCGTCGCGCGGCAGACCGACCCAGCCCTGGAAGGCCATGACGGCCTGGGCGGTGCGGTTGCCGTAGTTGCCGGTGGCGAGGCCGGGCTGGAGGTACTTGAGCCGGATCAGCTTGCGCTGCAGGGCCTTGACGATGTTCGAGGAGGACGCGGCCGTGACCTGCGTCGTGGCGGCCGAGGCGGCCGGCGCCGCGGCCGCGACCAGGGCGGTGCAGGCGAGGAGGATGAGGGCGAGGCGGCGGATCATGCACACGATGATACGGGAGCGGGGAGCACGCACGTTGGGCGAACCTGTGACGGTTCTGTATCAGCGCCCGGGGCCGGCGTTGAACGCCACCAGACGCGGCCGTTCGCCGAGCTCGATCGTCGCCCAGCGCCCGTTCCCGAGCCACATCCGGCGGTGGGCCGCGGGGTCGGCGCGCAGGACGACGCTCGCGACCAGCACGCGGATGAGCGACCCGTGCGTCGCCGCCAGGGTCGTGCCCGGAAGCCCGCACACCGACGAGAAGAACGCCGCGGCCCGGTCGCGGGCGGCCGCGAGCGGCTCGGCGCCCTCCGGCCCGACCGGGTCGATGTCGGCGTGCCAGCGGGCGTGCGCGGCGGCCAGCGGGCCGGCCTCGATCTCCGCCGTCGTCAGGCCCTCGAACGGCCCGGCGTCGATCTCGGTCAGGCGCTCGTCGACCGTCACCTCGGGGGTGCCGTGGGCCTGGCCGGCCGCGATGGTCTCGCCCGTGATCCGCGCGCGGGCGAGCGGCGAGCAGACCACCCGCCCGATCCGCTCCCCGGCGAGCGCCGCCGCGGCCGCGCGGGCCTGGGCGATCCCCTCGTCGCTGAGCGGGATGTCCGAGCGAGTCGTGTAGCGCCCCTCGGCGTTCCAGACCGTGGCCCCGTGGCGGACGAGGATCAGGCGCCGCTCAGGCGATGCGCTGCCAGAGGCCGTCGTCGTCTCCGATGGGCGTGCGGCGGACGATGCCCGCCCGCTCGAGCTCGGCCAGCGCCGTCGCGACGTCCGCGGGCGAGCGGTCGTCGTTGCGCTCGCGGCAGACCTCGGCCACCTCGACGGTGACGAGGCCGGAGGGGTACGCCGCCAGCAGGTCGGCCGGCTCCGGCCGCGGCCGCCGTGGCAGCTCCGGCGCCAGGTTGGCGACGCACAGGTCGTAGGCGTCGAAGGGCTGCCAACCCCCGGCGACGAGCCTCCGGCCGTCCTGCTCGAAGACGAGGCTCGGCGCCGTGAAGCGCGCGCCCGACTCCGACCCGGCCGCCCGTCCCTGCGCGACCGCCGGCGCGCCGGTCTCGGCCGCGCTGCGGGCCTCGGTTCGGTCGCGCTGATAGGCGGCCTCGACGTCCGGGTCGTCGATCCCGGCCACGATCGCGGCGCCGTCCAGGCCGGCCGCCTCGGCCACCTCGGCGATCCCCTCGTCGGCGTCGAGCAGGAGCGTCGACGTGAACCACGCCAGGCGCAGGCCGCGCAGCATCCGCGCCGCGGCCGCCGCCCCGTCGCGTTCGGCCGCCTTCACGGCCCGGCAGGCGCGCCCGGACGAGATCAGGCGCGTGCGCGGCGTGCTCGAGACCGGCATCCCGAACCGGCGCCCGAAGTCCCGCCAGCCCTCGACCCGGCTCTCCGGCGTGACGCCCGCCCGCTCGCGGGCGCGCGTGTCCTCGGAGAGGCCGATCATCACGGTCCGCCATTCGAGCCCGTCGCCGTAGCGCCACTCCAGGCCCCGCAGGCACGGCTCGGCCGAGTAGGCCCAGGGGCAGCTGGGATCGGTGTACTGCGTCACGCGGACGGGCGCCACCGCGGCAGACTACCCCCGCATGCCCCCCGCCACGCCCGACTCCTCCGCCGTCCGCAGGCGCCGCCTGGGGGCGCAGCTGCTCGCGGGCCGCCCGGCCCGGTCCGCGGCCCGCGTTGCGGCGCGCCTGCTCGCGGTGCAGACGCAGAACCTGCGTGCCGGGCGCCTGGCCGTGCGCGCCCGCACCCGCGGGCTGACCGCCGCGGGCGTGAACGCGGAGCTCGAGCGGCGCGACGTCCTCATCAGCTGGTCCTGCCGCGGGACGCTGCACCTGATGCTGCCCGACGACTATCCCTGGCTGCTCGGCCTGTCGGCCCCCACCCAGCGGACCGGCAACCTGCGCCGCCTCGCCCAGTGCGGCTACCCACCCGGGCGGGCCCGGTCGGCGGCCGATCTGGTGGTGCGCCTGCTCGCCGGGGAGGGGCCGCTGGCGCGGGCGGCGATCGGGGAGCGGCTGGAGGCGGCCGGCTACGAGGTGGCCGGCCAGGCGCTCGTCCACATCCTGTTCCTGGCCTCGTACGACGGGCGCATCGTGCGCGGGCCGTTCCGCGGCGCCGAGCAGGCGTTCGCGCTCGCCCGCGACTGGCTGGGCGCGGAACCGGAGCGGCTCACGGCCGAGCGGCGGCCGGCGGCGCTGGGCGAGCTGGCCCGCCGCTACCTGGCCGGCCACGGCCCGGCGTCGGCGGCCGACCTCGCGCTCTGGGCGGGGCTGCCGCTGCGCGACGCGCAG
>JAICJC010000046.1 GCA_025928655.1 Thermoleophilia bacterium | reverse complement strand
CTCGTGCAGGGGATCTCCATGTCCTTGCACTGGTCGGGGGCGATGAACGCGTAGCGGGGCAGACCGGGGCCGGCGATGTCGTGGCGCAGGCCGTCGAGGTTCTTGTCCCACTTCGGGCAGTGTCCGGCCAGGCCGGTGTAGGCGACGCCCGGGTTGTGCTGCGGCTTGTAGGGGAACGAGGAGCGGCGGGCGCAGCTCGACGGCATCGAGCCCTGGTAGACCCCCCACCGGCCGCCGCGGCGCTGCACCTGCTGGAGGATGTTCGGGGCGTTCACGCTGGCCGCGTCGGTCGCGACGCCGCCCGTGACCGCCATGTAGTTGGGATGGCTGGGATGCGTGGCACTGTGGTAGTTCGTCGCGAGGCCGCAGACGGCCGCCAGGTGGTTCAGGTACGGCGCCGCCCGGCGGACGGCCGAGCCGGCCCCGCCGATGACGTCCGAGATGCTCTTGTTCTCCTCCATGATCACGATGACGTGCTTGTAGGTCTTCGGCGCGACCCCGGTGCGGGTCCCGCACGGCGCCGGCGTCGTCGCGGCGCCGGCCGTCGCGGTCGCTCCGAGGAGCATGATCCCTGCCAACATGAGTGCCGCCGCTGCGCGCGGCATGAAGCCACCACTCGTCGTCCCACCTTGCATGCGTGCCCCCTCCTTCGAGTGTTCCGCGGTGACCCTAACGCACCGGGTGGGAAGAGCACGGCGCTTGGGAACCTGTCATGTGATGGCCGCCGTCCACGGCTCATCCCGACGTTCCGCGCTACGCCCAGGCCGCCTCGCGCGTGTTCTCGGGAGCGCGCAGCCAGTAGCTCTCGCGCAGCCACTCGAGCGCCGCCTGCAGGCAGTCGGCGTCCTCGATCCGGGCCGTGACCCAGCCGTAGCGGCCCACGTACTTCGCCTCCGAGACGAACGGGAACGTCAGGGCGATCTCGCGCTCCTCCTTCGTCAGCTTGATCGTCACGACCACCGGCGGCCCGTCGCCCAGGATCGCGAACATGCGGCTGCCGCCGCCGACCTTGAAGACGTGCGATTCCGGGCCGAACGGGTGATCCTCGCGGGCATCGGGGAACGAGAGCGCAAGCTCGCGGATCGCGGTGGCGTCGGCGCCGGCATTCATCGGGCGCTCAGGTCGCGGGCGGCGGGGGTGCGGGGGGCGCGGCCGCGCCGGCTCGTATCGCCTCGAGGTTGAAGCGGTCGGCCAGGCGGACGAGCGCGCTCGGGTCGTCGATGCCGCGGAACGTGAAGTCGGACTCGGGCGCGTCGGTCCCGGCCGTGTCCCAGTCGACGTCACCGATGCCGAGGATGCGCTGCAGGAGGCTCTGGCTCAGGTTGACGTTCTGCACGCGGTCGATGTGGGTCGTGCGCTCGTGGCGGGTGGCGATGCCCGTGCGGATCTGGATGCGCCGGTCGGTGACCAGGTAGCGGGTCGTGATCCGCCGCACCCACCCGATGACGTATGTCAGCACGAGCATCACGATCGTCGCGACGGCGAAGTAGGTCGTGGAGACGCTCGAGCCGGCCACGTCGATCACCACCCAGACGGCGATCGGGATCAGCGAGATCAGCGTCCACTTCACGTAGAAGAGCAGCATCGCCTTCCAGCTCGGGTGGCCCTGCCACACCGTCGTCTCGCCGTCGTAGCCGCTCACGCGCGAGAGTCTACCGGGGCTCAGCCGCCCGGCGTGACGCGGTACGCGTCGAAGACCGCGTCGATGTTGCGCAGCGCCGAGAGCAGGCTGCGCAGCTCCTTCACGTCCCCCACCTCGACGGTGTACCAGTTGCGCGCCATCTGGTCGGCGACGTGGCCGCCGTACTCCACGATGTTGGCCCCGTGCTCGGCGAACGTCCGGGCGACGTCCTCGAGCAGGCGCGGGCGATCCCACGACTGGAGCGCGATCGTGACCCGGAACGAGCTCGTCGCGGCGGCGTCGGAGTCGTCCCAGTGCACCGGCGTGAACCGCTCGGGCGTGCGCCGAAGCGCCCGCACGTTGGGGCAGTCGTTGCGGTGGATCGTGATGCCGCGGCCGAGCGAGATGTAGCCGCAGATGTCGTCGCCGGGCACCGGCGTGCAGCACTTGGCCATGCGCACGAGCACGTCCGGGTCGGCGTCGTCGACGACGATGCCGTACTCCGAGCTCGCGACGGGGCGCTTCTGCGGCCGGCGGGCGGGCATGAACTGCTGGTCGGGCGAGACGACCTCGATCGTCTTCAGCCGGCCGATCAGCTTCGTCACCACCTGGCCGACCTGGATCTTGCCGGCGCCGATGGCGACGTAGAAGTCGTCGGCCTTCTTGAAGCCCATCTCGCGGATGATCCCGGGCAGCAGCGGCGAGGAGGACACCTTCTGCTGCGGCAGCCCGTGGGACTTCAGCGCCTGCTGGAGCGACTCGCGGCCGCGCTGCTCGAGGTCCTCGCGGGCCTGCTGGGTGAAGAACTGGCGGATCTTGTTGCGGGCGCGCGACGACTTCACGAGGTTCAGCCAGTCGCGCGACGGCCCCCGCTCCTGCTTCGACGTCAGCACCTCGACGAACTCGCCCGACTGGAGCGTGTAGTGCAGCGGCACGATGCGGCCGTTCACCTTCGCCCCGACGCAGCGGTGGCCGACGTCGGTGTGCACGGCGTAGGCGAAGTCGAGCGGCGTCGACCCCACCGGGAGGCTCTTGACCTCGCCCTTGGGCGTGAACACATACACCTCGTCGGAGAACAGGTCGACGCGCAGCGTGTCCATGAACTCCTTGGGATCGCGCGCGTCGCCCTGCCAGTCGGCCAGCTGGGCGACCCAGGCGTTGGCCTGATCCTTCCCGGCCGCCGACGGCTGCTTGTAGAGCCAGTGGGCGGCGATGCCGTACTCGGCGGTCTGGTGCATCTCCTGCGTCCGCACCTGGATCTCGAGCGGCTTGCCCTGCGTCCCGATCACCGTCGTGTGCAGTGACTGGTACATGTTGAACTTGGGCATCGCCACGTAGTCCTTGAACCGCCCCGGCATCGGCTTCCACAGCGAGTGGATTACGCCGATCGCGCCGTAGCAGTCCTTGACCGAGTCGACCAGGACGCGGATCGCCGTCAGGTCGTAGATCTCGTTGAACTCCTTGCCGCCCTGCGCCATCTTGGTGTAGATGGAGTACAGGTGCTTGGCCCGGCCGGCGATGTCGGCCGTGATGCCGGCCTCCTCCAGCTCGTGCAGCAGGATCGTGCTCGCCTCGCCGGCGAACTTCTCCCGCTCGGCCCGGGTCTGGTTGACCATCGAGCCGATCTCCGCGTAGCGGCGCGGGTGCAGGCACGCGAAGGCCAGGTCCTCCAGCTCCCACTTGATGGAGTGAATCCCCAGGCGGTGCGCCAGCGGGGCGTAGATCTCGAGCGTCTCGCGCGCCGTCTGCACCTGCTTCTGCTTGCCCAGCGCCGAGATCGTGCGCATGTTGTGCAGGCGGTCGGCCAGCTTGATCAGCACCACCCGCAGGTCGTGGGCCATCGCCACGATCATCTTGCGGTAGTTCTCGACCTGGGCCTGCTCGCGGCTGGCGAAGCTGATCCGGGTCAGCTTGGTGACGCCGTCGACCAAGAGCGCGACGTCCTCGCCGAAGCGGGTGCGCACGTCGTCAAGCTCGGCCTCGGTGTCCTCGACCGTGTCGTGCAGGAGCGCGGCCGTGATCGTCGCCGAGTCGAGCTTCAGCTCGGCGCAGATCTCGGCGACGGCGCAGGGATGGACGATGAACGGCTCGCCGCTCTTGCGCACCTGGCCGGCATGGTGGTCGCAGGCATAGACGAACGCGGCGCGGATTGCCTCCGCGTCGAGGTTCGGGTTGTACGCCGCAATCCGGCCGAGCAGCTCCTGCAGAAGAGGGTCGTGCCGTTCGGCCTCGGCGCTTCTCGGCACCGTTGCCATACTCGTATGGTAGTTGAGAGGCTGCCTGACGCCCTCACCCCGCCTGCGACTGGAGGAAGCGGAGCGAGTCCTCCACCCGCTCGACGGCGGCCCGGTACGTCGGCGACGCGTTCAGGTCGAACCGCGCCGCGCCGTCGTGGGCGCGCGGGTCGAGGCCGACCTCGGAGAGGACGGTGCGGCAGCGCGCGACGGTGTCCGGCGCGAGCGGGATGCGCTGCTCGCCCTTGCGCAGCGCCTGCCACACCACCACCAGCGCCGGCCGCAGCGGCTCGCGCTCCTCGAGCACCCGGCGGGCGAACTCGACCTCGGCCGTCCCCCAGACCAGATGGACGGGCATGCGTGACCCGAGCTCGGCCAGCAGCTCGCCGCCGGCCCGGTCGCACGGCGGGTCGAGCGCGACGGCCGCCCCGAAGCGGCACTCCGGATCGGTCACGACGGCGGCCTCGGCGTAGTCGGCGAGCACGATCGTGCCGGTCCCGAGCCGGGCCGGCTCGAGCGGCCCGCCCAGCATCCGCCGGCGGCGGTCGGCGTCGGCGACCAGCAGCAGCACCCGCTCGCCGGCGGCGACGAGGCGGGCGATGGTGGCGATCTGGACGCCCCGGCCGCGCATGTCCGAGACCGCAGCCTGGCCCGGGGCGCGGTCGGCGGCGACCGCCGCGACGGGAACGAGCGCGGGTGCCGGGCCGTCCGGCGTGGCGCCCACGGCGCGGACGAGCATCTGCACCGACGCGGCGCCGTTCCACTCGTTGCGCGACAGGCGATAGGCGATGTCGTGGCGGCCTCCCGCCCGCAGGTCGTCGGCGGCGGCCCCGTGCCCGAACCACACCGCCCGGCAGCGGAACCCGCCCAGCTCCACGGCCATGCGCAGGTGGCGGCCGTCGCCCATCCGCTCGACGCCGTGCACCGAGGCGGCCGGGGCGAGCAGGGTGACGCCGGGATTGCCGAGCCCGAACGGCTCGAGCCGCGCCAGCTCGTCGGCGAGCTCGAGCGACGCGCCGGCCGGAGCGAGCACCGCGTCGATGCGCTGGCGCCGCTGCAGGTCGGCCTCGGTGAGCGCGGCGGCCGCGTGGGCGGCGAGGGCGTCGGCGAACGCCTCGATGTCGCCGGGCGCGAGCGTCACCCCGGCGGCGACGCGGTGCCCGCCGTAGCGGCGCAGGTGATCGCGGCAGGCCGTGAGGCCGGCGTGGAGGTCGTACGCGGGGATGCTGCGCCCGGAGCCCTTGGCCTCGCCCTCGCGCTCGGCGATCAGGACGACGGGGCGGCCGTACCGCTCGACCAGGCGCGACGCGACGATGCCCACCACGCCCTCGTGCCAGTCGGGGGACGAGAGCACGTAGGCCTTGCGCGCCCGCCATTCCGCCCCGCGGGCCTCGAGCTGCTCGACTGCGTCGCGGACCATCGTGTCCTCGACGATCTGACGCTCGCGGTTCAGGCCCTCGAGCCGGGTCGCGAGCGCGCGTGCCCGGGCGTCGTCGTCCGTCAGCAGGAGCTCGAGGGCCTCGCCGGGGTGGCACAGGCGCCCGGCCGCGTTGATGCGGGGTGCGAGCCGGAAGCCCACGTCCGAGGCGCCGACGCGGGCGCGGTCGACCCGTGCCGCCGCCATCAGCGCCCGCAGGCCCGGCCGCGTCGTGCGCGCGAGCCGCCGCAGCCCGGCCCGGACGAGGCCGCGGTTCTCGTCGACGAGCGGGACGACATCGGCGATCGTCGCCAGGGCGACCAGGTCGAGATGCTGTTCGAGCGCGGCCGGATCGCGCCCGGCCCGGGCGAACAGCGCCTGGGCAAGCTTGAAGACGACCCCGGTGCCGCAGAGCTCCGGGAAGGGGTACTCGGACGGGCGGGTGCACACGCGCGGGCAGTCCGGCAGCGCGTCGCCGGGACGGTGGTGGTCGGTGACGATCACGTCCATCCCCAGCTCCGCCGCGCGTGCCACCTGGTCGGCGGCCGTGATCCCGCAGTCGACGGTGACGAGCAGGCGCACGCCGTCGGCGGCCAGCCGCTCGACCGTCTCCGCGGCCAGTCCATACCCCTCGTCGAAGCGGCTCGGCACGTGCCAGTCGACGTTCGCGCCCAGCTCGCGCAGCGCCGTCAAGGCCAGCGCGGTCGCGCAGATGCCGTCGGCGTCGTAGTCGCCGTGCACGCACACCCGCTCGCCGGCCGCGATGGCCCGGCCGATCCGCTCGCAGGCCGCCACCATGTCACCGAGCAGCATCGGGTCGTGCAGCGGCCCGTCGAGCTCGAGGAACGCGCGCGCGGCCTCGGGTGTGGCGTGGCCGCGCCGGACGAGCACCTCGGCCGTCGTGGGCTGGACGCCCAGACCGGCGGCGAGGGCGTCCGCGGCGGCGGGCGAGCACGGGTCGATCAGCCAGCGGGGGGCGTCCATGCATCCCATGCTACGGAGAGGTGCGGACGTTCCCCGTGCTTGAATCCGGCCATGCCGGGCCTGCACGTCGACGTCATCGGCTCGGGCCCTCCGGCCGTGCTCGTGCACGGCAGCTTCAGCTTCGGCGCGCTCGCCTTCTCGGAGCAGCGCCCGCTGGCCGGCGAGTTCGAGCTGCACATCGTCGACCGGCGCGGGTTCGGGCGCAGCCCCGACGGCGACGGGCCGGTCGACTTCGAGACGGAGGCGCCCGAGATCGCCGCCCTGCTCGACCCGCCCGCCCACCTGCTCGGCCATTCCTACGGCGCGATCGTGTGCATGTTCGCGGCCGCGCTGCGGCCCGGCGCCGTCCGCTCGCTGACCGTCGTCGAGCCGCCGGCGTTCGCCCTCGCCCGGGGCGACGAGGCGGTCGAGCTCATGGTCGAGCGGATCCGCGCGCACAAGCGCGACGGGGCCGGGCTGGCGGAGGAGGACTACCTGCAGGGCTTCCTGGAGGCCTGGGGGTTCGATCGCCGCCCCGGCCCGCGGTTCAACGACGTCGCCCGCCGCTCCGTGCGCCGGTCGATGGGCGAGCGCTCGCCGCACGAGGCCGAGATCCCGTTCGCGGAGCTCGCGGCGGCCGGCTTCCCCACGCTCGTCGTCCACGGCGGCTGGGACGCCGTGCCGGAGCGGGCGCGCGCGATCGGCGGGCACGCCTTCACGGCCGTGTGCGACGTGGTCGCTGCCCGCATGGACGCCGAGGTGGCGGCCTTCCCCGGGGCCGCCCACCAGCCGCAGCTGCTCGGCGAGCCGTTCAACCGCCGCGTGGCCGAGTTCTGGCATGCGGCCGACCGGCGTTTCGCGGGTACGTGATGGGTGTACGGACGCAACGGATGAGGATCGCAGTCATCGGCGGCACAGGCCTCGTAGGGCGGGCTGTGGTCGAGGCGCTCGCGCGGGACGGCCACGAGGGGGTCGCCGTGTCCCGGTCGGCGGGGGTCGACGTCGTCTCCGGCGACGGCCTCGAGGCGGCCCTGGCCGGCTGCGACGCCGTCATCGACGTGCTGAACTCCACGGACGACGAGGGCGACGGCCCGCGCCGGTTCTTCACGGCTGCGACGCAGAATCTGCTCGAGGCCGGGCAGGCGGCGGGCGTCGGACACCACGTCGTGCTCTCGATCGTCGGCGTGGATCGGATGCGCGGGAACCCGCACTACATCGGCAAGCAGCACCAGGAGCGGCTGGCCCGCTCCGGCCCGGTGCCGGCGACGATCGTCCGTGCGACGCAGTTCCACGACTTCGCCAGCATGATGGTCTCGTGGACGCGGGACGGCGACTCGGCCTTCGTGCCGCCGCTGCTCGTCCAGCCGGTCGACGTCGGCGACGTCGCCGCGGCCCTGGTCGACGTCGCGTCCGGGCCCCGCGACGACGGCCTGATCGAGGTGGCCGGGCCGGACAGGCAGGATCTCGTCGACATGGCCCGGCGGACGCTCGCGGCCCGCGGCGAGTCCCTCCGGCTGACGACCGGCTGGGGGGAGCCGTTCGGCGTCGAGATGGCCGGCGAGGCGCTCCTGCCCGGGCCCGGCGCCCGGATCGCGCCGACGACCTTCGACGACTGGCTGGCACGGCAGTAGGCCCGGGGTCTGACCCCGACCGGCGGCCGTGACGGTCCCGTTGCAGGGTCGTACGGGGTCTGACCCGTTACAGGCGGCCGCTGCGCACGATCGAGAGCACGAGCACGAAGCCCAGGCCGGACGCGCTCAGGAACCCGACCAGCGCGAGCACGTGGATGCCGAACACGTGCCAGCCGCCGTGGGCGGAGATGCCGATCAGCGACGAGCCGATCAGGAGCGACGCCATGACCACGGCGATCACGAGCCGGTTGAAGACGACGTCGGCCTGGCGGGTGAGCTCGTCCAGGCCCTTGTGGCGGAACTGCACCTCGACCTCGCCGTCGCGCAGCTGCTCCAGCGTGTCGTGCACCTGGTACGGGAGCTCCATCAGCAGGCTGCCGTAGCTCTCGAGCTCCTCCTTCGAGCGGTCGAGCAGGCGCCGCGGGGAGTAGCGGCGGGCGACCAGCTCGGCGGCGTAGGGCTCGGCCACCTCGAACACGTTGAAGTCCGGGTAGAGCTCCGTGCCGACGCTGCCGAGCGTGGCGAGCGCCTTGTCGAGCAGCGCGAACCGGGTCGGAAGGCGCAGGTGCATGCGCGAGACGAGCACGAAGGCCTCACGGATCACCTGGAGCGGGTCGATCTGGCCCATCGAGGCGCCGTAGTAGCGGTAGTAGACCTCGCGCAGCTCGATCCGCAGCTCGTCCTCCTGCTCCTTCGAGAAGCGCACGCCCAGGTCGTACAGGCGCCGCGGCAGGGCGTCGACGTTCTCGTTCACGGCGTCGAGCAGGAGCCGGGTGAGGCGGCGCATGTCGGCCTCGCTGAGCGACCCCGTCATGCCGAAGTCGACCAGGCCCAGGCGGCCGTCCCCGAGCACCATGATGTTCGCCGGGTGCGGGTCGCCGTGGAAGACGCCGTGGCGGAAGATCATCTCCAGCCATGTCTCGGCGATCAGGATTGCGAGCCGGCGGCGCTCGTCCATCGGCGTCGCCGCGAGGTCGAGGTCGCCGAGCTGCACCCCCTCCAGCCGCTCGAGCGTCAGCACCCGCTCGCTCGAATAGGTGCCGTACACGCGCGGGATGGCGACGCGGGGCTCGTCGGCGAAGTTGTGCCGGAAGATCTCGGCGTTGCGGGCCTCGATACGGTAGTCGAGCTCGCGCCGGATCGAGCGGGCGAACTCGTCCACCACGGCCACCGGGTCGATGAACTGCAGCCGGTCGACCCGGCGGCGGACGATGCGGGCCACCTGGTAGAGCAGGCTCAGGTCGGACTCGACCCGGCGGACGGCGTTCGGGCGCTGCACCTTGACCGCGACCCGGCGGCCGTTCGGGAGCTCGGCGAAGTGCACCTGGCCGATGGACGCCGCGGCGACCGGCACCGGGTCGAAGTCGATGAAGAGGTGGTCGACCGGCGAGCGCAGCTCGGCCGCGATCACGTGCTCGATGTCGGCGTACGGCACCGGCGAGACGGAGTCCTGGAGCAGGCGCAGTTCTGAGAGGATCTCCGGCGGGACGATGTCGGGCCGGGTCGAGAGCAGCTGGCCGAACTTGACGAACGTCGGCCCCAGCTCGTCCAGCATCTCGCGCAGGTGGCGCCCGAGGGCGGGCAGGTTCTGGGCCTCGATGACCGCGGAGCGGCGCAGCGTCCGCCGCTCGAACACGAAGCCGAACCCGTGCTTCGTGGCAACCTGGGCGATCTCGCGCAGGCGGCCCATCGTCCGCCGCCTGTCCGCGATCGTCGCCATCGGGCCAATGTTAGGCGCTCACACCGGGGTCAGACCCCGAACGGAACCGCGCCGGAAATGAAACAGCCACCGTTCGGGGTCAGACCCCGTTTCCGGCGTGGGGCCCGGCTCCGTGGGGCGGGGCCGGGCTTCGGTCAGACTGCCGCCAGGGCGCGCAGGACGCGCTCGCCGTGGTCGAGGTGCCAATTGATCGCGGGGTCCTCCGGATCGCGCCAGGCCAGCTCGAGCGACTCGTGGCTGCGGCGCAGCTCGCCGCCGAGGATGCGGCAGACGTAGACGAGCCCGACCTGGCCGTGCGGCGCCGCCGGCAGCGACGCGGCCCGGAACTCGACCGTCCCCAGCCGCACCACCTCGACGTCGAGGCCGGTCTCCTCCGCCACCTCGCGGACGACGCCCTGCGCCGGCGACTCGTTCGAGCCCAGCCAGCCGCCGGGCAGCCCCCAGCAGCCGTCGTCGGCGCGGTGGTCGAGCAGCACCCGGCCCTCGCCGTCGGGGATCACCGCCGTCGCTCCCACCTTCGGCGTCGGCGTGCCCAGGTCGCGCGCGAACCGCTCCCCCACCTCCGCCGCCGGCAATCCGGCCAGCTCGGCGTAGAACTCGTCCACGATCTGGCACATCCGCCGGTACCGCGCCTGGTCGTACTCCGACTCGGCATACGCGCGGCCCTCGTAGGCCAGGGTGCGCAGCTCGTCGAGCAGGGTGACCGCGTCGCCGTTCATGGCGACCAGGCTATCCGCACCCGAGGTACGGGGTGTACGCTCGATCCATGAGCAGCGATGGCGCCAGCCTGGACGCCGGCTACCGGAGGATCGGCGTCCTCCATTCGGATCCGGCTTCGGCGCTCCTCGCGGCGCTGGCCGCGATCGTCGCCGGGCCGGTGATCGGCCTCTCGATCGTCGGGATCGCGGTCGAGATGGTCGGGTTGGCGGCGGGGTGGCCCTCGTCGTTTCCAACCGTCTCCTCCGGGCTGTTCCCGCAGGCCGGCGCGGCCGGGGCGCCGCTCGCGCTCACCGTCGCTGCTGGGGCGTTTCTGGCCGACGCGTATACACGGCGCCGGGTCTTCGAACGCCTCGCCGGCGCAGGTCTCACGCTCTCCGCCGCGATGGTCTCGATCCCGATCTGTCCGAGCCTGTGGCTCGTGACGGGTATCCAGCATCCGCTTGGGTGGCTCCCCTCGGTGCTCGTGGGCGTCGCCTTCCTCGCATGGAGGGCCCGGCGCCGCTCTGGGGTGCAGCGAGTCCTGCCGATGGCGTGGCGAGCGGCCGCCGGCAGCGTGGTCGCGAGTGGGCTGGTTGCAGGCGCGGCGCTCATCGGGAGCGGGCCGCATCTCGCCGCCGCCACCGGGCCCCCGCCGACGATCCGCGCCCTGGGAGGCGGGACGACGGGGCTGGAGGTCCGGCGGTCCTGGCCCGCGAGCGCGTTGATCCGAAACGGACGTGCACGGACGCTCGTCTACCGCTTCGGCATCACCACCGTTGGCCCCGTGCCGATCCACGTGAACAGCGTCTTGGCCGAGTCGACCGGCCCCGGGATCCGGGTGCTCGGCGCTCATGCGGGCGACGGGGCGCTGCGCTACGGCGACGATACGCCCGTCCGTATCACGCTCCTTGCACGGGCGTGTGACTCCGGGGCGTCTGTGTCCGCGGTCCGCGATCTGGTCGTCCGCTACACGGTTCTGGGTGCCATCCACCGGACGAGCACCTTCCCCCTGCCACGGCCGCTCGTTCTCACCTGCCCCTAGGCCAGGCTCCGGCCCTGCATGTCGGCGGGCACCGGGACGCCGAGCGCCGTCAGCACCGTCGGCGCGATGTCGAACAGGTGCGCGTCCGGCGGCACCGCGGCCGGCATGCCCGGCCCGGCGAAGATCGAGATCCCGAACTTGGCGTGGTTCGCGTCGTCCGGGCCGGTGTCGTTCTCGCGCACGTGCACGCGGCCGTCGCCGACCGAGCCGATCGAGCGCCAGCCCAGGTTGCCGAAGTAGGCGATCAGGTCGGGCGCGACGTTGTTCACCTGGTGGTACAGATCCTCGGGCCGGAACACCCGCGTCCCGATCGAGCTGCCCCCCTCGTCGCCGAGCGCCTCGAGCTTCTCGATCAGCTCGTCCCGGAGCGGCTCGTAGTCGGCCGGATCGACCACGCCCTCCGGCTCGCGGCCGCGCACGTTCAGGAAGATCCGCGAGTAGTAGCCGCCGTCGGCCCAGACCCGCGTCCGCGGCCAGTCGATGGTGCAGCGCCCGATCGGCGTCTGCTCGGTCGGCGGGTCGACGAGCGTCAGGTAGCCCTCGCGCATCAGCCACTCGTTGATCTGGATGCCGCCGTACATCGCCTGGGCGCCGTGGTCGGAGACGACCATGAGCGCCGTGTCGTCGCCGAGGCCCTCGATCAGCGAGCCCACCTCGGAGTCGAGGTAGCGGTAGTAGTCGCGGAAGGCGGCCTCGAGCGGTGTGCCCGGCTCGTAGTCGGGGTGGTTCGGGTCGTAGAACCGCCACAGCGCGTGGTGCAGGCGGTCGGGGCCCATCTCGACCAGCATGAAGAAGTCCCACGGCCGGGTGTCGCGCAGATGGCGGGCGAGGGCGAAGCGCCGCTCCGTCATCGTGTGGATGTCGCGCACCACCCGCTCGCGCTCGTCCGTGCGGTAGTTCGGCACGTCGACCATGTAGTCCCCGACGACCTCGCGGATCTCCTCCTTGAGCGCCTCCGGGTACGTGTAGCGGCTGTCGGTCGACGGCGTGAGGAAGCAGCTCACCATCTCGCCGTTCACCTGCCGCGGCGGGAAGGTCTGCGGGACGCCGAGGGCGACGACGTGCTTGCCCGCGCGCGACAGGATGTCCCACAGGCGGTCGTCGCGCACCTTCTCGGACGTGGCGAAGGTCATCCCGTCGTAGGAGTGGTCCTTGCGGTTGCGGAAGCCGTAGAAGCCGAGCGTGCCCGGATCCTTCGAGGACATCATGCACGACCACGCCGGCACGGTGATCGGCGGGTCGCAGGACTCGAGCTTGCCCCACGCCCCCCGCTCCATCAGGCCGGAGAGCACCGGCAGCTCGGCTCGCATGTCGTCGAACACGATCTCGGGCGCGACGCAGTCGAGCCCCACGATCATCAGCCGCCGGGGACGTTTCACGACGGCGGATGCTATCGGGTGGTTAGCTCGCGGCTGTCCGGCCCGCAGTTGAACAGCAGATCGAGCACCGACAGCCGCGGCTCGAAGTCGCCCCAGAGCTGTGGGTACGTGGGCGGGTCGAAACTGTCGTAGCGCAGCTCGATGCCGTGTTCGCCGAGCAGCTGCTCGTCGTTGTAGTCGGCGCCCCCGCCGGTGCCGGAGAGGTAGCGCGTCGCGCCGAGCGCCTGACACAGCTCGACGATCAGCTGCGTCTTGGCGCCGAACTCCGGGAGGGTCTCGGACAGCCGCACGCGGCGGCTGGCGATGCCCAGGTAGGCGGCAACCGCCTCGATCAGCGCGATGTTGACCTCGACGGGCGAGTCGCCGCGGCCGAGCGCGTCGCGGTAGAGCGGGAGGATCGCGTCGAAGTGCGGCGCCCGGGCGTAACACTGCTCCACGGTGCGCAGGTGCTTCGCGCGCCAGCCGTCGTCGGCGAAGCCGACCTCGAGGTAGGACACGCGCCCGTCGTGCCCCTTCGGCACCGAGACCGGCACGGTCAGGTAGGCGGGGCCGTTCGGGGTCTTGATGCGGTTGCGCGCGGCGAAGCTGCGCCCCCGGGGGTACTGGACGGCGTCCAGGTACACGAACACGTCACAGGCCGCCATCTTGTGGAAGTACCCGGGCCAGGGGACGTAATTGGGCTGGTGGATGGCGAGCGTCGTCACCGATCCTCCGCCGCGAACGCCGCCAGCAGCTCGGCGAACCCCTGCTTGTCCTGCTCGCGGCCCTGCCGTGTGCGCACCGGGAAGCTGTCCGGCGGCGCCTCGCGCAGCGGGATGTCGTGACCGAGCCCCCGTGCCCGGTCGCGCACGAGCTCGAGCACCGACGCCGGCCGCTCGCACAGCTCGGGATAGCCGATGGCGACGACGCACGAGGGATCGACCTGCGCCAGCTCGCGGGCGAAGTGCGCGCGCAGGAAGTGGATCTGCCCCGCGATCTGGCGGCGGTGGTCGAGGCGCTCCAGCGCCGGGTACTCGACCGGCACGTAGCTCCACCAGCGGTCGGGGTCGTCGTAGTACCTGCGCCGGGCGTCCAGGATCGAGATGGCGACGTCGAGGGGATCGCGCTCGATCAGCACGTAGATGACGGGCCCCAGCTCTCGCCGCATGCGCGGGATGTGGTAGGCGCCGAGCATGTTCTTGGCCACCAGCGCCCGGCCGAACTCGTGCTGGATGTTCGCCAGCGTGCGGCGCAGGCCGGCCCAGTCGATCGCGTCCTCCCGCTCGGCGGCATGCACCACGTCGTCGAACGTGTGCTTGTTCAGCCAGCGCCGCCAGAAGTAGCCGAACTCGTGGATGTCGCCGAGCGATCCGGTGCGGGCGTGGTCGGACTCGAACGACACCGGCGGGTGCTCGCCCAGCAGCTGCCGCGCCAGCCGCACGCCGTGCACCGGCGCCAGCCAGAAGCGGGCCGAGACGTTGTTCATGTACCCGGCATCGAGGCAGTACGCGAGCAGCTGGGTGAGCAGCGTGGTGCCGGATCGGGGCAGGCCCATGACGAACACGAGCGGATGCTCGACGTCGAGGTCGCGGTAGAGCGACCGCTCGCGTGGCTCGAGGTAGGCGTTCAGCTCCTCCATGAACCGCTCCGCCGAGGCATCCTTGGCGTAGGCGCCGCGGCGGACCGCGTTCAGCTCGTCGAACCGCCCGGCGGCGTTCACCCGCGCGGCCTCGGCCGGAACACCATCAGCCGGTTGGCCGGCGTCGAGAAGGATCGCCGCTTGCGCAGGCGCACGGTGTCGGCCAGCTCCAGGCCTGCTGCCTGCGCCCCCTGGCGCCAGTGCCGCAGCGACCGCACGCGCTTGGTCACGACGTGAGGGCTGCGCCCGGCGCCGCCCTCGTCACCGCGGTCCGCATCCGGGCGCCGGAAGCCGGCGTCGTGGCTGACCAGCCCGACGCACTCGGTGACGATCAGGCGGCCCTGGGGCGAGAGGTGACGGGCGATGGTCGCGAGCGCCCGCAGCCACCGCTCCTCGTCGACGACGTGGAAGAGCACGTCGACCGCGTTGACGACGTCGAAGCGGCGGTGGAAGGCGGCGTCGGGCGCGGTGATGTCGGCTTCCAGGACGGTGACGTCGGCGGCATCGCCGTATCTGTCCTGCAGCGCCTCGACGACGGGCGCGGAGATCTCGACCCCGACCACGTCCGCCGCGCCCAGCGCCGCCCGGTAGAAGTCGACCCAGTGACCGGCGCCGCTGCCGATGTCGAGCACGGAGGGAGCGTCCGGCAGCGGATGCCGGAGCACGTGCTCGAGAAGCGCGTTCTCGACGGCGTTGTAGTGGTAGCGCACGAGCCGCGGGTTGGCGCCGCGCTGGATCGTGGCCATGTCGTCGAGGCCCGAGTCGCGCAGCACCTGCGCGTAGCGCGCGCTCCACGCCTGCTCGGGGCGGTACGGGGTGCGGCGGCGACGGGCTCGCCAGGCCGGCAGGTACTGGGTCGTGAAGGTGGGGCCGAGCATCCACGTGACCGGCGCCCCGATCCTGCGCCTGATGCTCATCGCGGGCACACTACCGGGTCGGGTGGCGGGAGGGCGGCGAAGGCCGTCACGGGAGCTCCAGGGTTCCTCGGCTGCGGGGCGCTTCCGGCTAGTGGGTCGTCAGGTGACGTTGTTGGTGTCGTCGACGGCGAGCGAAACCCGAGCAGCGCAAGGACGCAGGGAGGCCCGATATCGGGAATATCGGGCCGACCGAGGACACCGCGATGCGACGGGTTGCAGCCGCCGGAACCCGGCAAACGTCGCCTGACGATCCACTAGGATCGCCACAATTATGCCTGCAGCTCCGTCCCCGCCGCCGAGTGCAGTCGTCGCCGATGTTGCCTGGGTCAACGGCCTCGCCGCGATCCGCTCGCTGGGCCGTCAGGGCGTGCGGGCGCTGGCGGTCGACCACCGCCCGTCGGCGCTCGGGTTCCGGTCGCGCTACGCGACCCCGGTGATCGCGCCCGACCCCGTCGCCGACGAGGACGGCTTCGTGGCGGCGCTCGCCCGCCTCGGCGAGACGCTCGCGGGCCCGGTGCCCGCCTTCGCCACCCACGACGAGCACGTGAACGTCCTGGCGCGCCGGCACGCCGACATCGGGCCGGCCTTCCGGCCGTGCACGCCGGAGTGGGACGTGCTCGCGGCGATCCAGTCGAAGCGCCACCAGCTCGACGTGGCCGCCGCGGCGGGGGTGCCGGTGCCGGGGACGCGCCACCCCCGCTCGGGCGCCGAGGCGCGGGCGGCCGCGGAGGAGCTCGGCTACCCGGTGCTCGTGAAGCCCTCCGACCCGGTCGGGTTCAAGCGCCTCTACAACCGCCAGGCGTTCCGGTGCCAGTCCGGCGCCGAGGTCGAGACCGCGTACGCCCAGGCCGAGGCGTTCGCGCCGATGGTGCAGGAGTACCTGCCCGGCGGCGACGACGAGCTCTACACGCTCGGGAGCTACCTCACCGCCGGGGGTGAGGCGCTCGGGGTCTTCACCGGCCGCAAGCTGCGCCAGACCCGCCGGCACATGGGGGTCTGCCGCGTGGCCGAGGCGGTCTGGGTGCCGGAGGTGGCCGAGCACGGCCTCGCGCTCCTGCGCGCGCTGCGGTTCCACGGCATCTCCCAGGTCGAGTTCAAGCGCGACCCGCGCACGGGCGAGTACAAGCTGATCGAGGTCAACCCGCGGCTGTGGCAGTGGCACGGCCTCGCCGCCGCGTGCGGGGTCGACCTGACCCACATCGCCTACCTCGACCTGGTCGGCCGCCCGCCGGCGCCCGCTCGTATGACGAACGAGGGCCGGCGGTGGGCGATCACGTTCATGTCCGGCACCCGCCACGCCGTCCAGCGGCTGCCGTACACCGACGCGCTGCTCGCCCGCGACGACCCTCGGCCGGGGCTCGTCCAGCTCGCGCGGGTGGCCCGGGGCGGTGTCCGCGCCGCCCGTGGCAGGGCGGCCGCCGGCACGGCGATCGCGCGCCTGACACGGCAGGTGGAGCGGCATGGCTAGCGGCAACGGCGATCGCCCGCTGCGCCTCCTCGGCGTCGGCAACGGCCGTTCGATCATCTTCCTGCGCTGGGCGTGGCGGGTGGCAGAGCTCGGCCACGACGTGCACGTCGTCTCGGACTCGTTCACCGACCGGCCCGGCGAGCTCGAGGGCATCACCGCCCACCGGATCCAGGAGCTCGAGCTGGCGACGCGCGTGAAGGGTCTGCGGAAGGTCCGGTTCGCGCCGGCGATCCGCAACCTGGCCCGCCGCCTCGACGTCGACGTCGTGCACGCCCACTACCTGCTGCCCTACGGCTGGTGGGCGGCCGAGGCGGGCGTGCACCCGCTCGTCATGAGCCCGTGGAACACGGACATCTTCACCTACGGCCGCGAGCGCGCCCGCGGGCGCAAGCGCGTGCGGGCGGCCGTGGCCGCGGGCGACGACTACGTGGTGAGCTCGATCGGGAACGCCGACGAGACCGTGCGCCTGGGGGCCGACCCCGATCGCGTCCACCGGATCGTCTGGTACGTCGACCTGCGGCCGTTCGGCCCCGAGCACCGCAAGCCCGGCCTCGCAGCCCGCTTCGGCTGGCCGGACGACTCCCTCGTCATCCTCTCCCTGCGCAACTACCGGCCCAACACGAACCTGGACGTGCTCCTGCGCGCGTTCCACCGCGTCTCCCGGGAGGAGCCGCGCGTGCGCCTGGTCATGGCCGCCCGGGGCGGCTGGATCCGCGACCAGATCGAGGCGGTGCTCGACGAGCTCGAGCTGCGCGACCGGGTGGCCCAGATCTTCGCGGCCCCGGACGAGCTGCCGGAGCTGTGCGCGTCGTCCGACATCGGCGTCTCGATCGCCTCGACCGACGCCACCCCTGCATCGATGATCGAGTCGATGGCGTCCGGCCTGCCCATGGTGATGGGCGACGCGATCACGATCGACGAGTGGATCACGCCCGGCGAGGGCGGCGAGGTGGTCGGCTGCCGCGACGAGGACGCCGTCACGGCCGCCCTGCTGAAGCTCGTGCGCGACCCCGACCTGCGGGCCCGCTACGGCGAGCGCAATATCCGCGTGACGAGGAAGCGGCTGCCGCCGCCGGGGCCGGCGCTGGTCGACCTCTACCGGGACATGCTGGCACGCCGGTGAGGGTGCTCTGCCTCGGCATGGACGGCGCCGATTACGGCCTCGTCAACGAGCTGCTCGAGCAGGGCCGCCTGCCGACGCTGGCCGGCATCGTGCGCGACGGCGGCTACGGGCCGCTGCGCTCGACCTTCCCCGCCGTGACGCCGACGGCCTGGTCGACGTTCCTGACCGGCCTGAACCCGGCCCGCCACGGCATCTTCAACTTCTCGACGAACGCGAACCGGGGCCAGTCGCGGCTCGAGAGCGCCCGCAGCCGCTCCGGCGTCCCGCTGTGGCGGACGCTCGGCGCCGCGGGCGTGCGCTCCGCCTTCGTCACGGTGCCGTTCACCTACCCGGCGGAGGAGATCGACGGGATCATCGTGTCCGGATACGGGGGGCCGCCCGAGCCGCAGATCGTGCCGGAGCCGGCCGCGGCGGCGATCCGCGCCCGCCACCCCGGGCTGGTCACCGCCCACCACCCGATGAAGGAGCGCTGGTGGGAGGACTTCGACCGCTACGCCCGCCTGCTGATCGAGCACGTCGGCCAGATCGAGTCCGTGTGCGAGCAGTGCTTCGAGCTCGAGCCCGACCTGGGCCTGCTGGTCGTCGACTTCATGAGCACCGACTTCGCCGGCCACCTCGGCTACGCCCGCCTCGATCCGAACCACCCAGCGCACGATCCGGCCGCCGCGGGCGACGAGCTCGTCCGGGTGTACGAGGCGGTCGACGCCGCCTGCGGCCGCCTGATCGAGGCCGCCCGGGCCCGGTTCGGCGAGGAGCCGACGGTGCTCGTCATGTCCGATCACGGCATGAAGCCGATGTACTGGGCCTTCCACCTCAACCGGTGGCTCGAGGAGCACGGCTACCTGCGCTACCGATCGCGCTCGCTGCAGCGGCTGCGCGGCACCCGGCTGCGGAACCTGGCCCTCGTCGACCAGCGCCTGGCCCGCACCTCGGGCCTCTACACCCGCGTCGCCGACGCGCTCCCGATCGTCCCCCGGACGGCCGCCGAGCGCGCCTTCGCCGACATTGACTTCCCCCGCACCCGCGCCTACGCGTTCGCGACCGGCGGCCAGCTGTACCTGGGCGAGTCGAGCGGGGCCGCCGCCGACCCGGCCCTGGCCGAGCGGATCGCGACCGAGCTCGAGGCGGAGCGGCACCCCGAGACGGGCGAGCAGCTGCTGCGGGTGCTGCGCAAGCCCGACATCTACCACGGCCCCCACCTCGACCGCGCCCCCGAGCTGATCGTGCTCTCGATCGACGAGCGCGTCCACGTCGAGGCGTTCCGCCGCAAGGGGACGGCGGCCATCGAGGTGCACGACCGGCTCGACCCCGAGCACGGGTACGGCTACTCGGGGTACCACGGCATCGACGGCATCCTGGGCGCGCGCGGGCCGGGCATCCGTCCCGGAGCCGTGCCCGAGGGCACCGGGATCGTGCAGATGGCGGCCACCATCCTGCGCCTGCACGGCATCGAGGCGGAGGGGCTCGACGGCGCCCCCATCGACGCCATCCTGGCCGGCGAGGGCGACGCGGTGCGGGTCGCCGCCCGGGGCTCGGACGCGACCGACGAGGGCGTCTACAGCGCCGACGAGGAGGCGGGGATCCTCGAGCGGCTGCGCGACCTCGGCTACGAGTGACCCGGCCGCGGCTCGATCTCGACGTCCCGGAGGGGTTCGCGGCCGAGGCCCGCTGGACGCTCGAGACGCTCCTCGGCGCCTGCGCGGCGCCCTCCGCGGAGGCAGTGCGTTACGGCGGTGCCAACGGGCTCGACGTCTCGGAGCGGGCGTGGGAGCTCTTCGCCGCGCGCGCGGCGTTCACGCCGGCGCTGCGGGACGACGGAATGCTCGACTTCGGCGACGGCCCGCGCGACCTGGTCGCGAGCGCGTTCTGGCATCTCTCCCGCTACGAGGAGCGCGGCGGCGCCCGCGACGAGCACGGCCGCTTCCCCGCCCGGGCGGCCCTGGCCGACCCCGAGCGGCCGGCGGTCGACGCCCTCCTGCGCCGCTTCCGCGAGCATGTGGGCGACCGTGGCTCGCCGCCGTTCACGGTCGCGCTCACGCACGACGTCGACATCCCCTGGCGCTGGAGCCGGCCGCGGGCGCTGCTCGGGGCGGCCGCGCGGGCGAAGGCGGCTGCCGTGGACCGGCGCTTCGGTGACGCCGCCGCCGAGGCCGTGGGCCTGGCCGCGGCGCCCGTCCGGCGCCTGGCCGGCACCGACCCGAACTGGTCGTACGAGCGCATCGCCGCCATCGAGCGCGAGCACGGCGGGCGCTCGACCTACTTCGTGATGGCCGGGCACAACCACCCCGCCGACGGCCCCGACCCGGCCGCCTACGACCGGCTGCGGCCGGCGATCGTCGCCGACATCGCGGCTCAGGGAGACGAGATCGGCCTGCACCCGAGCTACCTCACCTGCGAGCGCCCGGAGCTGCTGGCCGCCGAGCGGGAGCGGCTGGAGGCGCTCACGGGCGCCCGCGTCCCCGGGATCCGCTTCCACTACCTGCGCCACGACACGCACGCGACGCTGCCCGAGCTCGAGCGGCTCGGCTTCGCCTACGACTCCAGCCAGGGCTACGGCGATGCGATCGGCCTGCGGGCCGGATTCTCGTTCCCGTTCCGGCCGTTCCATCTCGTCGAACGGCGGCCGCTCGACCTCGTCGAGTTGCCGCTGGCCGTCATGGACGCGACCCTCGCCGAGCCGCGCTACCTCGGCCTGACGCCCCGGGCGGGCCTGGAACGGACGCTGCGTCTGCTCGAGCATGTGGCCGCGATCGGCGGCACGGTGGCGATCCTGTGGCACACCGACCGCTTCAGCCGCGAGTACGCACGCGGCTGGGACGGCGTGTACGCGGACGTCCTGGCCTGGGTGGCCGATCGGGGCGGCCGCCTGATCACGGCCGCCGACGCCGTCGGGGGCTAGCGGCGGCGAGCCGGCGAGTTGTGGGCGTGCTCGCCCGTGTCGGAGCGGTCGGCCGCATCTGCGAGAGACCTGGCGGGTGAAGCGGCACTCGGCGCCGTTTGCATGTGTCATTTGCAGAATCCGGACGCTTCTGCCACACCTCGTCACCCACGTGTGACATCGCGGCGGTCACACTCGTCGGTGTGATGGATGCGCCGCTGCCCACCCTCTACAAGGCTCGCAACCTGCCGTTGAAGCGGCCGGTGTGCGCGATCTGCGTCGACCGCACCAAAGGACGCACCGAAGAGGTGCGCCTGGGCTATCGCGTCACGGTGTGGCTGTGCCCCGGCCATGCGAGCCGCGCCTTCCAGACGAAACGCGGCGGCCGGGACTTCGTGCGCACCCTGATGGGGGTGTGGCAGGCGAACGGGTGTCTGACCCAGGCTCGCCATCGTGCCCTGGATGCCCATCTCAACCAGCTCCGGGCCCATCCACCACGCTCAAGGCCGGGGAGCTACGCCTGGCCGGAGCTGCGCCGCCGCCTGGAAGCGCACTACGCGGCCGGCGCGCCGCCCCTCGACCCGACAACCCGCCACGACCGCCATGCCTGCCCCGCCTGCACCGCCCACACCCCCAGCCGCCGCACCCTGCAGCGCTGGCACGCCGAACGCCGCTGGCTCACCCGCCCGCCCTAACGCCAAGCGCGCCGGAGCGCCGGTCTAGCGGGCGCGGCCGTGCGAGCGCCTGCGGCGGCGGCGCGACGAGGAGGGTGCGGGCGCGCCCGGCGTGGGCGGCGCCGGCGTGGAGCCGTCCCCGTCCCCGTTCTCGGCGGGGCCGGCGGCCGGCACCGGCACGGGCTCCGGCGCGCGGCGGTGAGGCATCTCGATCTCGCCCGAGCGCTCGAGGTCGTGGCGGCGCTTGACGAAGCCCGGCTCGCGCTCCAGGAACACCGCCAGCAGCGGCGCCGCGATGAAGATCGACGAGTAGGCACCGGAGACGATGCCGACGATCAGGGCGAAGGCGAAGTCTTTCAGCGAGCCCGACCCGAAGACGAACAGCAGCGCGACCGGGATCAGGGTCACCAGGGAGGTGTTCAGCGAGCGGGTGATCGTCTCCGCCAGCGACTCGTTCACCACCCGCGAGGCGGTGAAGCGGCGCAGGATCGGCACGTTCTCGCGCACGCGGTCGAACACGATCACGGTGTCGTACATGGAGTAGCCGAGCACGGTCAGGACGGCGGCCACCGTGTCGGCCGTGACCACCCTCCCGGCCAGCGAGTAGATCCCGATTGTGAGCAGGATGTCGTGGCCGAGGGCGATCATCACCGGGAGCGCGTACTTCCACTCGAACCGGAACGACACGTAGATGAAGATGATGATCAGCGAGAACAGCACCGCCAGGTAGGCCGAGTCGAGCACGGACTGGCCGAAGGACGAGCTCACGTCCGCGGAGTCGGTGATCCGGGTCGACTCGCCGAAGCGCGACCGCAGCTGCGTCAGGAGCTTCTCCTGGGTCGCGTGCGAGAGGAAGTGCGATTCGACCTGGAACTGGGTGTAGGAGCCGGACTGGCCGCTGCGGGTCGAGGTCACGCCCTGCACCTGCGGCGCCTTGATGCCGGCGCTCGTGACGATGTTCGTGGCCGTGCCGACCGACTCCGGCTTCGGCGTCACGAACGTGAGCTTGCTGCCGCCGGTGAAGTCGATCCCGCGGTTGAGTCCCTTCACACCCAGGCTGACGGCGCCGATGATGAGGATCACTGCCGAGATCGAGAACCAGAACCGCTTGCGGCCGATGAAGTCGATCCGCTTCCAGCGGTCGCCGGTGCCGATCGAGCCGAGCACCCACCGGCTCGTCATGAACTCGAATCCGCTCAGCACGCCCAGCATCGCCCGCGTGAAGACGACGGCCGTGAAGATCGACGTGATGACGCCGATCAGCAGCATGAGCGCGAAGCCCTTGACGCTCGACGTCGCGGCGGCGTAGAGCACGCCGGCGGCGATCAGCGTGACGACGTTCGCGTCGATGATCGTGTGGAAGCCGCGCCGGTAGCCGGTGGCGATCGCCGCCCGCATCGATTTGCCGGCGCGCACCTCCTCCTTCACGCGCTCGAAGATGACGATGTTCGCGTCGGCGGCGACGCCGATCGTCAGGATCGTGCCGGCGATCCCCGGCAGGGTCATCGTCACCGGTAACGCGGCCACGATCCCCGCCAGGAGCACGCCGTAGATGACGAGCGCGACATCGGCGATCAGGCCCAGGAAGCCGTAGAAGACGAGCAGGAAGATCATCACGAACGCGAGGCCCGCGATGCCGGCGATGACGCCGTTTCGGAGCGAGTCCTTGCCCAGCGATGCCGAGACCAGCTGCTGCGAGTACGGCGAGAACTTCACCGGCAGCGTGCCCGACTGGATCTCGAGTGCGATCCGGCTCGCGTCCGACGTCGTCAGGCCGGTGATCTCGCTGCCCGGGCTGGTCGGGTTATCGGCGTCGATGCCGTCCGGGAACTGGTGCGGGTCGATCGTCGGGGCGGCGACGAGCTGGTTGTCGACCACGATCGCATTCGGCAGGGCGCGGCCCGCCGAGAGGCCTGCCTGAGCGATCGTGGCGGTGATGTTGTGGAAGTCGGAGCCGCCGCCGTTCTTGTACTGGAGCGAGACGATCGGCTGGCCGTTCTGGTCGGTCGTCGCCTGCGCGCTCGAGATCTCGTTGCCGGTGACGATGTCCTGGTCGTTCGTCGGCAGGTGGAACAGGTACCAGACCACCGCCGGGGTGTTCGCGGTGACGTCGGGGCAGCCGTTCGTGACCTCGCAGCTGACCGCCGCGTCACCCGCGGGGACGGCCCGCCAGACGGTGCCCTTCGGCTCGGTGCGCAGGTGGATGTCGTTCAGCACCTGCGCCTTCTGCGGCTCGATTCGCGAGCGGAGACCGCCGCGGGAGACGAGGTCGTGGGTCTTCGCGTTGAAGAGCGCCCACCCGGCCGGAGTCGAGCCGGGTTTCACCTCGGGCTTCGCGGCCGTCAGCATCGCGTAGAGGGACTGCGGCTTGGCCTGGTATGTCGACACCTGTGAGACGGGCGCGAGCGTGCCGTAGAGATCGAAGGACTGCAGCTGGCCGGCGACGAGCAGGTTCGCGACCGCGTTCGGATCCTTGACGCCCGGGATCGAGATGTCGATCGTGTTGTCCGCCGTCGAGGTGCGGATTTCCGGCTGCAGGATGCCGCGCGGGTCGATGCGCTTGCGCATGACGTTGGCGGCCTGCGACAGCGTCGACGACGAGATCGAGTTGCCGTGGATCGGGCGCGCCTTCAGCACCACCTCGAGGCCTCCGCGCAGGTCGAGGCCGAGGGTGAATCCGCGCACGGCGACCGTTGTCAGCGCGGCCGCCATCAGCGCAATCACCACCGCCAGGATGCCCAGGTTGCGGCGCTTCTCGCTCACGAGTCCGGAAGTCTAGATGCTTTGGCCACCGACTCATGGTGCTTTGATTCGGCCGATCCCGCCACCTCGGCGCGCAGATCCGCGAACCGGCCGGCGGCGATCGCGGCCCGGGCGCGGGCCGCCAGATCGAGCAGGTGGTGCAGGTTGTGCACCGTCAGCAGGCGCAGGCCCGAGATCTCCGACTGCGTGATCAGGTGGCGGATGTAGGCGCGCGAGAACCCGGTGCAGGCGGGGCAGGCGCACCCGTCGACCAGCGGGCGCCCGTCGGTCGCGTACGCGGCGTTGCGCAGGTTGATCCGCCCGCCGGGGACGAGCGCGGAGCCGGTGCGGCCGAGCCGGGTCGGGAGCACGCAGTCGAACATGTCGACCCCGCGGGCAATGCCCTCGATCAGGCCCTCCGGGTCGCCGACGCCCATCAGGTAGCGGGCGCGGTCGGCGGGCAGGAGCTCGGTTGTCGCCTCGAGCGTCTCGAGCATCGGCTCGCGCTCCTCGCCCACCGAGAGGCCGCCGACGGCGTAGCCGTCGAAGCCGACGCCCACGATCTCCTCCGCGCTGCGGCGGCGCAGGTCGAGGTCGATGCCGCCCTGGACGATGCCGAAGCCGAGCTGGCCCTCGGCCCGCGGCTGGGCGCGGCTGCGGGCGGCCCAGAGGCCGGTGCGGCGGACGGCGGCCTCGACCCGGGCGCGGTCGACCCCGGCGGGTGGGCACTCGTCGAACGCCATCGCGATGTCCGAGCGCAGGAGCCGCTGGACGCGCATGGCCACCTCGGGCGTGAAGTGGTGACGGGAGCCGTCGTAGACCGAGCGGAAGCGCACGCCCTCGTCGTCGATACGGGTGGCGGTGTGCAGGAGCGAGAACACCTGGAAGCCGCCCGAGTCGGTCAGCACCGGGCCGTCCCAGCCGCTGAAGCGGGCCACGCCGCCCAACTCGTGGATCAGCTCGGCCCCGGGGCGGAAGTACAGGTGGTAGGCGTTTGCGAGCACGATCCGGGCGCCCAGGTCGCGCAGCTCGGACGGCAGCATCGCCTTCACGCTCGCCTTCGTGCCCACGGGCATGAACACGGGCGTCTCGACCGGGCCGTGGGCGGTCTCGAGCACGCCGGCGCGGGCGCCGCCGTCGGTGGCCGTGATGCGGAAGGGCGAGCTCACAGGAGCAGCATCGCATCGCCGAAGCTGTAGAAGCGGTACTTCTCCGCGACGGCGGTGCGGTAGAGGGCGCGCATCTCGTCCGTCCCCGCGAACGCCATCACGAGCGCGAGCAGCGTCGACCGGGGCAGGTGGAAGTTCGTGACGAGGGCGCCGACGGCCCGGAAGCGGTGCCCCGGCTCGATCAGGAGCCGCGTGCGGCCCTCGAGCGGGCCCCGCCCCGCCCCGCCCCACACCGTCTCCAGCACGCGCACGGTCGTGGTGCCGACGGCGACGATGCGCCGATTGGCGCTCCGCGCGGCGTCGATCGCGTCGGCGGCGGCCTCCGTGACGGCGTAGGACTCGCTGTGCATGGGGTGATCGTCCAGGTCGTCCTCGGTCACCGGCCGGAACGTGTCGAGGCCGACACCGAGCGTCACCTCGACCACCTCGTGCCGGGCGCGCAGCCGCGCGAG
>JAICJC010000002.1 GCA_025928655.1 Thermoleophilia bacterium | reverse complement strand
GGGGCTCGTGGACCCGGACCGCCTCCTTCGGTAGCGTCACGGATCACGGCCACGCCGGTCGCCGACCGCCGGGTTTGGAGCCCGATACCGTCGGGTAGGCCGTGGGCATGGCCGAACGAGAGAGGCACGAGCGCCACCACGATCCGAACGAGGGCGAGACCCGCTTTCCGGTGTCCGAGGGCGAGCAGCACGGGCCGCACGAGCCCGGCGAGCGCGATCCCCACGAGTCCCTGAACCGGCCCGACTCCGACACGCCGGATGTCGTGTCCGGTAAGGCGCCCGAGGCGGACGGCATGGGCGGCCGGCCCCCCGCCCGCGGCGAGCGACGCGCGTCCCGGCCGATGCCCGACGACGACTAGAGCGGGGCGGCAGCGCGCGTCCCCGGAGAGCCGAGAGCGCCCCGGGGACGGAGCCCGTCAACCGAGCACGAGCGCGCGGCGCAGCGTCATTCAGCGCAGGTGAGTCCGTGTCGGCGCATGACCTCGCCCAGCGCGGCGAAATCAGGCGGGCCGCCGGCGGCGGCGTCGAGGATGGCCGCGACCTCGCGGAAGTAGTCGGGGCCGAGGATGCCGGGGGTGACGATCGCAAGCGCCTTGGCGTCGGCGTCGTAGGGGTTGTCGAACTGGTGCACCGCGCCGCGGGGGATGCACAGCACCTGGCCGGGGCCGACGTCGGTGGGCGCGCCTTCGACCGTCCAGGTCAGCACGCCCTCGAGTCCGTAGATCATCTCTTCGTAGCCGTCGTGGGTGTGGGCAGCTGCGACGCTCCAGCGCGCCCGGGACGTCGAACTCGAACACCGAGACCGATCCGCCGGACTGCTCACCCTCGACCAGGAACCGGATCGCCATCGCTCCGACCCTGATCTCTTCGCGTGTGCTCGTCGTCATGATGCCTTCCTCTCGTCCAGGTGGTAAAGTGATTTGACGATATTATGACCGACCCCATTTCGTCAAATGTCTTTACGGAAACGCCCTCCGACGAGCCGTTCGGGCCGCCGCTGATCGGCGCGCTCTTGCGCATGCCCTGGGAGACGGTGCAGCGACGCATGCTCGAGCGGCTGCACGAGCAGGGCTTCACGGACCTCGACGCGGCCCACCTCCATGTCTTTCAGCATCCCGGGCCGCAAGGCGCACGGCCGTCCGAGCTGGCCGGTCGGCTCGGGATCAGCAAGCAGGCCCTCAACTATCTGCTCGGGCAGCTCGAACGCCTCCACTACCTCAAACGGCAGGCCGACCCCGACGACCTGCGCTCCAAACGCGTCGCCCTCACGAAGCGCGGCGAGGCCGCGATCCACGCAATCCGAAGCGCGGTCAGCGACCTCGAGGCCGAATGGGCGCAACACCTCGGCCCCCGGCGCTTCGCCCAGCTGCGCACCCTCCTCCTCGAGATCAACCGGCGAACCTGACGACGCGAGGTTGCGGCGGCTTGCGTGGTGAGCGGTTCTGCGTTGCGGCGGCGCTACAGTCGCCGCCATGACCATCGCCGACCACACCCAGGTCGATGTGCTCCGGCAGGCTCGCGTCGACCTCGCCGCGGCGCTTCGGGCCGCCGCCGTCTACGGCTACAACGAGGGCATCGACAACCACTTCAGCTACGCCGTTCCGGGCCGGGACGACCTGTTTCTCCTGAACCCGTACGGACCGGACTGGTCCGAGCTTCGCGCGTCGGATCTGATCGCCGTCGACGGTGAGGGCGCCGTCGTGGACGGCGACGGCGAGTGGGAGATCACGGCGTTCATGATCCACCGGGGAGTCCACCGCGCCCGTCCGACCGCGCGCTGCGTCTTCCACACCCACATGCCGTACGCGACGGCCGTCTCGGCGACGGAGGGTGGCTTCGACACCACGCTCAGCCAGGCCGCCATGGGATTCCACGGGCGCGTGGAGACGTGCGCGTACGGGGGCCTGGCCCGTGCCGCGGAGGAGGGCGACCGGATGGGCGCCGCCGTCGGCGACGACACGAGCGTCGTCATGCTCGAGAACCACGGCGTGATCGTGATCGGGAACGACCCAGCCGAGGCGTGGTCGCGGCTCTACTTCCTCGAGCGGGCGTGCCAGGTGCAGATCCTGGCGCAATCGACGGGACGGCCGCTCATCGCCGTGCCGGACGACATCGTCCGCCACACCGCCGAGCTGACCCAGCGCGACGAGGCCGGCCCCGGCAAGCTGTTCGAGGCGGTCAAGCGCCGTCTCGACCGCGAGAGCCCGGGCTACGCCGTCTAGTCGTTGACGCCGCTCCCGGCCTAGATCGCCGCGTCCTGGCCGCCGGCGTGGCGGCCGGTGGCGAGCAGGTCGAACGTGCGCCTGGCCTCGTCGAAGGCGTCGTCGACCTCCTCGCGATCGACGGGCGCTTCCCGGCTCAGGCGGTCGAGGACGTCGCGGATCTGCTCCCGGGCCTTGACGAGGTCCTCGGTCTCGGGCGCCTCGGTCGGCCGCGTCGGGATGTCGAGCTCGGAGAACATCTCGTCGAGCAGGTCGGCCGCGTCCGCGAGCGCCTCCGGCGCGTCGTCCGTGCGGGCCTCCTCGATCTGCTCCCAGCGCGTCGTCCACAGCTGCAGGTCCGCGCCGACGTCCGGCTGCATGCCGGCGTCCGGGTCGTTGCCGCTTGGGCCGAGGTCGCTCACCCATCCACCTCATCGGTCGTACAGGTCGCGGAGTCCGCTACCCCGCCGGTACGGGGCCATAACCCACGAGCCCATGATCTCACCGTGAGGTCGAGGTTGAGAGAAGGGGCGTGCCCCAGCTTGAAACCCGCGCATTTGTCCCTACGATGAGACGAAGGTGAGCAACCGTCCCCTCCCCACCGGCGACGAGGCGCCCGAGCTCGAGCTCGCGCACCTCTTCGTGAGCCCTCCGATGCGGCTCGAGGCGGCGCGCCGGACCGAGCACGGCATGCCGCCGCTGCGCGTGCTGATCGGCGGCATCTCGATCGACAACAAGGGCTGGCTGTTCGCGTGGGCCGCGTACATGCAGTCGGCGGACGACGTCCCGAACCTGTCGGTGTGGCCCGTCGCGCAGACGGCCGTGCGCCTGTCCTCCGTCCTGTCGGCGACGTCCGAGGTGGACGTCGTCGGCCGCGTCGACACGCCGGCGCGCGCCGTCGCGCGGCTGTCGCACCATCTCTCGTCGGTCGCGCGGGCGCGCATCGACCCGGACATCGCCTACCTCGACCGCGCCGTGGCCGCCTACCGGGCCGAGCTGCGCCGCCGCCGTGACCAGGCCGCCGCCTGGGGCCGCGCCTCCTGACCGGAGGGCGGTTTGGGCGACGCGCGATCGGGTACCGACCGCGCATGTCCGCGAGCGATCCGGAACCCGACCGCCACGACCCCGACCGGCGGTCGCAGGGCGAGGAGTACCCGGGGCACGGCGACGCCGGCAGCCTCGAGGAGCAGTACGGCGCCCCCGACGAGACGCCCGACGCCAACGAGGAGGACGCCGGGCGCGACGAGGAGGACGGCGCAGGGTAGGCTCTCGGGCGATCCGCGAGGTGACGATCGCTCCCACAGCTGTCGAAGCGCCGCCGGACCGCCGCGGCTGGATCCTGGTCGCGACCATCATCGGGTCGTCGATGACGTTCGTCGACGGCACCGTCGTGAACATCGCCCTGCCGACGATCGGCCGTGACCTGAACGCCGGCCTCTCGGCCCAGCAGTGGGTGATGCTCTCCTACTCGCTCGCCGTCGCGTCGCTCTACATCGTGTCCGGCGCGCTCGGCGACCACTACGGGCGGTGGTCGCTGTTCGTCGCCGGCGTGGCCGGGTTCGCGATCGCGTCCGCGCTGGCCGGGGTCGCGCCGAACACCTGGACGCTCGTGGCCGCCCGCGTGCTGCAGGGCGTCGCCGGGGCGCTCCTCACGACCAACAGCCTCGCGCTCCTGCGCGCGACCTATGCCGAGGACAGCGGCCGCGCGGTCGGGCTGTGGACGGCGTGGAGCGGCATCGGGACGATGGCGGGCCCGCCGCTCGGGGGGCTCCTGGTCGAGTACGCGTCCTGGCGCTGGATCTTCTTCATCAACCTGCCCGGCGCTGCGATCGCGCTCGTCACGGCGTTCGCGGGCCGCGGGGTGGAGCATCCGCCGGCGGAGGTGCGGCCGGTGCAGTGGCCGGGTGCGGCCGCCATCGCGCTCACCTTCGGGTCGCTCACGTTCGGGCTGATCGAGGGCGCGCAGGCGGGGTTCGGGAAGGTGTGGCCCGCATTCGTCGTCGCCGTCCTGGGGCTCGCCTTCCTGGTCGGCGTGGAACGGCGCTCCGATATGCCGCTCCTGCCCACCGAGCTCCTGCGCGAGCGGGTGTTCGCCGTCGCGAACGTCTACACCCTGCTCGTCTACGCCGCGCTCGGCGGCTCGACGTTCTACCTCGCCCTCTACCTGCAGTCCGCGGCCGTGGGCTACACGCCGGTGCGCGCCTCCCTGATCTTCCTGCCCATCAGCATCGTGATGTTCCTGCTCGCGCCCCGCTTCGGCCGCCTGGCCGACCGCGACGGGCCGCGCCGCTACCTGACGCTCGCGCCGGTGGTGATGGCCGTCGGGTTCCTGCTGCTGACGCTCGTCCGCAGCACGAACCCGCTCGTTCCGCTCCCGGGCGTGATCGTCATGTCGGTCGGCCTGGCGATGCTCGTGGCGCCGATCACCTCGACGGCGCTGCGGGCGGCGCCCGACCGTTTCGCCGGGCTCGCCGCCGGCGTCAACACAACGGTGTCCCGGCTCGGCGGGCTGATCGCGACGCCCCTCGTCGGCGTCGTCATCACGCTTGTCTTCGCGAACCGGGCGCCCCACCCGGACGCGGGGGTCTTCGCCGCCCGCGCCGCCCTCGCCGGCCAGCGCGACGCGACGGCGAGCGCCTTTCGGGCGGGCATCGTCGTGCTCGTCGCGCTGTGCGCGGCCGGCGCCGTGCTCGCGGCCCGCGGCCTGCGCTCAGACGATCGCTGAATCACCCATCGCGGCGGGCGGCGGCGATCGCCCGGGCCTCGAAGCGCAGCTCCCGCAGCGCGCCCGTGATGGGGTTTCGGAACCCGGTGAAATGGAGGCCGGGGGCGGCCGGGTGGACGGCCCCGCCGTGGTGCAGCGGCAGCCCGTCGGGCCCGAGCACGCCCAGGTGGCCGGCGAGCGGGGCGAGCGCCGGCCGGTAGCCGGTGGCCGCGACGATCGCGTCGGGCCGCAGGCACCCGCCCCCGCGCAGCACGACCTCCTCGCCGGCGATCGCCTCGACGGCCGGCACCACCGCGATCGACCCGGCCCGCACGGCGCGCGCGAACCCGTGGTCGAGGGTGGGGAGGGCGCAGCGGCGGGCGTGGCGGGTGAAGACGCCGTCGCCGCCGGCGCCGAGGCCGTGCGCCGCCAGGTCGCCGAGGAAGAGCCGCCGCTCGAGTGCCGCGATCGCGTCCCCCAGCCGTCGCGGAGCCCGCGCCAGCGGGATGGCGGCGACCTGCGCGGACAGCCCGAGCGCCTGGCGCGGCACGAGGCCGGGGGGCGTCCGGACCGACACCCACACCCGGCGCGCGCCGCCGCGGGCGAGGTCGAGCGCGATGTCCGACCCCGAGTTGCCCGCCCCGATCACCAGGACGGCCCGGCCGCGGTACGGCTCCGCGTCGCGGTAGCCGCTCGAGTGCACGACGCGGCCGTCGGCCCATTCCGGGACGACCGGCTCGCGGTTGTAGCCGGTGGCGATCACCACGGCCGCCGCGGTGATCGGCCCGGCGTCGGACGCGAGGACGAGGCCGGCCTCGTCGGCGTCCACCCGCCGCACCGCCGTCCCGGTGCGGATCTCGAGCCGCTCCCGGGCTGCGTACCCCTCGAGGTAGGCGAGGAAGTCCGTCCCCGCCACCCAGCGGCCGTACGACCGCGGCAGCGGCGCCCCCGGCAGGGCCGAGAGCGACCGCACGGTGTGCAGGCGCAGGGAGCGATACTGGCCTCGCCAGCTCGCGCCGGGGCGGTCGCCGCGCTCGAGCACCAGCACGTCGACGCCGGCCCTGCGCAGCATGGCCGCAGCCGCCAGCCCGGCTGGCCCCGCTCCCACGACGACGGTCGGCGCGCTCGCCATCGTCAGTATCCTCGCAGCCCCGGCCACCGCGAAGGCGCTAGCGTGCTTCGCACGGAGCGTCGAACCAGGAGGAGGATGAGATGAGCGCCACAGAGGCCCGCGCCAGGGACTGCCGCCATCTGATCGGCGGAAAGTGGGTGGATGCCGCCGGGGGAGGCACGTTCGACGACCTCGACCCCTACACCGGCGACGTGGTGGCGAGCGCCGCGGCGGGCGACCGCGAGGACGCGGCGCGGGCGATCGAAGCGGCCAACGCCGCCTTTGCCGGCTGGTCGCAGGCCGGCCCCGGTCGGCGCCAGGCCGTCTTCCTCAAGGCCGCCGACGTCCTCGAGTCGCGCCGCGACGAGGTGGTGGAGTGGCTGGCGAAGGAGACCGGCTGCAGCTTCGGCTTCGGGATGTTCCAGATGGGATTCGTGCCCGGCCTCTTCCGCCAGGCCGCCGGCGCCGCCTACGCGCCGCTCGGCCAGGTGCTCCCTTCCGACCTCCCGGGCGCGTTCGCGATGGGCGTCCGCCGCCCGGTCGGCGTCGTCGGGGCGATCTCGCCCTGGAACGCGGCGCTGATCCTGTCGGCCCGCGCCATCGCCGCACCGATCGTCTTCGGCAACACCGTCGTCCTGTCGCCGTCCGAGCATTCGCCGTACGTCGGCGGCCTGCTCTGGGGCGAGATCTTCGCCGAGGCGGGGCTCCCCGACGGCGTGCTGAACATCGTCACCCACGACCGCGCCGGCGCCGCCGCGGTCGGCGAGGAGCTGGTCTCCAACCCGCGCGTGCGGCGGATCAACTTCACCGGCTCCACGGCCACGGGCCGCAAGCTGGCCGAGGCCGCCGGCCGGCACCTGAAGCGGGTCGTGCTCGAGCTCGGCGGCCAGAACCCGCTGATCGTGCTCGCCGACGCCGACCTCGAGTATGCCGTCAACGCGGCGGCGTTCGGCGCCTACCTGCACCAGGGCCAGATCTGCATGTCCGCGCGCCGGATCATCGTGGAGCGGCCGATCGCCGAGAAGTTCACCGCGGCGCTGGCCGAGAAGGTGTCCGGGCTCGGGGTCGGCGACCCGCGCGAGCCGACGACCATCATCGGCCCGCTGATCAGCCCCGCGGCGCTCGAGACCGTCAGCCGGCGCGTCGACGAGGTCGTGAAGGCGGGGGCGAAGGTGCTCGCGGGCGGCAGCGCCGAGGGCGCCTGCTACCGGGCGACGCTGCTCGCCGACGTGCCCCGCGACAGCGAGTTCGCCCAGGTCGAGACGTTCGGCCCGGTGGCCGCGATCGAGGTGGTCGAGAGCGCCGACGAGGCGGTCGCGGCCGCAAACGCCACCAGCTACGGCCTCGCCTCCGGCGTGCTCACGAGCGACCCCGACCGGGGTCTGGCCATCGCCGGCCGCCTGCAGGCGGGCATCGTCCACGTGAACGACCAGCCCGTCCACGACGAGCCCCAGATGCCGTTCGGCGGCGTCAAGGACAGCGGCTGGGGCCGGTTCGGCGGCACGTTCGCGATGGACGAGTTCACCGAGATGCAGTGGGTGACCGTCCAGAGCGGCACCCGGCCCTTCCCGTTCTGAGAAGATGGTGTGCCCCGGATCTCACGCGCGCCTGGCCGCCTCAGAGTTGGCCATCTGATGGCCCGGATCGTCACGCTGGAGGAGGGGATCGCCGAGCTCGTCTCGGACGGCGACACGGTCGCCCTCGAGGGCTTCACCCACCTGATCCCGCACGCCGCCGGCCACGAGATCATCCGTCAGCGGCGGCGCGGGCTGACGCTGATCCGGCTCACGCCCGACGTGATCTACGACCAGCTGATCGGCGCCGGCTGCGCGGCCAGGCTCGTGTTCTCGTGGGGCGGCAACCCCGGGGTCGGGTCGCTGCACCGGCTGCGCGAGGCGGTCGAGCACGGCTGGCCCGAGCCGCTCGAGCTCGAGGAGCACTCCCACGCCGGGATGGCGGCCGCCTACGCGGCCGGCGCGGCCGACCTGCCGTTCGGCGTGCTGCGCGGGTACGCCGGCACCGACCTGCCCGCCCACACGATGGTGCGCTGGATCGAGTGCCCGTTCACGGGCGAGCGGCTGGCGGCGGTGCGGGCGCTGCGGCCCGACGTCGGCATCGTGCACGCGCAGCGCGCCGACCGGGAGGGGAACGTGCAGCTGTGGGGGATCAGCGGCGTGCAGAAGGAGGCGGTTCTGGCCTCGGCCCGGTCGCTGGTCACGGTGGAGGAGATCGTCGACGAGCTCGAGCCGGTGCCCGGTGCGGTCATCCTGCCGGGCTGGGCCCTCACGGCCGTCGCCGCTGCCCCGGGCGGCGCCCACCCGTCCTACGTCCACGGCTACTACGAGCGCGACAACGGCTTCTACGTGCGCTGGGACGCCATCAGCCGCGACCGCGAGGCGTTTGGTGAATGGATCCGCGAGCACGTGCTGGAGGCGGCCCGGTGAGCCACACGAGCGAGGAGATGATGGCGGTCGCGGCCGCCCGCCGCCTGCACGACGGCGACGTCTGCTTCGTCGGCATCGGGCTGCCCAGCAAGGCCGCGAACCTGGCCCGGGCGACGCATGCGCCCCGGTGCGTGCTCATCTACGAGAGCGGCACGATCGGGGCCAAGCCCCTCAACCTGCCGCTCTCGATCGGCGACGGCGAGCTGGCCGAGACGGCCGACGCGGTGGTCGGCGTGCCCGAGATCTTCGCCTACTGGCTGCAGGCGGGGCGCATCGACGTCGGCTTCCTCGGCGCCGCCCAGACCGACCGCCACGGCAACCTGAACAGCACGGTCATCGGCGATTACGACCACCCCAGGGTGCGTCTGCCGGGCGGAGGCGGCGCGCCCGAGATCGCGGCGTCGTGCAAGCAGACGCTCGTGATCCTGAAGCAGTCGCCGCGCACGTTCGTCGAGCGGCTCGACTTCCGCACGTCGGTCGGCTTCGGGGACGGCCCCGGGTCGCGTGAGCGGCTGGGGCTGCGCGGGCGCGGCATCACCGCCGTCATCACCGACCTGGGCGAGCTCGAGCCCGACCCCGAGACGCTGGAGCTCACGCTGGCCCGCGTCCATCCCGGCGTCGGCGTCGAGCAGGCGGTCGCGGCGACGGGCTGGCCGCTCGCGGTGCGGGACGACCTGGAGGAGAGCGCCCGGCCGACCGGCCGCGAGCTGAAGGCGCTGCGGGCGCTGCGCACCGCCGACGAGCGGGAGCGGGCGGGATGAGCCCGCTCGCCGTCGGGCGCGTGCGCGACGGGGCCTACGGCGCCGTGCACCCGCCCTACCTGCACGCGGACTACCGCTCGACCCGGCTGCGGTCGCCCGACCGGCCGCTGATCCTGCTGCCGGAGGAGCTGCACGACCCGACCGGCCCCGTCTACGGCGACGGCCGGCTGGCGGAGTCCGACGCCGACCTCACCCGCCAGCACGACGGCGAGCCGGTGGGCGAGCGGATCATCGTCAGCGGCACGGTGCGCGACCGCGACGGCCGGCCGGTGCCGGGCTCGCTGATCGAGATCTGGCAGGCGAACGCCGCCGGCCGCTACCTCCACGAACGCGACCGGCACCCGGCCCCGCTCGACCCCAACTTCACCGGCGCCGGGCGCGTCCTCACCGACGCGGACGGGCGCTACCGGTTCGTCTCGATCAAGCCCGGCGCCTACCCGTGGCGCAACCACCAGAACGCCTGGCGGCCCGCTCACATCCACCTGTCGATCTTCGGCCGCGCCTTCACCGAGCGGCTCGTGACCCAGATGTACTTCCCCGGCGATCCGCTCTTCCCCGCCGACCCGATCTTCAACTCGGTCCGCGACCCCGCCGCCCGCGACCGGCTGATCTCGCGGCTCGACTGGGAGACCACGACCGCGGAGTGGGCGCTCGGCTTCCGCTTCGACATCGTCCTGGGCGGGAGCAACTCGACCCCGCTCGAGGCCTGAGATGGCGGCAGGGGCCACCCCCTCCCAGACCGTGGGGCCGTTCTTCGCGCTCGGGCTCTGCGTGCGGCCGCGCGACGAGCTGGTCGACCCGGGCCGGGCGGATGCGATCCGCCTGGGCGGGCGGGTGCTCGACGGCGCTGGCGATCCCGTCCCGGACGCGATGGTGGAGATCTGGCAGGCCGACGAGGACGGCGGCCACCGGAACGGCTTCGGCTGGGGGCGGTGCGGCACCGACGCCGACGGCCGCTACGAGTTCGTCACCGTCAGGCCGGGAGGCGACGGCGCGCCGTATGCGACCCTGCTCGTCTTCGCCCGCGGCCTGCTGAAGCCGCTCATGACCCGGGTGTACTTCCCGGGCGAGCCGGCGAACGAGGCCGATCCGCTGCTGAGCGCCCTGACCGGCGCCGAGCGGGCCGGGCTCACCGCCGATTCGGCCGGCGGCTGTTACGGCTTCGACATCCACCTCCAGGGCGAGCAGCAGACGACGTTCCTGGCCCTGTGACGACGTTCGCGCCCCTCTTCGTGCCCGACGAGATCGCGGCGGCCGTGTCCGACCGCGCCTGGCTGGCCGCGATGCTCGACGCCGAGCGGGCGCTCGTGCGGGCCGAGGCGAGCGCCGGCGTCGTGCCCGCCCACGTCGCCGGGGCGATCGCCGGCCGCTGCGACCCGAAGCTGTACGACGCCGGCGCTCTGGCCCGCGCCGGCCGCGCGGCCGGGAACCCGGCCGAGCCGCTCGTGCGGGCGATGCGGGAGGGGCTCGGGGCCGAGGCGGCCGGGTTCGCGCACTGGGGCGCGACCAGCCAGGACATCCTCGACACCGCCGCGATGCTGGTCGCGAAGCGGGCGCTGCGGCCGATCGGCGCCTGGCTCGGCGAGGCCGCCGGCGAATGCGCGTCGCTGGCGCGGGCGCATCGCACGACGCCGATCGCCGGCCGCACGCTGCTCCAGCAGGCCACGCCGACCACGTTCGGCCTGAAGGCGGCCGGATGGCTGCTGGGACTGCGCGAGGCGGGAGCGCTCGTCGAGGCGGTCTCGGCGCGGCGGCTGCGGGCGCAGCTGGGCGGGGCCGTGGGCTCCCTGGCGGTGCTCGGGGCGGGCGGCCCGGAGGTGGCCCGGCTCTATGCCCGCCAGCTCGAGCTGGTCGAGCCGCTCGCGCCCTGGCACACCGAGCGCAGCGCCCTGATCGAGCTCGGCGCCGCTCTCGCCACGGCGGCGGCGGCATGCGCAAAGATCTCGGGCGACGTGGTCCTGCTCGCACAGACGGAGGTGGCCGAGGTGCGCGAGGGCGCCGGCGGCGCCTCCTCGACGATGCCGCACAAGCGCAACCCGGCGGTCTCCGTCCGGACGCTCGCCTGCGCCGCGGGGGCCCGCCGCCACGCCGCCACGCTCGTGGCCGGCGAGCCGCACGAGCACGAGCGCGCCGCGGGCGCGTGGCAGGCGGAGTGGCCGGCGATCACCGGCGCGCTGGAGGGCGCGGGGGGAGCGGCCGCGGGCGCCCGTGAGCTGCTCGCGGGGCTCGAGGTCGACCCGGCCCGCATGCGCCGCAACCTCGACCTCACCGGCGGCCTCGTCATGGCCGAGCGGGTCACCTATGCCGCCGCCGGGCGCGTCGGCCTGATCGAGGCCCGGAGGCTGGTGACGGCGGCGGCCGAGCGCTCGCAGGGGGGCGTCACGTTCCGGCAGGCGCTGGCCGAGTCGGACGGACTGGGGCTCACGCCCGCGGAGCTCGACGCCGCTCTCGACCCGGCGGCGGGCCTGGAATCGGCGGCGGCGCTGGTCGACCGCATGCTCGACGGAGGGGAGAGCGGATGACGGACGACCCGTACGGGCGCGGCATGGGCGTGCGCCGGGAGGTGCTCGGAGACGCGCACGTGGACGCGGCCATGGCCGGCGCCCCGGCGCTCACGAGCGACTTCCAGGAGCTGATCACGCGCTACGCGTGGGGCGAGGTGTGGGCGCGGCCGGGGCTCGACCGGCGCACGCGCAGCTGCATCACCCTGACGGCGCTCGTCGCGGGCGGCCACGACCGCGAGCTGGCGCTGCACCTGCGCGCCGCCCGCCGCAACGGGCTGACGTGGGCCGAGATCAAGGAGGTGCTGCTCCAGGCAGCGATCTACTGCGGCGTGCCCGCCGCCAACTCGGCCTTCGCCGTGGCCCAGCGGGTGCAGCAGGAGGAGGAGGGATGAGCCGGGCGGTGATCCTCTCGGCCGTGCGCACGCCGATCGGCCGCTACGGCGGCGCGCTCGCGGGCGTGCGCCCCGACGACCTGGCGGCGGTCGCGGTCGGCGCGGCCGTCGAGCGGGCGGGCGTCGACCCGGCCGACGTCGACGACGTCTACCTGGGCTGCGCGAACCAGGCCGGTGAGGACAATCGCGACGTCGCCCGCATGGCCGTCCTGCTCGCCGGCTTCCCGCAGTCGGTGCCGGGCGTGACCCTGAACCGGCTCTGCGCCTCGGGGCTCTCGGCGGTCGTCTCGGCCTGCCACGCCGTCATCGCGGGCGACGCCGAGCTTGCCGTCGCCGGCGGCGTCGAGTCGATGACGCGCGCGCCGCTTTCGATGCCGAAGCCGGCCCGCGCGTTCGAGCGCGGCCACCGCACGGTGTACGACACGACCCTCGGCTGGCGCTACCCCAACCCGCGCCTCGAGGCGATGTTCCCGCTCGAGAGCATGGGCGAGACGGGCGAGAACGTGGCCGAGCGGTGGGAGGTCTCGCGCGCCGACCAGGACGCCTTCGCGCTGCGCTCGCAGGAGCGGTGGGCGGCGGCCCAGGCGGCCGGCCGGTTCGCGGACGAGCTGGTGGCCGTCGGCGACGTCGACCGCGACGAGCATCCGCGGCCCGACACGACCATCGCCGGGCTGGCCGCGCTCAAGCCGGCGTTCCGGGACGGCGGCAGCGTCACCGCGGGCAACTCGAGCGGCATGAACGACGGCGCCGCGGCCGTCGTGATCGCGAGCGAGGAGCGCGCCGCCGCCCTCGGCGCCGAGCCGCTGGGAACCTTCCGGGGCAGCGCGTCGTTCGGCGTCGACCCCCAGGTGATGGGCATCGGCCCGATCCCCGCCGTGCGCAAGCTGCTCGAGCGCACCGGCGTGGCCGTCCCCGACATCGACCTCGTCGAGCTGAACGAGGCGTTCGCGTCGCAGAGCGTCGCGGTGGTGCGCGAGCTCGGGCTCGACCCCGACCGGGTGAACGTGAACGGCGGGGCGATCGCGCTGGGGCATCCGCTCGGCATGAGCGGTGCGCGGCTGGTCGTCTCGCTCCTGCACGAGCTGCGCCGCCGGGGCGGCCGCTACGGCCTTGCCACGCTGTGCGTGGGCGTCGGACAGGGCCAGGCGGCCCTGTTCGAGAGGGCGGGGTGACCGCGGGGACGACCCAGGTCGGCATCGTCGGGGCCGGGCCGGCGGGGCTCACGCTGGCCCGGCTGCTCGGGGCGCGCGGGATCGAATCGGTCGTCCTCGAGAGCCGCAGCCGCGACCACTGCGAGCACCGCATCCGGGCGGGGGTGCTCGAGCAGGGCGCGGTCGACCTGCTGCGCGCCGTCGGCGCGGGGGAGCGCCTGGGGCGCGAGGGCATCGTCCACCACGGCGTCTCGCTCCAGTTCGCCGGCGGCCGCCACCGCATCCCGCTCTCGGAGCTGACGGGCGGCGCCGCGATCACGATCTACGGTCAGACCGAGGTGGTGAAGGACCTGATCCGGCTCCGGGTCGAGGCCGGCGACCCGCTGCTCTTCGAGGCCGAGGACGTCGCGCTCCACGACATCGAAGGCGACCGGCCGCGCATCACCTACCGCCATGACGGCCGCGAGCGGGAGCTGCGCTGCGACATCGTCGCCGGCTGCGACGGGTTCCACGGGGTCTCGCGGGCGTCGATCCCGGCCGGCGTGCTGCGGGTCAGCGAGCGCGACTACCCGTTCGGCTGGCTCGGCATCCTGGCTGACGTCGCCCCCTCGAGCGAGGAGCTCGTCTACGCCCACCACGAGCGCGGCTTCGCCCTGCTCAGCCTGCGCTCGCCGACGCTCAGCCGCCTGTACGTCCAGGTCGCGCACGACGAGGACATCGGCGAGTGGCCGGACGAGCGCATCTGGGCCGAGCTGCAGACGCGCCTGGGGCTGCCGGGGTGGACGCTGGCCGAGGGGCCGATCCTGGAGAAGGGCGTCACCGGGATGCGCAGCTTCGTCGCCGCGCCGATGCAGTTCGGGAGCCTGTACCTGGCGGGCGACGCCGCCCACATCGTCCCGCCCACGGGCGCGAAGGGCCTGAACCTCGCCATCGCCGACGTCGAGCTCCTCGGCGAGGCGGTCGCCGCCTGGTACGAGCGCGGCGACCGGTCGGGCCTGGACGGCTACACCGAGGCCTGCCTGCGCCGGGTCTGGCGGGCGGAGCACTTCTCGTGGTGGATGACGTCGATGCTGCACCGGCTGCCGGGGGGAGACCCGTTCGACGTCGAGCTCCAGCTGGCCCAGCTGCGCTACGTCGTCTCGTCGCCCGCGGCCGCGACGACGCTGGCCGAGAACTACGTCGGCATCGCGGGCCGGCGGGCCTGATGCCCCTGCGCAACCGGGTCACGCCCCTGGGGGAGCTGATCCCGGCACCGGCGCGGGGGCTCGTCTACGGCAACCGCGGCTGCCTGCACGACGCCGGCGGGCACATCCGCCGCCGCTATGCCGTGCGCCGCTGGATCGCGTGCCGGCTCGAGTTCAAGGGCTGGCAGCGCGGCCCCATGATGCAGCCGGGCAAGTTCACCGAGCTCTTCTTCCTGGACGAGGCGACGGCCTTCGCCGCCGGCCACCGACCGTGCGCGCTGTGCCGGCGGGAGGACTACGACCGCTTCGGCGCGATCTGGGCCGGCCTGCACGGCGGCGAGGCGGGCGCCGACGCGATCGACCTGCGCCTGCACGGCGAGCGGGTCGACCCGCACACTCGCGGCCATCGTCCCCACACGGCGCCCTACGCCTCGCTCCCCGACGCCGTGTTCGTGCTCGTCGACGGCGACCCCTACCTGGTGCTCGGCGAACGGCTGCTGCTGTGGTCGCCGTCCGGCTACGCCGGCCGCCGCCCCCGCCCCGCGCAGGGCACGGCGACCGTCATCACCCCGCCGTCGCTGGTCGAGGTGCTGCGGGCGGGCTGGGCCGACGCGGCCGTGCCGCTGCTGCACCCGTCCCGCTGATCGGGGACTGTCCCCGCTCAGCGGGGACAGTCCCCACGACCGCTCTGTGCGGCTAGGAACCGTGCGAGCGCGGCGGTCGAGCGCGGCTCGATCGACGGCAGCCCGGAGACCCCGTAGGCGGCCAGGGCCTCGTCCAGGCCGGCGCGGCGGCCGATGACGGCGACCGTGTAGCCGTGGCGGGTGAACTCCTCGGTCTGCTCGGCCACGAGCTCGAGCAGCGGCGCCGCCACCCCGTCCGGGTAGTCGCGGGACGGCAGCTGGATCACGCCCCAGCCGGCCGACTCGAGCGCCGCGAGCCCGTCGATCCCGCGCCCGTCCGGGTTCACCAGCTCCTCGGCGATCAGCGCCACCCGGTAGCTCCGCTCGTCGCCCGCGTCCACCTCAGGCCCCGGTCAGCGAGACGATCCCGGCCTGCTCGCGGGCCTCGTCGTGGTCGGGGAGCTGGTGCGTGATGCCGGTGGCGCGCGGCATCGGCACGCCCCGCTCCGCGAGCTCGGCCGCGAGCTCCTCGATGAAGATGCCGCTGCCTGGCGAGAGCTCGTCGGTGCCCTCCGGCCACTCCGGCCGCCCGCCCCGCTCGGGGTCCGAGCTCGTCACGTGCACCCCCATCGACGGGCTGCCCTCGAGGCCGACCAAGATGACGTCGTCGCCCGCGCGCACGTGCACCTCGATCGCGCCCGCAACGCCCTTCGCGAGCCGCCGGCAGTGACGCCGGTAGGCGGCGGTGTCGAGCTGCTCGCGCACCGCCCAGAAGCGGTTCAATCCGGTGAACGCAAGCTCGGGGCAGGGCATCTGCTGGATCCGCCAGCCGCGCTCGCGCAGCGTCGCAACGAGCGGGGAGTAGACGCCCGGGCAGCGGGCGCCGCCGCTGGTCTTCGAGTTCTGGTTCAGCAGGCAGTGGGCGACGAACGCGACTCCGGGCATGCCGGCGAGTATAGGCAGGGCCTCACGGCTTGTAGCCCGGCGGGGGCGGGTTGCACTCCCGCTTCGTGAGCAGGCGCATGTGCGCCAGCTCGGCCGCCTGCGACGGCTCCCGCGCGATGTTGCGCAGCTCGAACGGATCCGTCTTCACGTTGTAGAGCTCCTCGAACCCGCCGGTGTAGCGGGCATACATGAAGCCGGTGCTGCGGATCCCGCAGAAGTCGGGCGCGAGCGACGGCGGGTTGCCGTCCATGTGCTCGAGCAGGAACTGCGTCGGCCACGCCGGGCTCGGCTGCCGGCGCTTCAGGAGAGGCAGGAAGCTGCGGCCGTCGACGGCGGGGTGGGAGGCGCCGGCGATCGACGCCAGCGTCGGCGCCCAGTCCGTGTTCACGACCAGGTGGCGGTCGGTGAACGGACGCGTGGTGTAGGGCTCGTAGCGGACGACCAGCGGGACCCGGATCGCCTCGTCGTAGGGCAGCTGCTTGCTCCCGACGCGCAGCCGGTGCTCGCCCCAGGTGACGCCGTTGTCCGAGGCGAACAGGATCACGCTGTGGGCGAGCCGGTGGGTCGCCTTCAGCGCGTCGACGATGTCGCCGACCTCGTTGTCGACCGTGATCAGCGTCTGGTACTCGGCCTGCCGCGCGGCCAGGATCTGCGCACCCTGGACCTGGTCGAAGCGCGGCTGGCTGCGGATCCAGGGCGGCTTGTCGGAGACGTCGCTCTCGTTGTAGCTCGGCGGATGGAACGGCTTCAGGTTGGTGAACCGGTTCGCGTACGCGATCTGCGGGAACGACGGCAGGTGCGGCGCGTACGGCGCGTAGTAGACGAACACCGGCTTCCTGGCGGGCGCCTTGTCGATGAAGCTGCGGGCCATGTTCCCGAAGAACTTGGTCGAGTAGTACGACACCTCGTGCTTCAGCCGGCAGGCGGGCCGGCCCGGGCACCGGCCGGGGAGGTTCGTGAACACGTAGAAGGGGTGGTAGTCCGGCTCGTAGTCGAACGCGACCCACCGGTCCCAGCCCGGCGGGACGCCGCCCGTGTAGGAGTTCAGGTACTTGCCGAAGAGCCCGGTCGCGTAGCCGTCGGCGTGCAGCCAGGTGGCGATCGTCGAGCGGTCGTCGCCGTGGGCCTTGAACACGGGCGCGCCGCCGTGCGGCGGATGGTTGTCGTAGACCCGGTTCGTGTGGGAGTAGTTCCCGGTCAGGATCGTGGCCCGGCTGGGGCAGCAGAGCGGGTTCGAGACGAACGAGTTCGCGAACGTGACCCCGTGGTGGACCAGGAGGCGCTGGACGTTCGGCATCGACCACAGCGTGTCCCAGCGCTGGTCGTCGGTGAGGATCACGATGATGTTCGTGCGCGTGGTCGTCGCGATCGTGACCCCGCGCCCCGACGCGCCGCCGCCGTCGCCGATTCTGGTCGTCACGAGCACGGCCGCCGCCGCCACCAGCACGGCCGCCGCGATCGCAACCCGCTTGCGCCGGCTGGGCCTCATCGCGGGCTGGAGGCTACTCCGCAGGAGGCCATCTGGCGACGCTCGCTGCCTGTGGGCATCGGATCGGCGGTGGTCGCCGGGTCAGCGGCCGCCCGGCGACGCCCACAGATTGATGTCGCTCTCCGTGGCGTCGCGGTCGATCTCGGCCAGCTCGTCGTCGGTGAAGCCGAGCCGTGCGATGGCGCCGACGTTATCCTCGAGCTGGGCCACGCTGCTCGCCCCGATCAGGGTCGAGGTGACGCGCGCGTCGCGCAGCGTCCACGCGAGCGCCATCTGCGCGAGGGTCTGGCCGCGACCGGCCGCGATCTCATTCAGCGCCCGCACCTTGGCCATCGACCCCTCGGTGAGCAGGTCGGGCGAGAGCGAGTCGTTGCGGCTGGCCCGCGAGCCCTCCGGGATGCCGTTCAGGTAGCGGTCGGTCAGCATCCCCTGCGCCAGCGGCGAGAAGGTGATGCAGCCCATGCCCTCGTCCGCCAGCGCGTCGAGCAGGTCGGGCTCGATCCAGCGGTTCAGCATCGAGTACGACGGCTGGTGGATGAGCGGCGGGACGCCCATGGCGCGGAGGATGGCGGCCGCGCGGCGGGTGTCCTGGGCGGAGTACGACGAGATCCCGGCGTAGAGCGCCTTTCCCGACGTGACCGCGGTCGCGAGCGCGCCCATCGTCTCCTCGAGGGGCGTCGCCGGGTCGAACCGGTGGGAGTAGAAGATGTCGACGTAGTCGAGCCCGAGCCGGCCCAGGCTCTGGTCGAGGCTCGCGAGCAGGTACTTGCGCGAGCCGTGGTCGCCGTAGGGGCCGGGCCACATGTCGTAGCCGGCCTTGGTCGAGATGACGAGCTCGTCCCGGAACGGCCGCAGGTCGCGCGCCATCAGCCGGCCGAAGTTCTCCTCCGCGGAGCCGTACGGGGGGCCGTAGTTGTTCGCGAGGTCGAAGTGGGTGACGCCGAGGTCGAACGCGCGCCGGACGATGGCGGCGCTCGTGTCGAGCGGCCGGTCGTGGCCGAAGTTGTGCCACAGGCCGAGCGACACGGCGGGGAGGTCGAGCCCGCTGCGCCCGCAGCGGCGGTAGGCCATCCCCTCGTAGCGGTCCGGGGCCGGCTCGTAGCGGGTGGCCATGGCCGCCAGCATACCCACCGCCGCCCGCCCGCAGACCCGGCCCCGACAGCGGGGACTGTCCCCGCCGAGCGGGGACAGCCCCCATCCCGAGAGCGCCCTAAAAAGTGCCTAAGAACGCCGTTCTGGCGTTGCGCCCACCCCCGGGAGTGACGCACACTGATCCTTAGTGTCCCGGGATGGACACCGGGGATGAGCATGCCGGGGAGGACGTGGTGAGCACACGCATGAAGCGCCGGATCGTGATCGCAGCGGTGGCGCTCGGCGTCGCCGGGCTGGGCGGAACGGCCCTCGCCACGTCCTCCACCGCGCGGTGAACGGCGCGTCGCCGATCGGCTCGACCGGCTCGACCGGCTCGACCGGCTCGTGCAGCAGGGCGAGCTCACCCGTGCCCGGGCGGACGCCCTCTTGAAGCACGCCAACGCGGACGGCGGCGGGTTCCCGTTCGGCGGATGGGCGCCGTAAGTCCGTCGGCGGGCTCGAGTCGGCCCTGATCGCGCCGGTGAAGGCGCGCCTCGACGCGGCGGTCAAGGCAGGGCGCCTGACGAAGAGCCAGGAGCGGCACGTGCTCGGCATGGTCACCAGGGGCACCGACGACTTCGTCACCCACGGCTTCCGCCTCAAGATGCGGTTGCACCATGACTGGCACGACGGCGGCTCCTCCCAGCCGACCGCCTTCGGCCTCTGACTACGCCGGGGCGGGCACCAGCACGGTCGCCTCGCCGTCGACGACCAGCCTGTCGCCGACCCACGCCCGGGTCGAGAGCGTCGCCCGCCGCCGGGCGCCGTCCCAGGCCGTGACCGCGACCTCGCAGCGCACGTCGTCGCCCGGGCGCACGGGCGCGGTGAACCGCAGCCGCTGGCCGAGATAGACGGAGCCCGGCCCCGGCAGCTCCCCGGCCAGGAGGGCGGAGAAGTACGCGGCCGTCAGCATCCCGTGCGCGACCCGGCCGCCGAAGCGGGTGGTCGCGGCGTAGGCGTCGTCGAGGTGCACCGGGTTGCGGTCGCCCGACACGGCGGCGAACGCCTCGATCGCGCCGTCGTCGACGTGGAACGTCCGCTCCGCGCGGCGTCCGACCTCGGCGTCGCCGGCCCCGCTCAGCCGAGGTGCTCCGCGAGGAACCCGAGCGTCCGCGCCCACGCGTCGCGCGCGGCACGCACCCGGTACGACGGCCGCGTGTCGTTGAAGAACCCGTGCGGGGCACCGGGGTAGACGCGGTGGTCGAACGGCTTGCGGGCCGTGGCCATCGCCTCGGCGAAGGCGGGCACGGCGTCGGTGACCGCGCGATCCTTGCCGCCGTAGATGCCGAGCATGGGCGAGGAGACCTCGCCGGCGCGCTCCGGCGGCGGCGGCGTCCCGTAGTAGACGACCGTCGCCCGCACGTCGCCGTCATCGCAGGCGAGCAGGCCGCCCAGCCCGCCGCCGAGGCAGAACCCGACGGTCCCGATCTGGCCGTTGCAGTCGGGATGATCGCGCAGGTGGGCGACGGCGCCGCGCAGATTCTCGACGAACCGGCCGGGGCGCCGCATCCCCGCGCGCACCGCCCGGCGCGACTCCTCGATCCGCTCGCGCTCGGTCTCCGGCAGCTCGGCGAGCGCCCGCTCGCGCGCCTCCGGGTCGCCCGCCGGCACGCTGTCGGTGAACCGCTTGAAGGCCGCGATGCGGTCGGGCGCGAGCTCGGGAGGGCGCGTTCCGCCGTGCGCGTAGAGGTCGGGCACGAACGCCAGATAGCCCGCCGACGCGATCCGCCCCGCGACGTCGCGGATGTGCGCGTCGGGGCCCCAGGTCTCGTGGATGACGATGACGGCGGGCAGCGCGCCCCGCGCGGCCGCCGGCCGCACCATCACGGCCGGGACGGATCCCCCGTTGCCGATGCGCGTATAGCTCGTCTGCGAGATGGAGTGCTCGACGACTTCCCCCCTGAGCCGTTGCCGAAGGCGGCAGCATAGCAGCGAATACTTGCATGCCGCAAGCAACTTTGCTACGTTGAGAACGTGGCCCTCATCGACGATCCCACCCAGCGCGACGACCTCACCCGCATCGGCGAGGCGCTCGCCGGCGTCTTCCGGGCCGGGCACGCCGCCCGCATGCACGAGCGCGTGGCCGAGCAGGCCGGGGTGGCCGTCGATCGCACGGGGTTCGTCCTGCTCGCCAAGGCGATGCGGGAGCCGGCCCGGATCTCGCAGCTCGCCGATCGGATCGGCCTCGACGTCTCGACCACGAGCCGCAAGGTGGCAGAGCTCGAGGCGGCGGGCCTCGTCGTCCGCACGCACGACCCGGGCGACCGCCGGGCCGCCGTCGTCTCGACCACCGACGGGGGGAAGGCGCTCGTCGCCCGCGTCCGCGGGGCGCGCAACCGCGCGTTCGGGCAGATGCTCGCCGGCTGGGACGCCGCCGACCGCGCCCGCCTGGCCGATCTGCTCGAGCGGCTCGTCGAGGACATCGACCGGCAGGGAGGATTGAGTGGCGGCTGAGCAGGGGGCTGGGCAGGGGCAGCCGCGGATCTACACCCACCGGCAGATCATGGTCATCCTGGGCGGGCTCATGCTGGGCATGCTGCTCGCGGCCCTCGACCAGACCATCGTCGCGACGGCGCTGCCGACGATCGTCGGCGACCTGGGCGGCCTGAACCACCTGTCGTGGGTGGTCACGGCCTACCTGGTGGCGTCCACCGTGACGACGCCGCTCTACGGCAAGATCAGCGACCTGTACGGGCGCAAGAAGGTGTTCCAGTTCGCGATCGTCGTCTTCCTGATCGGCTCGGCGCTCGCGGGCCTGTCCCAGAACATGATGGAGCTGATCGCGTTCCGCGGGATCCAGGGCGTCGGCGCCGGCGGCCTGATGACGCTCGCGATGACGATCATCGGCGACGTCGTGCCGCCCCGCGAGCGCGGCCGCTACCAGGGCTACATGGGCGCCGTGTTCGCGCTCTCGAGCGTGATCGGGCCGCTGCTCGGCGGCTTCTTCGTCGACCAGCTCTCCTGGCGCTGGGTCTTCTACGTGAACATCCCGGTCGGCGCGGTGGCGCTCGTCGTCACGAGCGCCGTGCTCGACCTGCCCCACCGGCGCGTCTCGCACAGCATCGACTACGTCGGGACGGCGCTGCTCGTCGGCGGCGTCGGATCCGTGCTCCTGGCCGTCACCTGGGGCGGCACCCAGTACGCCTGGGGCTCCCCGACGATCATCGGCCTCGCGGTGGTCGGCGCCGTGCTCCTGTCCACGTTCGTGGCGGTCGAGCGGCGCGTGGCCGAGCCGGTGCTGCCGCCCTACCTGTTCCGCAACCGCGTGTTCACCGTCGCGACGGCGACGATGTTCATCGTCGGCCTGGCCATGTTCGGCGGGATCATCTACCTGCCGCTGTTCCTGCAGGTCGTCACCGGGCGCAGCGCCACCAACGCCGGCCTGCTGCTGCTGCCGCTGATCCTGGGGATCATGTTCACGGCCATCACGTCCGGCCGCATCATCAGCCGCACCGGGCGCTACAAGATCTTCCCGGTCACCGGCATGCTGGTGATGGCGCTCGGGATGTACCTGCTCTCGACGATGGGGCCGACGACGACGACGCTCGACGCGTCGGCGTTCATGGCCGTGCTCGGGCTCGGCCTCGGCATGGTCATGCAGGTGCTCATTCTCGCGGTCCAGAACGCTGTCGACCAGCGCGATCTGGGCACCGCGACGGGGGCGGCGACGTTCCTGCGCTCGATGGGCGGCTCGTTCGGCGTCGCCCTGTTCGGGGCCGTGCTCTCGAACCGGCTGGCCACCAACCTGACCGACCTGCTCCCGGGCGGCAGCCTGCCTCCGGGCATCTCGCCGGACACGCTCAAGGGCAGCCCGGCCGCGATCCTCACCCTGCCCGACGCGGTGCGCGGCCCGGTGATCGAGGCGTTCGCGCGCTCGATCGACACGGTGTTCCTGGCCGGCGTCCCGATCGCGATCATCGGCTTTGCGATCTCGCTGCTCCTGCGCGAGGACCCGCTGCGCTCGACCGATGCCGGACCCGCGGCGGTCATGGAGGTCGCGCCGGCCGAGCCCGAGGGCGCCGAGCGGGTCAGCAGCCCGAGCTGACGCGGGTCACCGGCTTCCCGATCGGGATGTGGTACCGGTGCAGGAGCGTTCGCAGGCGGTGGCGGTAGACGTCCATGTCGGCCGGCTGCCAGTCGGCGTGGGTCTGGCACCGCCAGGGCCCGTACAGCTCGTGGTGGTGGGGCGAGGTCAGGCTCTCGGCATGGCCGATCACGTCGCCGAGGGGGATGTGGTAGCGCGCCATCAGCCACGCGGTCAGGTGCAGCGACGCGCGCATCTGGGCCGGATCGTCCAGCACCTGGGCGTCGGACATGCCGACGTGCTCGATCCCGAGCGCCACCAGGTTCAGGCCGACCGTGTGCCGGCAGATGACGTCGAGCGGCACGAGCTGGTAGACGGTGCCGTCGCGGTCGACGATGAAGTGCGCGCACGTGCCCGGCAGCTCGTGCAGCTCCGAGTCGGGCACGTCCTGCGCGAACGTCGACCAGGCCGAGATCATCGTGGTCGAGACGGTGTAGTGCTCGACGATCACGCGCGGGCCGCGGATGTGCCACGTGTCCACGCCGTAGTGGCGCTCGGCGTAGGCCGCCGTCTCCGCCAGCCGCTGGGCGGAGAACGGGATCGGCTTCCAGACGATGTGGGGCCGCGGCAGCCGTGGCTTCGGCGGGGGCGGCGGGGCAGCGGTCGACGCCGAGCTGGCGGAGTCGACGGAGACGGTCACGCTCCCGGTCGACGGCGGCGCGGTCGAGCGCGGCCCGCGCGCCTGCCGGGAGCCCGCCGACGCCGGCGGCCCGGCGGCGGTCCCGCCCGGGCGCGAGATCGCGTAGGCGGCCGCGGCCCCGGCGAGCGCGAGCGCGACCAGGACGCCCGCGGCTGCCCAGCGGCGTGCGCGCGACGGGTGCACGCCCGAAGCCTATTGCCGTTTGCGGCGGTTGCAGGGAATTTACCGCCGTCTTAGGATGCCCGCGGATACTTTTGGCTGTGGAAGTCCTGATAGTGGATGACGAGCCGGCGGTGGTGGACGCCCTCGACCGCGCGCTGGTCCAGGAGGGCTACTCGGTGGCGTCCGCGGGCGACGGCAGGGCCGCGCTCGACCTGGTGGCCAAGGCGCCGCCGGACGCCGTCATCCTGGACGTGTCGATGCCCCAGATGAGCGGCCTCGAGGTGTGCCGGCGGTTGCGCGCGAACGGCGATCGCACCCCGGTGCTGATGCTGACGGCCCGCGACGAGGTGACCGACCGCGTCGCCGGCCTGGACGCCGGCGCCGACGACTACCTGACGAAGCCCTTCGCGCTCGAGGAGCTGCTCGCCCGCCTGCGCGCGCTGCTGCGGCGGACGGGCACCGGCGACGGCCAGGGCGTGCTGCGCTTCGCCGACCTGACCCTCGACCCCACCACGTACGAGGCGCGCCGCGGCGACCGCGTCATCGAGACGACGCGCACCGAGTACGCGCTGCTCGAGCTCCTGATGCAGCATCCCCGGCAGGTGCTGACGCGGGCGACGATCTTCGAGCGGGTGTGGGGCTACGACTTCGGCTACGCCTCGAACTCGCTCGACGTCTACATCGGCTACCTGCGCCGCAAGACCGAGGCGGGCGGCGAGCCGCGGCTGATCCACACGAAGCGCGGCATCGGCTACGTCCTGCGGGAGCCGTGAGCTTCCGGCTCCGGCTCACGCTCGCGTCGGCCGCCGCGGTGGCGCTGGCGGTCGCCGTCGCGTGCATGATCGCCTACATCGTCGTCGGCCGTCAGCTTTACAGCCAGGTGGACGCGAGCCTCCGGGACGAGGCGGGTCAGTTCATGGGTGCGCCGAAGCAGCCGAACGCACGCCACGGCGTGCCGTTCGCCATCTACTACTGGCAGTGGGTGACCGCGGACGGCGGGGTCGTGCAGCCGCGGATCTTCGGGGGGCAGGACCCGTTGCCCGTCACGCGGCAGGCGCTTGAGGCCGCCCGCACACCGTCCTCGCTCACGCTCGCCAACATGACCGTCGGCGGCGTGCATCTGCGCGTCGCGACGTTCTCGGTCGAAGGCGGCCTCTCGGTCCAGGTCGCGCGTCGCCTCAACGACGACGACATCGTCCTCTCGCAGCTGCGGGTCTGGTTCCTGCTCGTGGCCGCCGGCGGCGTCGCGCTGGCGGCCCTGCTGGGCGCGTTCGTCGCCCGCGAGGCGCTCCGCCCCGTCCGCAGGATGACCGACACGGCCGAGCACGTGGCCGAGACGCACGACCTCACCCGCCGCATCGAGGTCACCGGGCACGACGAGCTCAGCCGGCTCGCGACGAGCTTCAACACGATGCTGGCCGCGCTCGAACAGGCGGTCGCCGCGCAGCGCCAGCTGGTCGCCGACGCGTCGCACGAGCTGCGCACGCCGCTCACGAGCCTGCGCACGAACTTCGAGGTGCTGATGCGGCCGGGGCCGCTGCCGGACGACAGCCGCCGCCGGCTCGAGCGCGACGTCCACCGCCAGTTCGACGAGCTGGCCGCTCTCGTCGGCGACATCGTCGAGCTCGCCCGCGACGGCCAGTCGCCGGGGGAGGAGGACGACGTCCGGCTCGACATCCTGGTGGCGGAGGCGGTGGAGCGGGCCGAGCGGAACTCCGTCGACGTCAACTTCCGGCTGACGGCGCGGCCGACGCTCGTGCGCGGCGTGCCCGCCCGGCTCGACCGGGCGGTCCGCAACCTGCTCGACAACGCCGCCAAGTGGAGCCCGAGCGGGGAGCTGGTCGAGGTCGACGTGGGCGAGGGCGTCGTGAGCGTCCGCGACCACGGCCCCGGGATCGCCGACGCCGACATGCCGTTCATCTTCGACCGCTTCTACCGCTCGGCGGAGGCCCGCAGCATGCCGGGATCGGGGCTCGGTCTGGCGATCGTGCGCCAGGTGGCCGAGGCGCACGGCGGGCACGTGACGGTCGAGGCGCCGGCCGGCGGGGGCTCGCGCTTCGTCCTCTCGGTGCCGCCGCTCCCGGTCCCGAGCGAGGATCTGGTCGACGTCTGACCGGCCCCGGCCGATCTCGACAAACCCTTAGGCGGCGCTCAGACTCTTCTTAGGCGGGCGGTGTTCAATAGTCCGTGCAGCCCGCGCGACCTCCTCGGAGACGCCCGGGCGTCCATGAGCCGGCAATCGGAGGGACGTGCCGGCCGTCGGGCGCCGCGGAGCCGTCCGGTCGCGCAGGTGGGCGGTGCCCCCGCCCGGTCTACGGGTTACCCCTCCTCGTAGCCGGGCGGGAGATCACCGCTCACGCACGCTCCGCGACCCGCCAAGAGGGGTCAGACCCCTTCTGGCGGGTCCGTCTGCGCCGGGTGTGCAGGGTCCCCCGTCATGCATGGACGACGCTCGCGCCCTCGCGCACGTCATCCTGCACCGCCGGGATGCGGAAGCGCAGCCGCGTGCCCTCGCCGGGGGCCGAGTCGATCTCGATGTCGCCGCCCGCAAGGCGGATGCGCTCGATGGTGGCGTCGAGGCCCAGGTGGAGGCGGGTGCGGTGGCGGTCGAGCGCCAGGTGGACGTCGAAGCCGCGGCCGTCGTCCGTCACGGTCCCGGCCAGCTCGCCGTCGGCGTGGACGAGCGTCACCTCGAGCCGGTGGGCGCGGGCGTGCCGGCGCACGTTCGCCACCGCCTCACGCACGATCCGGTAGACCAGCGTCTCGAAATCGCCGGCGTAGCGCGGCACCTCGACCTCGACGGCCACCTCGAGGCCGAGCTCCTGGTTGGCGTGCTCGACCAGGTCGCGCACGGCCGGCGCCAGCCCGTGCGCCTCGAGCAGGGGCGGGCGCAGCTCGAACATCAGCCGCCGGGTGCGCTCGAGCGCGAGGGCGAGCGTGTGCCGGGCCTTCACCGCCGCCTCCGCGGCCGCCTCCGGCTTGCCGCGCTCGTCCGAGAGCCGCTGGCGGTCGAGCGACAGCAGCGTGGCGGTCAGCACCTGGACGGTGTCGTCGTGCAGCTCCTCGGCGATCCGCTGCCGCTCGTCGGCCTCGGCCCGCAGCATCTGGTTCAGCACCATGCGCCGCTGCTCCTCGGCATCCTCGAGCGCGGCCCGCAGCTGCTCGCTCTCGCGCAGCCGGCGCAGGCTGAGCGACACGCGGATCGTGACCGCGAGCAGGACGAGCACCGACAGCACCATGGCGACCCGGTTGGCGGCGCCGATCAGGTTGAGCGCCTGGAGCGCGACGGCGATGAGCGCGAAGACGGCCGTGAACCCGACCACCGGCCGGGCCGGGGTGGGCCGCGGCGGGCCGGACGGGACGATCGCGGCCACGGCGAGCAGGACCGCCGCCACGGGCACGAGCGTCTGGCGGGGGCCGCCCGGGAGGCCGGCGATCGCGGCGGTGCCGTGGTAGAGCGAGAGCGCGTCGCCGGCCGCGAGGACGACGCCGCCGGCGAAGAGGAGCCACCGCTCACGCTGGCCGCGGGAGGCCGCCAGGGCGGCGCAGCCGGCCATCACTCCGAGCACGGCGAGGTCGGATGCGACCCAGACGCCGTCGACGGCGATCCCGGTCAGGTGCTGGTGGGTGTGGTGGAGCAGCGGCCGCAGGCCGACCTCGGCCGCCACGGCGGCGAGCGTGACGCCCCCGATCAGCCCGTCGACCACGAGCCCGGCGTCGAAGCGGTCGGCGTGGCCCCGGGCGAGGAGCACCACGCACGCGAGCAGGAACGGGTAGAAGGCCAGCCACAGCGCGGCCGCCGACGGGGTCACCGAGGCGAGCCCGTGTCCCAGCTGCGGCCTGGCGACGATCGTGACCGTCCCGTAGCCGGTGAGGCCGATGCCGAGCGCCCCCCATGCGGCGCGGTCGGCCCGGTCGGCGACGGCGCGGCCGGCCACCGCGAGGCCGCAGAGGACGATCGCGGTCGCGGAGAGGCGGCCGTCGAGCCCGGTGCCCGACCACGAGCCGGCGCTGCCGGAGGTCACCCGGGCCACGTGCAGGGCGACCAGCGCCAGCGCGGCGGCGGGCAGCGCCGCCAGGATCAGGTGCGCCCGGCGGGCGCGCAGCGGTGTCTGGACGAGTTGCACGTCCCGGTATCCTCGCCCGCTCCCGGCCCGGCCGTCTCCCCGCTTCGAGTGATCGTGTGTCACACGTCCGGGTGACCCACAGAATTCTTACATGTGCAGGGATTTTCTGCCTTTCGCACAGGTTCTGTCAGGGCACCTTTCGAGCCGCGCCGCGCGCAGGTGCGTAGACTGGGTGCGGATGCCGGGGATCCGGATCGAGCGGAGCGGGGACGGGCGCAGGTCGGTGCGGCTGATCGGGTGCTGCGGCGACCCCGAGCGGATGCGCCGCGACTACGACCAGGCCTTTCTCGAGCAGGCGCTCGCGGAGGGCGGCAGGCTCGTCGCGGCGGGCCCGGAGGGCGTCGACCTGGTCGACCACCGCGGGCGGGCGCACCGGCTCGACCCGGGCGTCAGGCTTCCCTCACCCTGACGCCGGCGGCTCGGGCTTGGGCTCGGGCTCGGGTTGCGGGGGCGGGGCCGATTGGGGCGGGTGCGCGTAGGGCGAGAGCCCGGCCAGCGCCATGACGCGGATGCCGGCCACCGTCGCGAGCACCATGATCACGGCGTCCAGCAGATCGGGTGTCGAGAGGGCGAAGAAGTCGCGGGCCGGCTTGAAGCTGAGCGCGCCCAGGTAGCTCGCGGCGAGCGCCCCGACGAGCGCCAGGATGCCGATCGCATAGGGCTTGCTGGCCGTCATCCGGTCGGCGTCGAGGACGAGCAGGAGGTAGAGGCCGAGGGCGACGAAGACGGTGACGGCGGCGGTGCGCGCGTCGGTGATCGAGCGCACCCGAACGGCCCGCTCGAGCAGGTAGGCCGCCAGCACCGCCCCGGCCATCACCGCCCCGGCCGGGAGCGAGAACCGCGCCACGCGGCGCAGGAAGGTGCCCGTGTCCGGCCGCTCGTTTGCGGGGATCAGCGCGATCACGAACCCGGGGATCCCGACGGTGACGGTCGCCGCCAGCGTCAGGTGGCGGGGCAGGAGCGGGAACCCGGCGGTCACGAGGCCGAACGTCAGGATCACGCATGCGGCGAACACGGTCTTGGTGACGAAGAGGCGCGCCACCCGCTGGATGTTCAGGATGATCTGGCGGCCCTCGCCGATCGCGGCCGGCACGGCGGCGAAGCTGTCGGTGACGAGGACGCTGTCTGCGACGCTCTTGGCCATCTGCGCCCCGCTGCCGAGCGCGATCGCAAGCCGCGAGCCCTTCATGGCCGGCACGTCGTTGACGCCGTCGCCGATCATCGCCACGTAGCGGCCCGAGCTCCCCAGCGACTCGATCAGCATGCGCTTGTGCTGCGGCGAGAGGCGGGTGAAGATCGTCGACTCCGTCGCCGCCTGCGCCAGGTCGGCGCCCTCGGGGAGGCTGGCGCCGTCGACCGGCGGGCCCTCGACCGTGATACCGGCCCGCTCGGCCACGGCGGCCACCGTCGCCGGCGAGTCGCCCGACATCACCTTCACCGCCACCCCCTGCCCGCGCAGGAACGCGATCGTGTCCGGCGCCTCGGGACGCACGTGCTCCTCGAGCGCGATGACGGCCAGCGGCTCGATCGCCGGCGGCGCCGCCCCGTCCTCCGGCGGTGACAGCTCGGCGGGCGTGGTGCCGAGCACGAGGGTGCGCCGGCCCGCGGCCTCGTGCCCGGAGACGAGCGCGGGGGCGCGCTCGCCGAGCAGCACGTCGGGCGCGCCGAGGACGAGCGTCTCCGCGTCGCCCTCGAGCCGGCAGGCGCTCCACTTCCACCGCGACGAGAACGGCACCTCGCCCGCGGCCGGGCGGGCGGTCGCGGGCAGGGCCGCCGCGATCGCGTCGACGGTGTCGTTGCGCGACGAGATGCTGGCCGCGTACTCGCCCATCCGCCGCTCCGCCTCGTCCGCGGCCGCGGCCCCGGCGGGGAAGACGCCGTGCAGCGCCAGGGAGCCGTCCGTGAGGGTGCCGGTCTTGTCGAGGCAGACCGTGTCGACGTTGGCGAGCGACTCGACGGCGTTGAAGGCCTGCACCAGCATGCCCCGGCTCGAGAGCCGCACCGCCGCGACGGCGAACGTGAGGCTCGTGAGCAGCACGAGCCCTTCGGGGACGAGCGTGACGATCCCGGCGGTGGCGGTCGCGGCGGCCAGGCGAAACGGCGCGTCGTGATTGATCAGCACCCACACGAACGCGGCGCCGAGCGGCAGCATCACGGCGACGGTCATGAGCAGGAGGCGGTTGATCTGGTTCTCGAGCGGCGAGCGCCGGTAGCGGAACTCGCGCGCCTCGCCGACCACCCGGGACGCGGAGCTCTTCTCGCCCGTGGCGCTCGCCACATAGCGGCCCGCGCCCTCGACGCAGAAGGAGCCCGACAGGATCTCGTCGCCGACGCCCTTCGCGACCGGGCGCGACTCGCCGGTCAGCTGCGACTCGTCCAGCATGAGCGCCGAGCTCTCGGCCACCGATCCGTCGGCGACCACCTGGTCGCCGGGTCGCAGCGTCACGAGATCGCCGTCGACGACCTCGCCGGCCCCGACGCTTGCCTCGGCCCCGTCGCGCACGACGCGGGCGTGGGGCGCGACGAGGAGCGCGAGCCGATCGAGGGCCCGCTTCGCCCGCACGTCCTGGAGGATGCCGATCGCGGTGTTGCACACGAGCACCAGCCCGAACAGGCCGTCCGCGGGCCGGCCGGCGAGCAGGATCACGACGAAGAAGCCACCCAGGATGAGGTTGAACAGGGTGAGCGTGTTCGACCGCACGATGCTCGCGTAGGAGCGGCTCGTCGCGTTCGCCTCGGCAGGCGGGGCCGCCGCCTGACGGCGGCGGGCCTCGACCTGCGAGAGGCCGGTGAGCCCGGCGTCGGTCACGCTCCGAGTCTAGAGGCGGCGTCTTGGACGGAAGCCTCGGCTTCGAAGATGGTTGCACGGTCAATACTTGACTACTCATGTATATCTTGATAGAGTTCCTTGTGTAGTCAAGTTTTCCCATGGAGGTTTCACGAAGATGAGCACCCTCGAGTCCACGCACGCCGTCCTTCCCGCCGGGACGTGGCAGCTCGACCCGGTCCATTCCCGGATCGGCTTTGCCGTCAAGTACATGGTCGGGACGTTCCGCGGCAGCTTCTCGCCCGTCGAGGCGACCCTCGTCGTCGACCCGGACGGCGCGGCCGGCCTGACCGGCTCGGCCAGGGCCGAGAACGTCAAGGTGCAGGAGCCCAACCTGGTCGCCCACCTGCTCACGCCGGACTTCTTCGACGCCGAGCGCTCCCCCGAGCTGCGCTTCCGCTCCACCGACGTGCGCACCGAGGGTGACCGCGTCACGGTCGACGGCGAGCTCGAGATCAAGGGCGTCACCCGGCCGGTGACGCTGGCGGGCGAGGTCGGCGGGCAGATCACGGATCCCTACGGCCGGGAGCGGATCGGCATCACCCTCGGCGGCCAGATCGACCGCACCGAGTTCGGCATGAACTGGAACAACCCGCTGCCGAGCGGCAAGTCGGCGCTCGCGAACGAGGTCGCCCTCGAGGCCGAGCTCTACCTGATGAAGGAGTAACGGTCGCGATGACGATCCTCGGCGTCTCGGGCAGCCTGCGCGCGGACTCGCACAACACGGCGCTCCTGCGCTGCGCCGCCCGCCATCTGCCCGACGGCGTGGAGCTCGAGGTCTGGGACGGCCTGCGGGACATCCCGCCCTACGACCAGGACGACGACGTCGACCCGGCCCCTCCGGCGGTCGCCGCGTTCCGCGCGGCGCTCGCCGGGGCCGACGCCGCCCTGTTCTCGACCCCGGAGTACAACTCGTCGATCCCCGGCCAGCTGAAGAACGCGCTCGACTGGGCGTCGCGGCCCTTCGCGACCAACGTCCTGCGCAACCTGCCGGTGGCCGTGGTCGGCGCCAGCACCGGCGCCTTCGGGGCCGTGTGGGCGCAGGCGGAGCTGCGCAAGGTGCTCGCCGCCGCCGGCGCGCGGGTCGTCGACGGCGAGGTCATTCTCGGCCACGCGCACCACAAGCTGGACGAGCGCGGCGTCCTGATCGACGCCGAGGTGCGCGACCAGATGGTCGTGGTGCTCTCCGACCTGGCCGGCGCCGTGCACGCGCGCCGCGCCCCCGTCGCCGCCTAACCGGGGTCAGACCCCGAACGGCGGCCGTCACAAAGTCGTTGCAGTGGTGTGACGGGGAGTGTCCTGAACGGGGCCTAGCGGGCCAGGCGGCCGGAGCCGTTGCCGGCCGTGCGGGCGTAGAGGGCCACGAGCGCGATCGAGACGATGACGGCGGTGATGAACCCGCCGCCGAAGCCGAGCAGCGGCTTCACGACGAGGCCCGCGATCAGCATCGCGACGATGCCGATCCCGATGGTCGCGAGAATGCTACCGGTGCGATTCCTCGCGATCGGGCCGCGCGGGCGCCCGGTGGGCGGGCGCGTAGGAGTCTCCGACCGGCTCCTGCTTGCCGCAGTGAACGCAGCGCCGGTGCCACAGCCGGCCCTCGTTGTAGAGCGACTCGAGCACCCACATGTGGCGGCACGAGCGCTCCACGGCCAGCCGGTCCTCGCGCCGCGCGCCCCACCACAGGGCGAGCAGCAGGAGGCAGAACACCACTCCGACGAGATCCGACACCATTGGCTTCCGCTACCCGGGGAACATGTTGCCCAAACACCCGGGGGCGCCGGGGGCTAGGGCAACAGGTGGACGGTGCGGCTGATCATCGTCATGTCCAGGATCCGGCGGATCGAGGGCGAGCCGCAGACGAGCTCGAAGCGGCCTCCGCGCTCCGCCATCCGCTGCGCCGAGGCGAGAATCACGCCGAGCGCCGTCGAGTCGAGGAACGTGACCGACGCCGCGTCCACCCGCAGCACCGAGCAGCCGTCCGCCTCCGCCGCATCGAGGGCCTCCCGCAGGGCGTCGGCGGAGTTGATGTCGAGCTCTCCGTCCACGTTGACGACGGTCGCGGTCTCCTCCACGGTGTCGCGCGTGAAACGGGCCGATGCCGCCCGCGGAGCACCCCTGCTACTGGCGTCGTCCATCGCCAAACACCTTACCCCGTCGGTCGCATCCGGCACCATGGCACCCGGCTCCCCTCCGTTGCCGGGAGGCACGACCGTATCACGCTCGCGCCGCATGTTTGGGATCCACCTCCGGCCGCACACTCCTCTATTGACGACCCGATCCCGGAAGGAGACCTGCGCCAAGAATGGAATCGCTCTCTCATCGCACCGACATCGAGCTGATCACCGCGTACCGCGAGGGTGGTGACCCCGCCCCGCGCGAGCAGCTGGTGATGCGCCACTCGGGCCTGGTGCGCTCGATCGCGCGCCGTTACCACGGTCGTGGCCTGCCGCTCGAGGACATCGAGCAGACGGGCTACGTCGGCCTCATCCAGGCCGTCGACCGGTACGACCCCTCCCGCGGCGTCCCGCTGCGCGCCTATGCCGCGCGGACGATCGACGGCGAGATCATGCACCTGTTCCGCGACCGCGGCTGGGCGGTTCGCGTGCCGCGCTCGCTGCAGGACCTGAGCCGCCGCGTCGCCGCCGTGCGCGAGCGCATGGGGCACCGGCTCGGGCGCTCGCCGTCGCTCGAGGAGCTGGCCGAGGCGACCGGCGAGACCGAGGAGCGGGTGGCCGAGGCGATCGCCGCCGGCCGCGCCTATACGGCGGAGCCCCTCATCGAGCCCGACGCCGCCAGCGAGGGCTCCGGCAACGAGGGCCTGCCCGCGGGCCGCGTGCTCGCGTCGGAGGAGCCGGGCTTCACCGCCACCGAGGATCGCGACCTGCTCGAGCGGGCGATGCGGGCGCTGCCGCCGCGCGAGCGCCGGATCGTCGGCCTGCGCGTCTATCACGACCTCACGCAGGCCGAGATCGCCGCGCGCACAGGGATCAGCCAGATGCACGTGTCGCGGCTCCTGCGCGGGTCGCTCGAGACGATCGCCGAGGAGATCGACGCCACGGCCGTCGCCTCGTAGGGCTCCCGGCCTCTAGGCGTGCCCGGGCGCGACGGCGCCGGCGATGGCGTCGGCGCGCGTGGGCACGGCCTGGAGCCGGCCTGCCATGCCGGTCAAATCCAGCAAGCGGCGCACCCCATGGCCGGTGGTCTCGCCGAGCGCGCAGCGGAATCCCACGGAGCGCTCGCCGGCCTCCTCGCGGGCGCAGATCAGCACCCGTAGGACGGTCGAGTCGATGAAGGTCGTCCCCAGCAGGTCGATGACGACCGGATGACCGGACTCGAGCGCGGCCTCCAGGCGCCGCTCGAGCTCGGGGGCGGTGGAGATGTCGTGCTCCCCGGTGACGATGATCACCTCGACGCCGGGCTCGGCCTGTTCCACGACGATCCCACTCACTGACCGCAGGATAACCGAGGTGAGGGGCGGGTTACGACGCCGGCCCGGCGACGTCGAACGTCATGCGCACGAGGGTGCCCGATCCGTCGGGCGTGTCGATCTCGAGCGCATCGGCGATCGCCGCCATCACCGGGAGGCCGACGCCGAGCCCCGGGCTGTCGACGCGGGGGGCCATGCCCGACCCGTGGTCGCGCACCCTGACCACGAGCTCCCGGCCCGGCGTGAGGTCGGCGGCCACCTCGAACTGCCCCCGCGACCGGGGGTACGCGTGCAGGACTGCGTTCGCGCATGCCTCGGTCACGGCGAGCGCGATATCGGAGATCCGCTCCTCCGGCACCCCCGAGGCTTCGAGCAGCCCGCGAAGAGCATGGCGCACCAGGGGAACGTTGTCCGTCTCGGCTGCCAGCTCGAGCTCGAACCCGGATGACCTTGACGTCATCGCCCTGTCGGATACCCGGCCCGTCATCCCCCTACTCATTCCCCGTCAGCCGTAGGACAATCACGGCGACGTCATCTGCCGGCGGGCCGGGCGCGAACTCGAGCACCGCCCGCTCGATCCGGTCGGCGATCCCGGCGGCGCTGAGGCCCGCCGACTGGCGCAGGAGCTCCTGCAGCCGCTCCTCCCCGAACATGCGCCCCTCGCGCCGCTCCTCGGTCACGCCGTCGGTATGGAACACCACCGCGTCGCCCGGGCGCAGATCGACGCTGAGGTCGGAGAGCTGCACCTTCTCGTAGATGCCGAGCAGCGTCCCCGGGGTGCCGGCCTCCTCGACGGTGCCGTCGCCCCGCACGAGCAGGGGCGGAGGATGCCCGCCGCAGCAGACGGTCATGCGGGCGCCGCCCTCCTGCGCCTCGAGCCGGCCGACGGCGACCGTGCAGAAGCGGTGCTCGGTCATCTGCCGCAGCAGCGCCTGGTTGAGCGTCCGCAGGATCGCCCGCGGGGAGCGCTCGCGCACGGCCGCGGCCCGCACCGTGTGGCGGGCGATGCCGGTGAGAGCCGCCGCCGGGGCGCCCTTGCCGCAGACGTCGCCGATGGCGAGGAAGAGGCCGCTCTCGCCCGTCTCGAAGGCGTCGTAGAAGTCGCCGCCGACGTCGCCGCCCCCGCCCGCGGGGTGGTAAACGGCGGCCAGCTCGATGCCGGGGACGTCGGGCAGGTCGGGCGGCAGCAGGCTGCGCTGGAGCGTGCGGGCCACCTGGTCGCGGTCCTGGTAGAGGCGGGCGGTGTCGATGGCGGTCGCCGCCCGGCGGGCGAGCTCGGTCGCGAATGCGGCGTCGTCCTGCCCGTAGGTGCGGCCCGACTCCGCGGTGACGAGCGTGAGCGTGCCGTGGGTGCGCCCGCGGGCGGTGAGCGGGGCGACGATGACCGAGCGCACGTCGAGGCCGCGCAGGATGGCGCGGTGCTCGCTGCCCGCCTCCGCCTCCCGGAAGGCCTCGGGAACCCGGTCCACGGCGAGCGCGTCGTCGCCGCGCAGGCCGCCGGCGCCGGCGGCCGCCTCGGGATCGGCCGGGTAGCGGCGGACGAGGTCGCGCGCGAGCTCCACCTTGGCGGGGTCGGAGTGGGCCACCCAGATCCGGTGGGAGCGGTCGGGCTCGACCAGGTCGACCGCGCACCAGTCGGCCAGGTGGGGGACGATCAGGTGGGTGAGGCTGCCGAGCGCCGAGCGGAAGTCCAGCGACTCGCCGAGCACGTCCGACGTGCGCGCGAGCAGCTCGAGCCGCAGCCGGGCGTCGTGCTCCGCCTCGTAGGCCTGGGCCCGGTCGACGGCCAGGGCGATCCGGCCGGCGGCGAGGCCGATCAGGTCGATCTCGTCCTGCCCCAGCGGGCGGGGCGCGAGCCAGTCGGTCTGGAGCACGCCGACCGTGCGCGGCCCCACCCGCAGAGGCGCCGCGAGGAGCGTGCGCACGCCGCGGCCGAGCAGGAGCGGCCCCATCTCGGCGTCCGTCGGGTCGTGCACCACCACCGGGCGCCCGGCGGCGACCGGCCCCGCGACCGATGCGTCGTCGCGGGAGACGCGGACGCCGACCCCGCCGTCGGTTCCGCTCGTGGCCCGGACCGCGAGGTGCCGGCCGTCCCCCTCCATGAGGAGCACGGCGGCCGCGTCCGAGGCGAGCTCCTTGCGGAGCAGGGCCAGGATCTCCTCCAGGAGGTCGTCCAGGTCGACGTGTGAGAGCGCGGCGTCCGAGAGCCGCTGCAGGCTCTGGGCGGCGTCGGCCCGCTCCTGGGCGGCGCGCAGGAGGATGCTGTTGTCGACCGCGACCGCCGTGCGCCGGGCAAGCTCCTCGGCGACGGCGACGTCGTCGACCCCGAACGGCGGCCGGTCGCCGCAGCCCAGGAGCAGCATCGCCCCCAGGGTGCGCCCGCGCGCGGCCAGCGGGAGGATCACCGCCGACCGGGCGTCGATCTGGCGCACCGCGTCGATGTGGCGGGGGCCGTGCAGGCGTTCGCGCAGGACGTCGTCGGAGAGGTCGGTCAGGATCTCGGTGCGGCCCTCGCGCAGCGCGGCCGTCATGTGCATCGCGTCGGGGTCGGGCGGAAAGGCGCGCAGCCGCTCGGTGAGCGGCGCCCGGGTGCGGTCGGAGTCCGCCACGGCGACCCGCCGCATGCCGGCCTCGTCGTCCAGCAGGTCGAACATGCAGACGTCGGCGAGCCACGAGGCCGCCAGCCGGGCGACGCCCTGCAGGCCGGCGTCGGGGTCGAGCGAGCGGGCGAGCAGCTCGCTCGCCTGGAGCAGGAGCTCCAGCCGCACCTGGGCGGGCTGGGCGCCGCGGTCGGCCGGGGCCGCCTCGAGGGCGACGCTGACGGTGCCGGCGAAGCTGCCGTCCGCGTCGGTGATGGGGGCGCTCACGACGTGCACGAGCAGATGGGAGCCGTCCTTGCGCACGGCCGCCACCTCGCCCTTCCACACCTCACCCGCGCGCGTGCGTGCGGCGAGCGCCTCCTCGACCCGGCCGGCGCCGAGCTCCTGCGGCGTGTGGCCGAGCGCCTCCTCGGCGGTGTAGCCGAACAGCTGCTCGGCGCCGCGGTTCCAGGCGGTCAGGGTTCCGTCGGGGGCGGCCGTGACGATCGCCGCCGGCGCCTCGTCGATCAGCTCGCGGCCGACGATCCCCGCATGCGCGGTCTCCGGGTTCAAGTCCCGCTGCCCCGACCGGCGGGAACGGACAGCTCGCCTCTGCGCGCCGATGACACGCACCACCCTAGTGCCGCTCCCAATCGGTGTCAATCGGGCTTCTCTGCCCCGTCCGGGCGCTAACCTCTGCATCGAGGTGGCGGTGATCGACGGCAGAGTCAGCCTGCGCGTGCTGGGCGAGGCGCCCGCCGCTGCGGTGGCCGAGCCGGTGCTGCTCGCGCTGGGGGCGCGCGCCGGGCTCGACGTGGCGGTGCTGGACGAGCTCGTGATGGCCGTCGAGCTCGCCGTCCGCGGCGCCGGACGCCCGCTCCTGATCGAGGTGACACCGGACGAGGGCCGCCTCACGGTCGCCGTGCGGCCGATCGAGCCGGCCGGGCTGCGCGAGTGCGGGCAGACGCTGCGCCGGCTCGTCACGGACGTCGAGATCGACGGCGACGGCGCGGGCGTCGTGATGCGTGCCGGTTGATCCGGCCGGACGGCTGGCGGTTCTGGCGGCGGGCGGTGACGACGCCGCGAAGGCGGAGCTCGTGAAGGAGATGAGCCCGCTGGTGGGCCGCCTGGCGGGGCGGCTCGCGAGCGCGCGGGTGCCGAGGCAGGACCTGGAGCAGGCCGGCATGGTGGGCGTGCTGGCGGCCGTCGACGGGTTCGACCCGGACCGCGGCGCGGCGTTCGAGCCGTACGCCACCCGCTACGCGCTCGGCGAGATGCGCGCCCTGGCGCGCGGGGCGGCCGCCGTTCACGTGTCGCGCACCGGCCGCGACCTCGCCGCCGCGGTCGAGGCCGCCGCGGCGGAGCTCACAGCCGAGTCCGGCCAGCCTCCGACCGTCGATCGCATCGCCGAGCGGGCGGGGCTGGACGAGGAGCAGGTCGTCACAGGCCTGCGCGCGCGGCACGGGTTGGCTCCGCCGCGGATGGGCGAGGACGGGCTGCTCGAGGCCCACGGCGGCTGGGAGGACGCGATCGAGCAGGTCGAGCGCCGGCTCGACGTGGGCCGCCGGCTGGAGGAGCTCGACCCGCGCTCCCAGCGCATCGTCACCCTCCGCTTCGGCCTCGAGCTCTCCCAGACCGAGATCGCCGAGCGGCTCGGCATCTCGCAGATGCACGTCTCCCGGCTCCTGCGCTCGGCGCTCGAACAGCTGTGGGGCGACGAGCCGGGGTAGGGCGGCCTCTAGGTGATTGATCGGTAAGTCCGTGATGTCCTGGGCGGCTGCGAATCAAGCAGCGCAAGGACGCAGGGAGCGTCCATACCTGGCTGTATGGGCGCGACCGAGGACGCGGCGATCCGCCGGTTCGCAGCCGCAGCGCCACCAGCCCCTCGCCTGACCACCACCCGTCATGCGTCCACGCGCGCGGGACTTACCGATCAATCATCTTGACGGGGACGTCCACCCAGGGCGTGCGGTCCGGCGGGCCCAGCGCGACCCGCGCCCGCGGCACGTCGCCCAGCTCCGCCCAGATGGAGCCGAACGTGATCCAGGGGCGGCCCGGCTCGGGGATGACGCACAGCGGCGCCTCGCGATCGGCCAGCGCGCGCTCGCAGTCGGCACCCACAGCCACGCCGCCGGCGACGGACTCGACGGCCGCCAGCCGGACGCGCGAGTCCTCCCTGCCCTCGGGGGCCATGAAGGGATCGAGATCGCCGCTACGCAGCGGGTGATTCGTATGGCAGAAGCGCCCCCCGCCGTCGTCCGAGCGCACCGCCCCCGCCGCCGAGCACTCGTAGCCGGCCACCGCGGTCGGATCGGCCAGGGCGTAGTGCTGCCCGGACGCGTGCGGCACCCGCGCCAGGAACTCCGCCGCGCCGGCCACGCTGCCCGCGGCAAGCGCCCCGCGCATCACGAAGGCGACGGGAAGGCCGTCGCGCGAATGGTTCAGCATCGCGAGCGTGTTCACGCCCACGCCGAGCCCCGCCGAGCTCACGCCGGTGAGGCCGATCATGCCGGCGGCGGTGAGGACGGCCCCGCCGTCGCCCGTCCCGTCGTCGTATCGCAACAGCGCCTGGGCGCCGTCCATGACCTCGGGCAGATCCATGTTCTGCGCCAGCAGCGTGGGGCGGCCCGCCGCCGGGCCGACCGCGATCAGGGTGCACGCGTCGCGGGGCTCGGCCGGGGCCGAGAACCACCACTCCTCGTCCATCAGATTCAGGGCCAGGATGCGGTCGAAGGCGACGCCCGCCCCCTCGGCGATCCCGCGCACCTCGTCCAGCAGGTCGGGCGTGTGGCGCTCGATCGCGGCCACGAAGCCCGTCGTCTCGACGAGGCCGGAGACGAGCGTCTGCGGCGGCCGTCCCAGCCGGCCGGCAACGCCGGCGTCCCAGCGCTCGAGCAGGCCGCCGATCCGCTCGCGCAGCGCCTCGCCGTGCGCACGGCCGCGCTCCCGGCCGTCGCCGCGACACTCGACGATCGCGTGCGATGTGACCGCCATCCCACGATCCTAGCCCGCCCTAGACCGATCGCGAATTGCCCGCTAGAACGAGAGGTGGTGCTGCGGCCCTCCCGCCTCCTCGTCGTCCTCGCCCTCCTCGCCGGCGCCACCGCCTGCGGGCAGGCGCAGGCGGACCACACCACGTCCCCGCCGCATGCGTCCACCGCGCCCAGCCCGGACGTGGAGCTGGCGGCCTCGGCGACCCGCACCTCGCACGCCAGGAGCGCGCGGATCGCGATGCGCATGCGGATGACGGTGCCGCCGAACGGGACGGCCGTGACCGCCGACGCGACCGGCGTCGTCGGCTTCCGCGACCGTTCCGTCGATCTCGCGCTGCACATGGCGATCCCCGGCGCGGGCACGATCCGGATGCGCGAGATCATGGTGTGGCCCGTGATCTACATGCGCTCGCCGCTCTTCACGGCGGCGCTGCACGGCAAGCGGTGGGTGAAGCTCGACATGGCCAGGCTCGAGCGCGCGAACGGCATCGATCTGAGCGCGCTCGCGAGCACCGGCAGCGACGATCCGACCGAGATGCTGCAGACGCTCGAGAACGAGTCCGACTCGCTCCGAAACCTCGGCCCCGCGACGGTGCGGGGCGTGCTCACCGTCCACTACCGCGCCGTGATCGACCTCGCCAAGGCGGCGAAGAACGCGCCGGCCGCCGTCCGCGCCGCCGTGCAGCGGTCCGACGCCCGTCTGATCGAGATGCTCGGCACCGACAGGATGCCGGTCGACGTCTGGATCGGCGGGGACAAGCTCGTCCGCCGCCTCGCCTACCGGATGTCGGTCCCCGTGGCCGCCACCGGCGGCACGATGGCAATGGACCTGCGGCTCGACATGTTCGACTTCGGCGTGCCCGTCCACGTGACGGCGCCGCCTGCGCGCGAGGTGGCCGAGCTGCCCGCTGCGGCGACGGCCGCCACCCAGTAGTCTCCACCCGCGTGAGCGGGATCGCGCACTGGGACGAGGTCGAGGGCGTCCAGGCGGCCGACGGCCATCTCGACGCCGTCTGGCACGACCTCGGGACGGCCGCCGGCACGCGCACGGTCGGCCTGCAGCGGATCCGGATCGCGCCGGGGAAGTGGTCGACGCCGGCGCACATCGAGCACGCCGAGGAGGAGATCTTCTGGGTGCTGTCGGGGAGCGGCCTCGCGTGGCAGGACGAAGGCGGCGGGCCGGCCACATATGCGATCGGCCCCGGCGACTGCCTCGTGCACCTCGCCCGCGCCGAGGCCCACACCCTCCAGGCGGGGCCGGACGGCCTCGACGTGCTCGTCTTCGGCCAGCGCGTCCGCGGCGGCGGCGCGTACCTGCCGCGGGCCGGGCTCTCGTGGCACGGCCCGAGCTGGGTGCGCTCCGGCGGCGAGCCCTCGCCGTGGCAGGCCGAGGCCCGCGCGGGTGCGCCCGCGGTGCCCGTCCCGTCGCCGCGGCCGGCCCGGATCGTGCACCTCGACGCCGTTCCCGGCAAGCGCCGCGACGGCGCCACCGTCTGCCGCGAGCGGCGCAACCTCGGCCGCGCCGCCGGCTCGGTCGCGACCGGGCTCCAGCACGTCGTCACCGACCCGGGCAAGCTCGCCACGCCGCCGCACTGCCATTCCGCCGAGGAGGAGATCTTCGTCGTCCTCGGCGGCGACGGGACGCTCATCCTGGGCGACGACGAGGAGCACCCCGTCCGCATCGGCACGATCGTCGGCCGCGAGGCCGGCACCGGGACCGCCCACGTGCTCCGGGGCGGCCCCGACGGCCTCACGTTCCTGGCCTACGGCGCCCGCGAGCCGAACGACATCTGCTACTACCCCCGCTCGGGCAAGGTGCTGCTCGGCGGCGTCGGCGTGATGGGCCGGATCGAGCAGCTCGACTACTGGGACGGCGAGGACTGAGCGAGCCGCTCGAGATCCGCTCGATCGACCGGCCGGCCGCGGCGGCGCCCGCCGGGATGCTGGTGCTGACGCACGGCCGCGGCGCCGACGAGCTCGACCTGCTCCCGCTGGCCGACATGCTGGATCCCGCCCGCCGCCTGCTCGCCGTCCTCCCGCGCGGGCCGTTGCGGCTGCCGCCGGGCGGCGCGCACTGGTACGCGGTGCACGAGATCGGCCGGCCCGACCCGGGCACCTTCCTGCCCACCTTCGCCGCCTTCTCCGCCTGGCTCGACGCGACGGCGGCGGCGCACGACCTCACGGCCGACCGCATCGTCCTGGCGGGGTTCTCGCAGGGCGCCGTCATGTCCTATGCGCTGGGCCTGGCGGCGGAGCGGCCACGGCCGGCGGGGATCATCGCGCTCTCCGGGTTCGTGCCCGAGGTGCCGGGGTTCGAGCTCGGCCTCGAGGAGCGCGCCGGCCTCCCGGTCGCGATCGGCCACGGGACGCACGACTCCGTGATCGGCGTCGAGTTCGGACGCCGGGCGCGGGCGCTGCTCGAGGCGGCCGGGGCCGACGTCCGCTACCGCGAGTCGCGCATGGCGCACAGCATCGATCCGCAGTACCTGTCCGAGCTGCGGGGCTGGCTCGAGGACGTGCTCGCCGACCGCTGATACCCTTGTCGATGCAACTACCGTCGCAGGGGGAGCGATGCAGGAGAGCTCGGCCGCCGACACCGTGCTGCTGACCCGGAGGGAGCTGGCCTCGTGGCGGGGGTTCCTGCGCGTGCATGCGGCCCTCGAGCGCGAGCTGGACGCCGAGCTGATCGCCGCCCACGGGCTCCCGCTCAGCTCCTACGAGGTGCTCCTGACCGTCGCGGACGCGCCGGCGGTGCGGATGCGGATGTCCGAGATCGCCGACTCCGTCCTGCTCTCGCGCAGCGGCGTCACCCGGCTCGTCGACCGGCTGGAGCGCGACGGGCTGGTCGAGCGGGTGCCGTGCGAGGACGACGCCCGCGGCCAGTACGCGGTGCTCACCCCGCGTGGGCGGGCGGCCTTCGACGCGGCCCGCGCCACCCATCTGGCCGGTGTGCGACGGCGGTTCCTGGAGCGGTTCGACGCGGACGAGCTGCGCGATCTGGCCTCCTACTGGGAGCGGCTCGTCCCCGGGGCCACCTCGTAGGCGTGCCCGAGCGACTCGACGCCTACCGGCGCAAGCGCGACCCGGGGAGGACCCCGGAGCCGTTCACGGGCGCGGGCGGGGGTGACGAGCCGATCTTCGTCGTCCAGCGCCACGACGCCCGCCGGCTGCACTTCGACTTCCGGATCGAGCGCGACGGCGCCCTCGCGAGCTGGGCGGTGCCCAAGGGGATCCCGCTGCGCAAGGGCCAGCGCCACCTGGCCGTCCACGTCGAGGACCACCCGCTCGACTACGCGAACTTCGAGGGCGAGATCCCCAAGGGCGAGTACGGCGGCGGGACGGTCGAGATCTGGGACCGCGGCCACTACGAGCTGGTGGAGGAGAAGCGCGACGGCGGGCTCACGGTGCGGCTGCGGGGCGGGCGCCTGAACGGCCTCTGGACGCTCGTGCCGGCCCGGCTGGACGGCGACGCGCGCAACTGGCTCATGATGCGCAAGGACGAGGGCGACCTGGCCGGCGACCCGGCCGAGCTGCGGCCGATGCTGGCCGTCCCGGCGGCCGAGCTCCCCGTCCACGGCGACTGGGTGTACGAGGTCAAGTGGGACGGCTACCGCGTGATCGCCGCCGTCGAGGGCGGCGAGGCGACGCTGCGCAGCAGAAACGGCAACGACCTGACCGCCCGCTTCGCCCAGGTGGCGCGGGCGCTGCCGGGGTCGCTGCGCAGCGCCGACTGCGTGATCGACGGCGAGGTGTGCGCGCTCGACGAGGCGGGGCGGCCGCGCTTCTCGCTGCTCCAGCACGGCGGCGGGGCGCTCACGATGTACGCCTTCGACATCCTCATGCTCGACGGCCGCGACGTGACCACGCTCCCGCTGACCGAGCGCAAGGAGCTGCTGGAGGAGACGCTGATCCCGGGCGAGGTGGTGCGGCTCTCGGTCGCGTTCGATGACGGGCCGGCGCTGCTCGAGCAGGCGCGCGCGCACGAGCTCGAGGGCGTCCTCGCGAAGCGGCCCGCCAGCCGCTACCTTGCCGGGCGTCGGAGCGATGCCTGGGTGAAGGTGAAGACGCAGCAGCGGCAGGAGCTCGTGATCGCCGGCTACACGCGCGGTCAGGGGCGGCGCGACAACGCCTTCGGCTCGCTCGTCCTGGCGGTGGAGCGTGACGGCGAGCTCGTCTGGGCCGGAAACTGCGGCACCGGGTTCGACGACGCCGAGCTGGACATGCTGATGGACCGGCTCGCGCCGCTGCGGCGCGAGACGACGCCGCTCGGGGTCGCGCCGAAGATGGCCCGCGTGCGCGCGGGCGACGTCACCTGGGTCGAGCCGGAGCTCGTGTGCGAGGTCGAGTTCCTGGAGTGGACGCGGGACGGCCGCCTGCGGGCGCCCTCCTACAAGGGCCTGCGCGACGACAAGCCGGCGGCCGAGGTGCACCGGGAGGAGGCCCGCCGGGAGCGGACGGCGGCGCGCGTGCGGCCGCTCGAGCTCTCCAACCTCGACAAGGTGTTCTGGCCCGGGGAGGGGATCACGAAGGGCGACCTGATCGAGTACTACCGGGCGGTGGCCGAGGTGGCCGTGCCGCACCTCGAGAGCCGGCCGTTCACGATGAAGCGCTACCCGGACGGGATCGCCGCCAAGCCGTTCTTCCAGAAGAACGCGCCGTCGCACATGCCCGACTGGATCCCGACCGCGGAGTTCCCGGCCACGTCGCGGGACACGCGCGAGAAGCGCATGATCCGCTACCCGCTCGTGAACGAGGAGGCGGCGCTCCTGTGGATGGCGAACATGGGCTGCATCGACCTGAACGCGTGGTGCTCGCGGATCGACCGCCCCGACCGCCCCGACTTCGCCCTGTTCGATCTCGACCCGACGCCGGAGGCCGGGTTCGCCGCCGCGGCCGAGGTGGCGCTGCTCGTGCGCGACGCCCTGGCCGCCGTCGACCTGCGCGGGTATCCGAAGACGAGCGGCTCCGACGGGGTGCACGTGCTCGTGCCGCTCGCCCGCCGCTACGGCTACGACCAGACCCGCGGCGTCGTGCTCGCGATCTCGCGCGCGCTCGCCTCGATCCGGCCCGACCTGGTCACGACGGAGTGGTCGAAGGCGAAGCGCAGGGGCGTCCTGATCGACGCGAACCAGAACGGCCCCGGCCGCACGATCGCGTTCGCCTACTCGGTGCGCCCGAAGCCCGGCGCGCCGGTGTCGACGCCGGTCACCTGGGACGAGCTGCGCGCCGGTGTCGACCCGGATGCCTTCACGTTGTCCGTCGTGCTGAACCGCGTGTCCCGTATGGGCGATCTCCAGGCCCCGGTGCTCGAGGACCGCCAGGCCCTGGGCCCGGCGCTGCGGTCTCTGTAGCGCGAGAATCGGGGACCCTCCCCGCCGAGCGGGGACGGTCCCCATTCCCGGTTGCGACTCCACGCCCGGCGTGCGAACATACGTTCGTCGAGGAGAGGGAGAGAAAGTGGGCCGCGAAGCGACGGTGTGCCAGACTGCAGGCATGGTGGTGACGGAGGGAGAGCGCCGCGTCGTGGCGGTGCTGATGGCGGACGTGGCCGGCTCGACGGCCATCGGCGAGCAGCTCGGTCCCGAGCGGTCGAAGTTCCTGTTCGACGAGGTCGTCCGGCTGATGGCCGAGCAGGTCGAGCGCTACGACGGGACGGTCGCGCAGCTGCTCGGCGACGGCCTGCTCGCGGTCTTCGGCGCGCCCGTGGCGCACGAGGACGACAGCGAGCGGGCGGTGCGCGCAGGCCTGGCTCTGCAGCGCGCGCTGGGCGCGTACTCGCGCGACGTCGACGAGGCCTACGGCATCGCCCTGCGGGCCCGGGTCGCCGTGAACACCGGCCCGGTGCTGATCACGCCCGACTCCGACGGCGCCGAGCACTTCAACGCCCTGGGCGACACCGTGAACGTGACCGCCCGCCTGCAGGCGCTGGCCGGCGACGCCGACGTCATGCTCGGCCCCGATACAGCCGTCCAGGTGCGCGACTGCTTCGAGCTTGAGGACATGGGCCCGACCGAGCTGCGCGGCCGCTCGCGCCCCGTCGACCGCTACCGGGTCGTGGGCGAGCTCGACCGCGGCGCCCGGCCGGCCGACGGCCCGCTGGTGGGGCGGGGGAGCGAGCTGGCCGAGGTGCGGGGGGCGTTCGAGCGGCTCGGCGACGGGATCGGGGTGATCGTCTCGGTCACCGGCGAGCCGGGGATCGGGAAGTCGCGTCTCGCGGCCGAGGCCGTCGACCCGCTGCGCGACCGGCTGAAGGTGCTCGTCGGCCGCGGCCTGTCGTACACGCAGGGGTTCTCGTACTGGCCCATCCGCGACCTGCTGCGCGACTGGCTGGGCGCCTCCGCGACGACCAGCGAGGCGCGCATCCGCTTCGACCTCAAGGCCGCCCTGCACGAGCTCTACGGGCCCGGCGACGACCGCTACCCGTTCCTCGCCAACCTGCTCGGCCTGCAGGAGGCCGACCGGCGCGCGGCCGCCGACCTGCGGGAGCTGTCCCACGACGCGCTGCACCGGCGCAGCCTCGAGGTGGTGGCCGACCTGCTCACCCGCCTGGCCGCGGAGCGACCACTGCTGGTCGTGTTCGAGGATCTGCACTGGGCCGACGAGCTGACGCTGCAGGCGGTGGAGAGCCTGATCGAGCTGACCGAGACCGAGGCGCTCGGCATCGCGCTGCTCTACCGCAGTGAGCGCGAGCTCCCCTCCTGGGGCGTGGGCGAGCGCGCGCGCCAGCACTACCCTCACCGTTACGTCGAGGTTGAGCTTCGTGCGCTCGCCGGCGACGCGACCCGCGAGCTGGCCCAGGCGCTCGCGGACGCCCCGCTGCCCGAGCAGGTGGCCGAGCTGATCTCCCAGCGCGCGGGCGGGAACCCGCTGTTCGTGAGCGAGGCGCTGCGCGACCTCGTCGAACGCGGCGCGCTGCGGCGCGAGAACGGCGGGTGGGAGCTGGCCGTCGATCCCGGCCGGCTGGAGGTGCCCGCGCTCGTGCAGGGCGTGCTCCAGGCCCGGCTCGACCGCCTCGACGCGGCCGGCCGCGAGACGGTCGCGGTCGCCGCGGTGATCGGCCGCCGGTTCGGGATGCCCCTGCTCGAGTGCGTGCTGAGCCCCGAGGCCCTGCCGGCGGCCCTGCTCGAGCTGCAGCGTCTCGACCTGATCGTCGAGGAGCGGCGCCGCCCGTACCCGGAGTACCGCTTCCGCCACGGGCTCGTGCAGGAGGCGGCCTACGCCAGCCTGACCGACTCCGACCGCCAGGAGCTGCACCGGCGCGTCGGCGTCGCCCTGGAGGAGCTGGCCGGCGACGAGACGAGCGGCGCGACGCTCGCGCTGCTCGCCCGCCACTTCAGCGCCGCCGACGATCCGGCCCGCGCGGCCGAGTACCTGATCCGGGCCGGCGACGACGCCCGCGCGATCTACGCCAACCAGGAGGCGATCCGCCACTACCGGCAGGCGCGCGAGTTCCTGGCCCGGATGGGCGACGACCGCCGCTCCCGCGAGACGCTCTTCAAGATCGCCCTCGTCCACCACCTGGCGTTCAACTTCGCCGAGGCGGAGCGCGCCTACGACGAGGCCTTCGCCTGCAAGGTCGTGCCGCTCGACCAGCCCGAGCCGACCGAGCGGCTCGCCACGGCGCTCCCGCGGCCGGACGCGCTCGCGCCCGGGCTCGACTACGTCTCGGAATCGAATGCCCTCACCGCCCACCTGTTCCGCGGCCTGCTCGTGATCGACCGCGACCTGAACGTGATGCCCTCGCTGGCCGAGAACTTCCGCGTCTCGGGAGACGGGCTGACGTACCTCTTCCAGCTGCGCGAGAGCGCCTGCTGGAGCGATGGGGAGCCCGTGACGGCGCACGACTTCGTCTACACGTGGGAGCGCGCCCGGCAGCGCTCGACGGTGACCGCGTTCCTGCTCCAGGACGTCGAGGGGGCAACGGCGCTCGACGACCACACGCTCGAGGTGGTCCTGCGCGCGCCGCGCAACTACTTCCCCTACGTGCTCGCGTCCACCTACTCCTACCCGTGGCCGCGCCACCTGTGCGAGTCGCAGGGCGACGACTGGCACCGGCGCCAGCCGCTGGTCTCGAACGGGCCGTTCCTGCTCGAGAGCATCGACGACGACCGGCTCGTGATGGTCGCCAATCCCCGCTGGACCGGGCGGCGCGGCAACCTGCGCGAGATCGAGGTCGACTTCCGCATTCACGCCAAGACGACGGCGGTGAAGGACCTGTGGGCGTCGGGGCAGGTGGACGTGCTCTCGATGCCCTTCGAGCCGGAGGGGGACGAGGACTGCGTCGACCTGGCCCCGACCCTGGGAACGGCCATGATCGGCTTCCGTAGCGACCGCGCGCCCCTGGACGACGTGCGCGTCCGCCGGGCGGTGGCGGCCGCGCTCGCCCCGGTCGCCCGCGCCTTTCCGAAGAGCGGCCTCGTGAGCCGGCCGGCCGAAGGCGGCGGGCTCCTGCCGCCGGCGATGCCCGGCCACGACCACCACGTCTCCGAGGCGCTCGACCTCGACGGCGCCCGTGCGCTGCTGGCCGAGGCGGGCTATCCGGGCGGCGAGGGCCTGCCGCGCCTGCGGATGCTGATCGCGAAGGGCTTCTCGGTGTTGATCGACGTTCTCGAGGCGGCGCTGGCCGAGATCGGGGTCGGCGTCGAGGCCGTCATCAGCGAGCGGGCCATCCGCAGCGCGGACGACGAGTCCGATCTGTGGATGGGCGCGTGGCTGGCCGACTATCCCGATCCCGACGGCTTCTTCCGCGGGCTGCTCGAGGATCCGTGCGACCCGGTCACCGAGCAGGCGATGAACAGCCGGCTGCTCGACCTGCTGAGCCGCGCGCGGGCGTCGCGCGACCAGGACGAGCGGCTCGAGCTGTACGGGCGCATCGACCGGCTGCTGGTGGCCGAGTGGGCCGTGCTCGTGCCCGTTGCCTACCAGCGCACGACGCTGCTGCGGCGGCCGTGGGTGCACGGCCTGTGGGCGAACGCGCTCACGCCGTTCCGGCTCGACGGCGTCATCGTCGACCGCGCGGACGCGCACCCCGGCGCCGCCGGGTGAGCTCGCCGACCGGGCCGGCGCCGGCGCCGGCGCGGGCCCCGGGGGGCCCTCCCGCGGCGGAGGTGATGGCCGCCTTCGCCGCGATCTACTTCGTGTGGGGGTCGACCTTCCTCGCGATCCGCTACGCCGTCGAGACCATCCCGCCCTTCGCGATGATGGCCGGGCGGTGCCTGTTCGGCGGGGCGATCCTGCTCGCGCTGGGGCTCGTCCGCGAGCGCGAGCTGCCCCGGCCGGCGCGGGCGGAGTGGGGCGGCGCCCTGGTCATCGGCACGCTCCTCTTCGTGGGCTGTCACGGCGTGCTCGCCTACGCCGAGGAGCGGGTGCCGTCCGGCATCGCCGCCCTCTGCCTGGCCACGATCCCGCTGTTCGTCCCCCTGCTCGGCTGGGCGCTGCCGGGCGGGCGGCCGCCGTCCCGGCGGCGGGTGGCGGCGTTCGGCGTGGGGTTCGCCGGCGTGGTGCTGCTGGTCGCCTCCCAGGGGGCGGGCGGCGGGCTGCATGCGACCGACGCGCTCCTGCTGGTCGGAAGTGCGCTCTCCTGGGCGGCCGGGACGGTGGCCACGCGCGCCGTGCCCGTGCCCCGCTCGCCCGTCCTGGGTGCGGCGATGCCCCTGCTCGCGGGCGGGGCCATCCTGGTCGTCGTCGCCGCCGCGTCGGGCGAGCTGTCCTCGCTCCGCCTCGCCGCCGTCACCGGCCGCTCGATCGGCGGGATGGCCTATCTCATCGTCTTCGGGACCGTCCTCACCTTCTCCGCCTACGTGTGGCTGCTCCGCGTGGTCGCGCCGGCGCGGGTGGCGACGTACGCGTTCGTAAACCCGGCCGTGGCGGTGGTGCTGGGGTGGGCGGTCGCGGGCGAGTCGCTGACCACGGGCGCGCTGATCGCGAGCGCCGTGATCGTGGCCGCCGTCGCGGTCGCGGTCTCCGAGCGCGAGACGGCGCCGGCCTGAGCCGGCGGCGCGGCCGGACGCCGGACTTGACAGCGATACGGTACGATATATCGTGATGTGACGCGATAGTCATGAACACACGAGAATCAGGAGGATTCCGATGACCTACGCACAGACGATCCCGGTGGGCGGGCACGGCCGGCGCCGCCGTCACGCGATGCACAGGTTCGCCCGCCGGCACGGTGGCGGAGACCCGTTCGCCGGCTTCGGGCGGGGCGGCTGGGGCAGAGGCAACGCCTTCTTCGGCGGCGGGGGCCGCAGGGCCGGCCGCGGCGACATCCGGGCCGCGATCCTGGCGCTCCTCGCCGAGGAGAGCATGCACGGCTACCAGATCATCCGCGAGCTCGGTGAGCGCACCGGCGGAGCCTGGAACCCGAGCCCCGGGTCGGTCTACCCGACGCTCCAGCAGCTCGAGGACGAGGAGCTCGTGCGCGAGCAGCAGTCCGACACCGGCCGGCGCGTCTACGAGCTGACCGACGCGGGCCGCGAGGCCGCCGCCGCGCAGCCCTCGCCGGCTCCGTGGGAGCAGGCGGCCGCCGCGGCGCACGACGAGCACGGCGACCTGCGCAGCCTGGTCTTCCAGGTGCTCGGCGCGGTGCGCCAGGTGGGCATGGCGGGGACGCCGGCCCAGCGCGAGAAGGCCCAGGAGGTGCTGCGCGGCACGCGCCGCAGCCTGTATCAGATCCTGGCCGAGGAGGACGCCCCCGGCGACGACCCGGGCGGCAGGGTCGTGTAGACGGCGCGCCCCGGGCCGGCCGCCTCACCGGGCCGGGATCGCCCCCAACCGCCTCCCACGCCGGGCACGGCGGGGCCGGCCGACACGATCGCGCTCGGCCGCCGCCTCCGGCTCGTCGCGCGCGAGCACGCCCTCGCCGTAGTGCTCCTGGACCCACTCGTCCGTGTAGACCGTCTCCATGTAGTGCTCCCCGAGATCCGGGGAGACGGCGACGGCGGTCAGGTCGCCGGCGTCGTTGCGGGCGAGCCAGTCGAGCGCGCCGCTCACCACCGTGCCGGTCGACCCGCCGAACAGGAACCCGCGCCGGGCCAGCCGCCGGCAGGTACGGATCGTCTTCGCCTCGGGCACCATCACGAGGTCATCGACGTACGACTCGTCGAGCTGCGGCACCCGCACGCCCGCGCCCAGGCCGGGGATCAGCCTCCGGCCCGACGGGCCGCCGAAGGTGACCGAGCCGACCGTGTCCACCGCGACGATCTTGACCGGACGGCGCAGCTCGTGCATGTACCGGGCGCAGCCCATGAGCGTTCCGCACGTGCCGGCGCCGATGAAGAGGACGTCGAGTTCGGGGAACCTGCGGGCGATCGCGGGCGCCGTGGTGCGGTAGTGCGCTCTCGGGTTCGCCGGGTTCCCGTACTGGTTGAGCCAGAGGTAGCGGTCGTCCGAGGCGCACAGCCCGCGGACGTGGTCGAGCCTCGCCCCGAGCCGGCCGCCGCCGTTCGCCGCCGGCTCGGTGATCACGTGCACCTCGGCGTCGAACGACTCCATCAGCCGCAGGGCCGCGGGATTGCAGCGGGAGTCGGTCACGCACACGAACCGGTAGCCCTTGTTCGCCGCGAGCATGCTCAGGGCGACGCCGAGGTTTCCGGACGAGGACTCGACGAGGATCGAGTCCGGCGTCAGGCTCCCGTCCCGCTCGGCGGCCCTCACCATCTCGGCGGCGGCCTTCAGCTTGATCGATCCGGCGAAGTTGAAGCCCTCGACCTTGAGGAACAGCGAGTGCCCGCACATCGGGCGCAGGTCGATGTAGAGCTCCTCCTGGTTGAACTCCTGGGGATCCGTGATGATCGGCATTGGCGTGCCCTCCTAGCCGTGTCGGCGAAGCTCGTGGAAGAAGTCGTCGACGATGTGCAGATCGCCGTCATGGGAAAGGCGGTCGTACACGTGCCTCCCGACCGCCAGGTCGAGGACTCCGAGGCCGAACGGCGAGAACACCACCGGCCGGCCGGCCGGGACGGCCACCCGTCCGGAGATCACGTCGTTCAGCGTGCCGGTCACGAAGTCGCGGTTGCCGGTGAGCTGCTCGGCCAGGTGCGGCGACGTCTGCGCCTTGAGGCAGTGCTCGACGTCGTCGAGGACGTTGGCCGAGGCGAGCACGACCTCCGGCGAGAGGTCGCGCAGCGAGACGTGCAGCACCAGCGGGTTGTGCTCGAACCACTCGGGGTCGGTGACGTGCGGCGTCGCCGCCGTCGTCGCGAAGACCACGAGGTCGCTCGAACGGATGAGCCGCTCGGGGCCGTCGTCCACGGTGATCGGGCCGGCCTCGCCCGCGCGCTCCAGGTATCCGCGGAAGCCCTCCGCGCTGTCGCGGGACAGGTCGTGGATGCCGATCCGCTCGAACGACCAGCCGGTCGCGGCCAGGAAGGTGTGGATGTAGCGGGCGATCAGGCCGCTCCCGAAGAGCGCGAGCCGCTGCGGCCGCGCGCCGCCGCGGGACAGCACGTCGGCGGCGATCGCCGCCATCGCCGCCGTCCTGCTCGCGCTGATCACCGAGGCCTCCAGGCATGCGTAGGGGAAGCCGGTGCCGGGATCGTTCAGGATCAGCACCGCCGAGGCCCGCGGGATCCCGGCGCTCAGGTTCTCGGGGAAGCTCGAGATCCACTTGAGGCCGTCGACCCGCTCCTCCCCGCCGAGCGACGCAGGCAGGGCGATGATGCGCGCCGAGGGGCGGTCGGGGAAGCGCAGGAAGTAGGAGGGCGGGTTGACCGTGTCGCCCGCGCCGTGGAGGCGGTAGGCCGCCTCGACCAGCGCCACCGTCTCCCGCTCCCGCCCCTGCAGGACGCGCTCGACCTGGACGCCGGGGATCACGACGAACTCCGGAACGGCGCTCATCGGGCCTCCACCCCCTCGGTGAGGCGGGCCAGCGCCTTGCGGTCGACCTTGCCGTTGGCGGTCAGGGGCAGCCCGTCGAGCCGGTGGAACGCCGCCGGGATCATGTAGGCGGGCAGCGACTCTCCCATCGCCGTTCGCAGCGCGTCGGCCTCGTGCTCCGGGCCGACGTAGAACCCCACCAGCCGCTTCGCGCCCGCGGCTCCCTCGGCGACGACCACCGCGGCGGCACGGACGCCGTCCACCCCCAGCAGGGCGCTCTCGACCTCGCCGATCTCGATCCGCAGCCCTCTGATCTTCACCTGATGGTCGCGGCGGCCGAGGAACTCGAGCTTGCCGTCGGGCCGCCAGCGGCCGTAGTCGCCGCTGCGGTAGAGGCGCTCGCCCGGACGGTGGGGGTCGGGCACGAACGCGAGCCGGGTGCGCTCGGGATCGTTGATGTACCCGCGGCCGACGCACACGCCCGAGAACACGATCTCCCCCGGGGCGCCGAGCGGCACCGGCGAGAGGCGCTCGTCGACGACGTAGACGCGGACGTTCCGCACAGGAGGCCCGAGCGGCACGCGCGCGGAGCCCGGCACGCCGGCCATGACCTCGTGGTTGGTGTCGTCCGACGTCTCGGTCAGCCCGTAGGCGTTCATCACCTTGATCCCGGGCGCGTACGCGAACCAGCGCCGCAGGAGCTCCCGCTTCACCGCCTCCCCGGTGACCGAGACAGAGCGCAGGTCCGGCAGCTCGCGGGGGAACTCCTCGAGGTAGGAGAGCAACGCCTCGAGGTAGGAGGGCACCACCTGCAGCACGTTGACCCGGCGCTCCGCGACCCGCTCGACGAACTCCTCGATGTCGAGGATCAGCTCCTGCTCGACGATCAGCGTCCGGCCGCCGACCAGGAGGGCGGAGACGAGCTGCCACAGCGAGATGTCGAAGCTCTGGGGCGCGACCTGGGCCACCACGTCGCCCTCGCCCAGGCCGAGGTCGTCGATCTTCGCGTAGAGGTGGTTGAGCATGCCGCCGTGCTCGCACATCGCCCCCTTGGGCTCGCCGGTGGAGCCGGAGGTGAAGTAGATGTAGGCGAGCTGCCCGGGCGTCACCGAAACCCCGAGGTCGCCGTCGGCGTGGCCCTCCTCGAGGGCCCGGTGGACGTCGACCGGCTCGACGCCCGGCAGCGATTCGAGCGCCGCCTCGAGCGTCGCCGAGCTGCCCGGCTCGGTCAGCACGAGCTCGCAGCCGGCGCGCGAGAGCATCCCCGCGATGCGGTCGGGCGGCAGGTGCGGCTCGACCGGGAGATAGCAGCCGCCCGCCTTGAGGATCGCGAGCACGCAGGCCATCCACTCGAGGTCGCGCTCGGTCACGACGGCCACCACGCCCTCGGGCGGCAGGCCGCGCGCCAGGAGCGCCCGTCCCAGCCGGTTGGCGCACGCGTTCAGCTCGGCGTACGTGAAGCGCCGGTCGCGGCAGACGGCCGCGACGGCGTCGGGGTGCGCCGCCGCCCGCTCCTCGAAGAGCTCGTGGAAGCGCCGGTCCGGGAGCTCTCGCTGCGGCCCTGCGAGCCCGTCGAGCTGGAGGCGAACCTCCTCCTCGGAGAGCAGGCTGTGACCCGCCGGCTCCCCGTCCGGGTCGGCCGCGAGCCGGTGCAGGGCGGCCAGGTGGTAGCCGGCCACCCGCGCGGCGGACTCCGCATCGAGGACGTCTCTGCGGTAGGCCAGGCGCAGCGCGAGCTCGCCCCCGCGCTCCTGCACGCCGACCCGCACGACCGCGCCGTCCACCGGGCCCGCGTCGAGGCCGGCCGGGTCGAAGACGGACTCGAACGCACCCTCGGCGCTGCGTTCCTCGTCCACCTCCGCCTGCCGGGTCGCCAGCACCAGGGCCCGCCATGAGCCGGCCTCGGCCGCGAGCGGGCACGGCACCGGGATGTCGCCGCCCAGGGCGAGGTAGCCGGTCGTGACGTCGCTCTCGCCGGTGAGCGCGCCGAGCACCCGGGCGTGGGTCGCGTGCACGACGGTGCTCGGGGGCACCTCCAGATCGTCGGCCAGGCTGCGGACGGCCGCCGCGAGGCCTGCCGGCATCGTCTCCCGATGCTCGCCGACCCCGGCCGCCGGCTCCGCCGTCCACCTCGGGATCCGGCCGAACCCGTCGGTCGGCTCGGCGCTGGGGTCGGCCTGCGCAGGCCGGCCGGCGGAGACCGGCGCGCGGGGCTCCACGGCCGGGTTCATGGCCCAGCGCGCGTCCGGCGGCATCTCCTCGCCCTTCATCAGGAACGAGTGGGGGCCGAGGCGGGCGCCGTCGCCGATCGTGACGCCGTAGTGCACGTGGGCGCTCACCCCGACGGTGACGCGCGAGCCGATCGTGATCCGGTCCGACTTGAAGGCGCTGTCCTCCTGCGAGTGCGGCTGGACGACGCTGCCCGCGTTCAGGACGCAGTCGTCACCGATCGTGACCAGGCTGCGGTCGACGATCGCGGAGCCGTCGTCGAAGACGCGCCGGCCCATCCGTACTCCGAGGGCGCGCCAGGCGAGGGCCTTGAACGGGGTGCCGTCGAGGCTGCGCGGCAGCCGGACGGCGGCCATCTTCCAGTAGCGCTCGTGCCGCCAGAATTCCGGCTGGTAGATCGAGCAGTAGAGCGGGCGCAGCGTCCGGAACCTGGCCCCGGCCCGCTCCACCACGGCCAGGTAGGCGACCGTGAACGGCAGCACCAGGACGACTGCGCCCGCGGTTGCCACCACGGCCAGGTCCCCGTAGAGGACGACGGCGCCGAAGGCGAGCTCGGTCATCGCGAGCGCGTAGATCCACCGCGTCAGCAGGAACAGGCCCATCGTCACGATGTTGTGCCGGTTCTTGGCCGCGAGCCGGCGGCCGCGCTCGACCCCCGAGCGCAGGTCGTCGAAGCGGCGGTCGCGCTCGACCGAGCGCGGGATCTCGAAGCTCGGCGAGCCGAGCAGTCCGACGTTCTCGCGGATGTCGCCGTCGACCGGGACCATCACCTTGGTGGCGAGCAGCGTGTTGTCGCCCGTGCGCGCCTGCGAGGGATAGGGGATGTTGTTGCCGATGAAGTTGTTGCGGCCGATCGCGACCCGCGACAACCGGAAGGAGGTGTTCGAGTAGTCGGCGTTCACGATCCAGAGCCCGTCGGCGACCATCGTCCCGGTGCCGATCGACGCCAGGTACGGGTTCTCGTGCCCGACGGCGGTGCCGAAGTTCGACCCCGTCTGCTCGATCTCGGTGAGGTCGTACCCGACCCAGCGCAGGTAATGGACGATGTAGGAGCTGTCGCCGAACAGCTGCAGGAAGAAGGGCACGTTGGTGAGCCGGCCGATCGCCCGGTGGACGGTGTAGTGGAACCCGTACAGCGGGTAGACGCGGTCGGGCTCCAGCACGAGGTTGAGGAGCCGGGGGACGGTGCCGATGAACGCCAGCCCGAGGCCGATGCCGCCGACGAGGAGGATGAGCGCGGCGATCATCGCGTCGCGCTGGAACGCCCAGGTGGCGACGTCCGCCGGCGACGAGCGCACGAGCGCGTCGAACGGCGGCACCCTGGTGGCGAGCAGGTAGGTGCCGCCGAGGGCGGCCGGCAGGTACAGCGCCAGCACGCCCAGGATCTCCATGGCCGCGTACGTTGCGCGTCTGCGGGCCCCGACCGGCGCCGGCTCGACGTTCTGGAAGTCGCTCTCGGATCGCTGCTCCGCCGGCGACCCCAGCCGCCGCTCGCCGGCGGGAACCGTCTGCCCCTCGTAGAGCGCGGAGGAGTGGGCGAGCTGCGCCCGGTCGCCCAGCGAGGTGTCGATGTCGAGCACCGTGTTCTGGCCGACGAACGCGTCCTCCCCGATGGTGACCGGCCCGGTTCGGATCACCCCGCCCTCCGCCCGGTAGCAGGTGAAGAAGGAATCCCTGCGGATCACCGTCCGCGCGCCGATCGTGAGCAGGTCTGTGCACACGGGCGGGTAGCGCGAGAGGATGACGACACCCGCCCCGACCTTCGCGCCCAGCGCCCGCAGGTAGAGCGGGTACAGCGGCGACCCGGTCAGAAGGACAACGGGGCTCAGCCGGATCAGCGTGTGCACCGCCCAGAAGCGGACGTACCGCAGGCTCCAGATCGGGATCTCCTCCCGCTCCCAGCGCCCGATCAGGGCCCACTTCGCGAGGATCGGCAGGAGACAGAGGCCGGCGAAGGTGGCGGCGCCGAAGGCGACCGATCGCAGGTACGGGTCGACCACGCCCGAGCCGGCCGAGATCCACTTGTAGCCGGCGGTGAACACCACCCCCGCGCCGGATGCATACGCGAGGAAGACGAGGAACTGGATCGTGCCGCACAGGATGTGGGCGCGGCTGCTCGCCGGTGCGGCCCTGCGCTTCGGCGCCGACACGACATCGGCCGGCGCCCGGCCGGCGCCGACGGGGACGCCCACGGGAAGCGACGCCGCCAGTCCTCTGACGGTCGGGTGCTGGTAGCAGTCCCTGACCGAGATCGACGGCAGCGTCCCCGACTTCCGGACCCGGGCGCAGAAATGGGCGATCGCCAGGGAATCCAGGCCGAGGTCGTCGAAGAGGTTTGCCTCGACGGGGATCGACTCGAGGCCCGTTGTCTCCGCCAGCGTGTCGGCGAGGATGCGCTCGTACGCGGTCGTCGGGCCGGCCCTGCCGGGGTCGGGCGGGGACGTCGTGCCCACGTCAATCGTCATGGCATACCCAGGTCGCGGCAACGACGAGCCCGCGGTCGACCGTCCAGCGCCCGGCGAGGCCGTCGCCTCCGGCGAGCACGCGTGCGTCGAACGTGCCCCCGGCGTGCAGCGTCACCGAGATGTCGGAGAACTCCAGCCACCGCCGGGACACGGGGAAGCAAGCCTTGTAGACCGCCTCCTTGGCGCAGAAGACGACGCGGTCCCAGTGCAGGCCGGGGTCGGCCCCCGCCAGCGCGCGCAGGCGCGGCCGTTCCTCGTCGCGCAGGACGAGGTGGGCCGCGGGCCCCGGCAGCGCCGCGTGCGGCTCGGCGTCGATGCCGATCCCGCGCAGCTTCTCCGCCCGGGCCACGACCGCCGCCCGGTATCCGGCGCAATGGGTCATGCTCCCGACCGCCCCGGCCGGCCATCGGGGGACGCCGTCAGGGTCGGGCAGGATCGCGGCCGGGGCGATCCCGAGCCGGCGCAGGGCCCGGCGGGCGCAGTAGCGCACCGTGGCGAACTCGCGCCGGCGCCCGGCGGCCGCGCGCGCGATCGCGGCCGCCTCGGCCGGGTACATCGTCGACTCCGGGACGTCGTCGAACAGGTCGGCCGACGCCGACGCCGGGATCAGTATCTCGACCGTCCCGACGTGCTGCGCGCATGGGACGATCGCCTCGCTGTTGAAGCTGACATTCACCCGCCCACTCACCTGCCTGGCTGCCTTGGGGGTGCTGTCCTATGTACCCGCTGCCGGATCATCCCAGATGTTGCGAAATTGTCAAGACATTGTGTGAGCGCGCGCACGGAAACCGGAACCGGTTGCGGCGGCCGTGCGAGGTGGTCTCGAGGGAGGCGGCGGCTAGAGCGCGACCGGGTTTGACCAGGCGGTGCCGCCGTCCGCGTCCGCGAGCTCGATGCGGGCGGCGGCGGCGCCGGGCGGCGGCGCGAACGCGACGGCGGTGATCAGCCCGGTGGACGGGTCGCGGTCGACGATCCGGGCCCGGTGGCGGAACGCCAGCCGCCCGACCATCGCCCGGCCGCCGTCCTCGGGGCCCGTGCACAGCGTGACCGAGCGGCAGGGGCTGCAGCGCACGAGCAGGCCGCCGGGCGCCGGCTCGATCGTGTCGAATCGCGGCCCCGTCGAGGCGTAGCAGGCGCCGCTGCGCAGGGCGGCGACCACTCCGTCCGCCGTCGGCTCCGCGACGTGGGCCATCGTCCAGGCGTAGCCGGAGTCGAAGCCGGCGTAGTGGGTGTCGTCGCAGGCCACGGCGAAGCAGGAGTGGCCGGCGTCGAGGAGCCCGTCCCAGTGGACGCTGGACAGGCCGCGGCCGCATTCGATCTGGCACCCGGCGTTGTAGACCTCGATGCCGACCACCGCCGGCAGGCCGACGACGACGTCCATGGGCACGCCCGTCCAGTACGGGTGGGCGATGTAGGCGACGCCCCCGTGCGCGGCGACGAACTCCATCGCGTCGGGGAGGTCGGGGTACGAGTCGTAGCTCTCGGGCTCGACGTCGAGCTCGCGGTCGAGGCCGTAGACCAGCACGTCGACCCACACGCCCGCCGTCGTACGGCAGGTGAGCTCGATCCCGGGCACGAGCACCATCCCGTCGCGCGCCGGGGGGTGCGTGATCGTCCAGTGGTCGGTGACGGCGAGCGCGTCCCATCCGGCCCGCTCGTAGTGGTCGACGAGCGCCTCGGGCTGGAGCTCGCCGTCGGAGCGGGTGGTGTGGGCGTGGAGCGCGCAGCGCAGCCAGGTGCCGTCTGTCTGGAAGGGGTTCGTCATCGCCGCAGCCGGGCGAATCTACCATCGCGGGCGCCTAGCCCGGCTGGACATCCAGTCCGCTCACGCCCCACGTGTCGGAGAGCAGGTAGCCCTCCGGGAACGGGTCGGCCGGGTCGACGAGAACCTGCGAGACGCCGGTGATCCAGGCGCTCCCACGGATCGCGGGCACGATCGCCTGCCGGTCGTTGACCCGGGTCTCCGACACGATGCGGCCGTCGAAGGTGGTGCCGATCGGCGAGGCGTGTGTCATCCCGTCGCCCGGGCGCATCAGCCCGCGGGCGTGGAGCGCCGCCATCCGGGCCGACAGCCCGGTGCCCGTCGCCGAGCGGTCGAGCCGGCCCGGCGCGATGACGACCGCGTTTCGGCTCACCGCGCCGACGCCCTGCCACGGCCCGGCGATCTGGACGATGCTGACGCCGGCGATGTTCGGGTTCTCCGGGTGGGCGCAGGGCAGCTGCTCGCGGGCGGCGGCGCGGATGCGCTCCCCCGTCAGCGAGAGGTCGCGGGCCTCGCCCGGCTCGATCGCGAACCCGAGCGCGGCGGCGTCCGCGATTGCGTACCACATGCCGCCGTAGCAGACGTCGACCGTCAGAGTGCCCATGCCCTCGACCTCGAGCGGGGCGTCCAGGCGGTCGGCGAACGCCGGCACGTTCGTCACCTCGACGCTCTCGCAGCGGCCGTCGCGGCAGCGCGCACGCACCTCGACGACGCCGCCCGGAGCCTCGAGCCGCAACGTCGTCTCGGGCTCGGTCATCGCCACGATTCCCGTCTCCAGGAGCACCGTGGCGGTGCAGATCGTGTTCGAGCCCGACATCGGCGGGTACTCGGTGGGCTCCATGATGATGAAGCCCGCGTCGCAGTCGGGGCGGGTCGCGGGGACGACCAGGTTCGCGTGGCAGGCGACGCTCCCGCGCGGCTCGCGCAGAAGCAGCTTGCGCAGGCCGTCGCCGTCGCGGCGCAGCGCCTGCATCTGCTCGAACACGGTGGCGCCCGGCGGCGGCAGCACGCCGCCCGTCACGACGTTGCCGATCTCGCCGCCGGCGTGGCAGCCGACCACCGTGATCACCCGGCCTGCGCGCACGGCGGCGAGTGTACCCGGCGCCCGCGCGCCCGGTAGGGTGCCCGCCGTGCGGATCCCGCCGCTTCGGACACCCCGCCTGACGGTTCGCGAGCTCGAGGCCGGCGACCTCGCCGCCGTCGAGGAGCTGGAGGGCGGCGGCCGGGAGCGGTGGCTGCGCTGGACCGCGCTCTCCTACGAGCAGCTGGCCGACCTGCGCCAGCCGCCCTACGGCGAGCGCGGCATCGTGCTGAACGACTCCGGCCGCCTGGTCGGGCTGGTCGGGCTCGTCCCCTCGCTGGCGCCGTTCGGGCTGCTCCCGTCGTGGCCGGAGCCGGGCCGGCGGCTCGTCCCCGAGGTCGGCCTGTACTGGTCCGTCGCGCCGGCCTTTCGCCGCCGCGGGATCGCCGCCGAGGCGGCCGCGGCGCTCATCGAGCACGCCTTGGCCGAGCTCGGCCTGGCCCGCGTCGTCGCCACGACCGAGCGCGAGAACCTGGCCTCGATCGGCGTCATGCGGCGGCTGGGCATGCGGGTCGAGGAGAATCCGGAGCCCGAGCCGGCCTGGTTCCAGGTGGTCGGCATCCTGAGCCACGACCGACAGGGGTGAGCATGGCAGACGAGGGAAGCATCCAGTTCGTCATCCGCTTCCGCGGCGGCGACTTCCAGACCTGGAAGGCCGCCTTCGACGAGCACGAGCCGGCGCGGGTGAAGCACGGCGCCACCGGGCACTGGATCGCGCGGTCGATCGACGACCCGAACGAGTTCATCGGCGTCGTCGAGTTCACCTCCCGCGGCGGGGCGCGCGCCTACGCCGCCGACGTCGATCGGCTGACGGTGCAGCACGCGCTCATGGCCGAGGGAGGGCCGCATCACAAGACCTGGGACGAGGGTATCCACGAGACGGTCGCCGTCGTGCGCTATCAGCAGTGACCGCGCCGGACGGGATCCATGCCGAGACCGCCGGCGACGGCCCGGCAGTCGTGCTCGTCCACGCCGGGATCTGCGACAGCGGCATGTGGGACGCCCAGTGGGGCGCCCTGGCCGACGGCCGTCGCCTGATGCGGTTCGACGTGCGCGGGTTCGGCCGCTCGCCGGTGCCCTCCGCGGCCTACTCGCACGCCCGCGACCTGATCGCCGTGATGGACGCCGCCGGCATCTCCGAGGCGGCGATCGTGGGGCGTCGATGGGCGGCCGCGTCGCGTTCGAGGCCGCGCTTGCGGCCCCCGCGCGGGTCTCGGCGCTCGTCCTGGTCGGATCCGGGCTGCCCGGGCACGAGTGGTCGGCCCCCGTCCGCGAGTACTGGGAGGCGGAGGAGGCGGCCATCGAGCGCGGAGACCTCGCCGCCGCCGCCGAGGTCAACGTCCGTTTCTGGGTCGACGGGCCGGGCCGCCGGCCGGACCAGGTGGACGCCGACGTGCGCGGCCGCGCCCACGCGATGCAGCTGCGCGCGCTCGAGCTGCAGGTGCCCGCCTACGAGCGCGACGGCGATCTCGAGGAGCTGCCCGTGCCCGACGCCGGCGACCGTCTCGGCGAGGTGCGCCGGCCGGCCCTGGTCATCGTCGGCGAGGCCGACCAGCCGGACATCCACGCCATCGGCGAGCGGCTCGCGGCGGGCATCCCAGGAGCTCGGGCGGCAACGATCCCGGACGCCGCCAATCTGCCCAGCATGGAGCGGCCCGAGCTCTTCGACCGGCTGGTGACCGGGTTCCTCAGCCGACCGGCTTGAGCGACCGGGCGATCGCGAGCATCTCGGGGTTCGTGAGGTCGTCGAGCAGGCTGTTCTCGACCCAGTAGGCGACGTCGCCCTGGACGAACGCGATGGTCTGGATGTGGCCGCCGTTGAAGAAGAACAGGTACTTGCGGCCGTCGAGGGTGCGGGTGAGGTTGGGGTTCTGGAGCAGCGGCGCGTCCGTGTAGCGGGTCTCCTCGATGCCCCAGTAGGGGCCCATCGCGGTCGGGCCCTTGAAGACCGCGTACATCGAGTTCCAGCCCTTGCCGGCCGCCCCGATGCCGTAGATGCGGATGGGCGAGGTGGACGTCCCCTGGCAGCTCAGCACGCCCGCGCCGGAGGGCTTCGGCACCCACGGGCACAGGTCGTACCCGGCCACCGAGACGGTCGGGTACACGATCGGGAAGTGCAGCACGCGCTGGACGTGGAGGAAGTCGGCCCGGTACCCGGTGGTGGGCGTGATCGTCGACGGCGGGCCGGCCGGCCTGGAGGGCTTCTTCGGGGCCGGTGCGGTGACGGCCGGCTTGCCGGAGAAGCCGTGGCCGAACACGACGGCCACCTGCGCCCGTGGGCCGATCGCGGCCTCGATCGCCGCCGGCATCGCGGACGCCGTCGCGCCGCCGCCGAGGATGTACGCCAGATCGCCGGCGATCGCCCGGGCGCCGGGCCGGTAGTAGGCCCAGGTATCGGGATAGTCCTGCCGGGGCGCGTTGCCCGCGTGGGCGCGGTAGCCCCAGGCGGCCAGGGCGTGGACGGTCTTCGCGGCGACGCCCTTGACGCCGTTTCCGTTCAGCACGGCCACGTGCACGCCGTCCGGGTCGACCGCTGGCTTCCACGCGGGCGCGGTGTGGGTCTTGTGGCTGCCCGGGATGGACGCGGCCGCGTTCTCGAGCTGCCACGGGTGCCGCCACTGGGCGAGCGCGTGGGACAGGTTCGTCACCTGGAGCGCCGACTCCCCGTCCGGGGCGTCGTAGGGCGTCCAGGAGAGCGGGATGGTGACGACGTGCGCGCGGGCCTTGTAGGCCGTCGCCGCAAAGGAGAGCAGCGTGCGCGGGCTGGGCGCCTTCCTGTGCGGGCCGACGATCGTGACGCTGTCGGAGATCGCGCCGAGCAGGGAGTTGATGAACGGGATGTCCGTGACGGAGATGCCGTGGAAGCGGTCGGCGGCGCGGGCCTGGAACGCGCGCAGGAACGTCTGCTGGCGGGCCTGGCGGTGGAAGTCGTCGTCGGTGTGGCGGTAGCGCGAGAAGGCGAGCGCGTCGGCGCCCTTCAGCTTCTGGTAGCCGGGCTTGACGTCGATCGCCGAGAAGCCGGTGTAGGCCTCGAGATCGGGCGGGTTGTAGTAGTACTGGTCGACGTTGACGTAGATGCCGCCCAGGGTGTCGACCAGGCGCTGGAAGCCGGCGAAGTCGACGTTGACGAGGTAGTTCGGCTTGATCCCGGTGACGCCCTCGACCGCCTCCAGCGAGGCGTTGTCGCCGCCGTTCGAGTAGGCGGAGTTGATCTTGGCGCCCAGGCTCGGCACCCACAGGTCACGCGGGATCGAGAGCAGCGAGATGACGTGGTGCTGCGGATCGAGCCGGGCCAGCATGAGCGTGTCGGAGAGGCCGTTCTTGCCGGTGGCGCCGTCGCTGCGGTGGTCGGAGCCGATCATGAGCGCCGTGATCGGCTGGGACGACGTGGGGATGTCGCGGGCGAGGTGCGCCGAGGCCTTCCTGTCGGTCCCGTGGAGCTTGGTGACCTTGTTGTAGATGGTGTTCAGATACCAGAGCTCGTAGCCGCCCGCGGCCAGGACGACGAGGACGAGCAGGCCCAGCACGGCGAGCGTCCAGCGCGCCCAGCGCGGCAGGCGGTGGCGCCGGCGGCGACCCCGGCGGGGCGGCTTCTGCGGCGGTCCACTTCCGTAGATCACCATCTTCGCGCGCCGGGGGGAATCTCCCTCGCCCGGACCTCTGGGCGGCTTCGTGGTTGCCAAGCAGCTCCTCGGCCGCCGCGGCGGGTGGCGTGCGGCGACGTTCGCGGGGCAGGGGGTCGGCCGAGTATACGGCACGAAACTCCACACCTCGTTGGAAGGCGGTTTGATCGTCAGCACCCCGGCCGCAACCAGAGTGAATACCCGGTGCCAGGCACCGGGTATGCAGGCCGCCGGGCGTCAGTGGGCGGCGGAGCGCTCCGAGGCGCGCAGGCGCTGCGCCATCGTCTGCAGGAGCGCGATCGCGAGCTTCGGCTCGTCCTGCACCGTCTTCAGAAACGCCGAGCGCCCGAGCAGCATCGCGAAGACGTCGGTCTGCGCCTCGACCGTGGCCGTCCTGGGGGCGGCGTCGAGAAGCGCCATCTCGCCGAACCAGTCGCCGGCGCCCAGACGCTTCGCGCGCTTGCCCGGGAGCTTCACGAGCGCGGTCCCGTCGAGGATGACGTAGAAGCTGTCGCCGCGGTCGCCCGAGCGGACGATCGGGGTGTAGCGCGCGTAGCGGCGGGCCTTGCCCAGGCGGGCGATCTTGTTCAGGTGACGTTTGGAGAGGCTGGCGAAGAGCGGGATCTCCTCCAGCACGTCGGCCCAGCCACTCCCCATCGAATCGGTCGGCATCGAGGTCTCCCAGGTTCGGTCGCGGCGAGTATTTCACGATCGCGGGGGCCGCGCCGCCTCGGGTTTGACGGCGCCCGTCCGGCGCTCCATACTCAGGCCGTCCTCAGTCCCGCATGACCTTCGACGTCTCCGCAGACGCATATGACCGGTTCATGGGGCGCTACGCGGCGCCCCTGGCGCCGCAGCTGGCCGACCTCGCCGGGGTCTCCGCCGGGCAGCGGGCGCTGGACGTGGGCTGCGGCTCGGGCATGCTCACCGGCGAGCTGGCCGGGCGGCTGGGGGCGGGCTCGGTGGCGGCGGTCGATCCGTCCGAGCGCTTCGTCGACGCCGTGCGGGGCCGCTTCCCCGGCGTCGACGTGCGCCGGGGCACAGCCGAGGAGCTGCCCTTCGGCGACGGCGAGTTCGACGCCGCCCTGTCCCAGCTCGTCGTCCACTTCATGCGCGACCCGGTGGCCGGCCTGCGGGAGATGGTGCGGGTCACCCGGCCCGGCGGCGCGGTCGCCGCCTCGGTGTGGGACCTCGCCGGAGGGCGGGCGCCGATCAGCCCGTTCTGGCGGTCTGCGGTCGCGCTCGACCCGGGCGCCCGGCACGAGATGGCGGTGGCCGGCGGCAGCGCCGGGCACCTGGAGGGGCTGTTCGCCGAGGCGGGCCTCGAGGACGTGCGCGGGGCCGAGCAGCCGTCCGTGGTCGAGCATCCGACCTTCGAGGACTGGTGGGAGCCGTTCACGCTCGGCGTCGGGCCGGCCGGGGGCTACCTCGCCGGGCTGGACGAGGAGCGGCAGGCGGCGGTGCGGGAGCGCTCCCGGGCGGAGGTCGGGGACGGCCCGTTCTCGCTGCCCGCGTTCGTCTGGGCCGTGTGCGGCGTCAGCCCGGCCCGCTGACGAGTCCGAAGAGCGCCACCCAGTCCCACACGTCGAGCTCGTACGGGCGGGAGTCGGGCGGCAGGCCGCGGCCCCGCGCGAACCGCTTCCATGTCCGCGGCGGCAGCCCGAGCGACCGGCGCACGGGCCGGGCGTCGCGGCTGAACCCGTCCGCGAGGAACGAGCGGTAGGCGGCGGCCTGCTCCATGCGCAGCAGGGCCGCCCGCCGCCGCCGGACCGTCAACAGGGCGGCGTCGACCCGCGGCGGCGGGTCGAAGCACGCCGCCGGCAGGTGCCGTTCGGCGTGCAGCTCCCACCACGGCTGCCATCGCAGCGACAACAGGGTTGAGGGCCGGGTCGCCGCGCGCTTGCGCACGAGGGTGTCCGGCACGATCAGGTCGGCCCGGCGCAGGTGCGACGCGGGGTCGTCGAGCAGGCGGCGCAGGATGGGGGTGGTGATCGCAAAGGGCACGTTCCCCAGCGCCCGGTGCGGCTCGGCGGGCGGCGCCAGGGTCAGGAAGTCCGCCTCGACGACGGCCACCCGCCCACCGCCGTGGCGGCGCTGCAGCGACTCCGCCAGCCCGGGGTCGATCTCCACGGCGACCACCCTCGCTCCGGCGGCGCGGAGCGGGGCCGTCAGCCGGCCGAAGCCGGCGCCGATCTCGACCACGAGCTCGTCCGCGCGAACCCCGGCCGAGGCGACGATCTCGGCTGCCAGGCCTGCGCTACGAAGGAAGTGCCGGCCGTGGCCGGTCTGCGGCCGTGGCCCGCGCGGTCGCGCGGCCACGGAAGGTCACCGTGAAGACGCCCATCGCGGAAACTCTACTCCGAGCCCGCCGCCGACCCGCCGACGGCTCCTGCGTGTGCCGGGTCAACCGCCGAAGAGCTCGCGGCGGAGAAGGTCGTTCAGCCAGGCTTCGGCCTCGTCGTACTTCCAGCCGAACTCGCCGACCATGGAAGTCCAGACGCGGGGCGCGGTCAGGCTGGCGAGCACTGCGGCTGCTCGGGCGCGCGTGAGATCGGTGCGCAGCGCTCCCAGGGACGCCAGTCGCTCGACGGTCGCCTTGGCGCCGGCGCGGTGCCGGTCCATGCCCGCGGCGAGCGGCTCGGCCAGGTCGCGGTCGACGCCGGCCGCGGACTGCAACGCCGCCACGATATCGCCGCACCGTTCGGCGATCTGACGGGTCATCCGCACCTGCAGCTCGAGGACGCGATGGGCATCCTCGCTGGTGCGAAGCTCGCGGGCGAGGGCGCGGATCCCCGCTTCCTCGTCGATGTGGTCGACGAGCATCAGGAGCAGGGTCGGCTTGCTGCCGACGCTCTGATAGACGGTCGGAACCGCCACCCCGGCCTCCGCCGCGACCTCGGCGATGGAGGTCGCCCCGTAGCCGAGCTCGGCAAACAACCGCCGTGCGGCCTCGAGGATCAGGCGCTTCGTCTCCTCCGCCTGGACGGTTCGTCGGGAACGCCGCTCGGTCATCTCACCCATCGTATGGGAAGAACCACTCCACAGTCAGTATTGTGTGTATACTCTAAATATATGTCCTATCTATTGAATGGAGGTAGCAAATGACCACCATCGCCGCCGCCGCGGAGCCCGGCCACGTTCGGTCGGGCCGGCTCGCCGCGGGGGAGCGGATCGCGGGCGTCGCCGGGATCATCTTCGCCGTCCTTCTCATCGTTCAGAACGTCGTCAAGGCCGCGACCAGCCCGCCGGACGACGCCACCGCCGCGCAGGTTCTGCGCTTCGCCCATCACGACGCCTGGACCGTGCACCTGCTCGTCGTCACCTACGTGATCGGCTTCCCGGCGCTCTTCCTCTTCGCCGGCGGGCTGGTCGGGCGCGCCCGGGAGGTCACCCCGCGGAGTGAGATCTGGGGCCGGCTCGGCCTCTCCTCGGCCGGCGTCATCGCCGTCCTCTTCGGCTTCCTCAACGTGCTCCAGGTCGTCCTCGTCGCCGACCGGACGGGGCTCGCACACGACCCGACGGCCGTCTCGGCGATCTGGACCCTGCACAATGCCATCTTCACGATGAACCTCCTCGCCGTCGGCGGAGCGCTCCTCGGCCTCGGCCGCGCCGCCTGGGTGGCCGGGCTCGTGCCGCGCCGGCTCGGCATCGCGACAATCGTCGGCGCCCTCCTGCTGGCAGTCGCGGCTGCGCCCGCGGTCGCGGAGGTCCACGGTTCGAACCTGCTCGTGATCGGGCTGGCCGGGTTCCTCTGCTGGCTGGTCTTCGTCGTGGTCGTCAGCGGGCGCCTGATCGCCGCTCCCGACCGCACCGCCTCGGTCTGACGGGCCTGGGGCTGCCGCCGGAGGGAGCGATCCGGCGGCAGCCCCGATGCGGTTCGCCGACCGGCGCCGCCTGCTACTCGCGGTTCGTCGCCAGCTCGCCGACGGGCTCGGGGTGCGCCTGCGCCTGAACGCCGGCCCGCAGCACCGATGCGCCGATCGCCGCCGCGGAGAACGCGAACACCGCGCCGATCAGGAAGGCGACGTGGTAGCCGCCGTTCAGCGCGACCAGATGGCCGCCGCCGGAGGCGCGCAGGTCGCTCGTGTGCGACGCCGCCACGCTGGTCAGGACGGCCAGGCCGAGCGCGCCGCCCATCATGAACGCGGTGTTCACGACGCCGGAGGCGAGGCCGGACTCGGCCGGGTCCACGTCGGTCATGGCCGCGAGCAGCAGCGGGTTAAACGCCATGCCCCCGCCGAACCCGAGCAGGATCATGCTCGGCATCACATCGGTGACGTAGCTCCCGTCGACGGGCGCGCGGGCGAACAGCACGAGGCCCGTCGCGGCGATCGAGAGGCCGATGCCGAGCGGGATCCGGATGCCGAAGCGCATCACGAGCTTCGCGGAGAGGCCGAGCGAGAACGCGGCCATGATCAGGTTCGCCGGCAGGAACGCCAGGCCCACGCGCAGCGGGCTGTAGCCCAGGATCAGCTGCAGGTAGAGCGCCGAGAGGAAGAACCAGGCGAACATGCCCGCCGCCCACAGGACGCCGACGACGTTCGAGGTGGCGACGTTGCGCAGCCGGAACAGGCGCAGCGGCATCAGCGGCGAGGAGACGCGCGCCTCGATGCCGAGGAACACGGCCAGGAGCGCGACCGACCCGCCCAGCAGGCCGAGCGTCTGGGCGGCCGTCCAGCCGGTCTGGTTGCCGTTCACGATCGCATACACCGCCAGCATGAGCGCCGCGGTGACGGTGATCGCGCCGCCGACGTCGAGCCGCGTCGTCGCCAGACCGCGACCGGACGGCAAGAGGACGAGGCAGAAGCCGAAGACGGCCACGCCGACGGGCAGGTTGACGATGAAGATCCAGTGCCAGTCGAGGACGTCGGTGAGGACGCCCCCGAGCAGCACGCCGACGGTGCCGCCGCCGGCGGCGACGAAGCCGAACACGCCCATCGCCTTCGCGCGCTCGCCCGCCTCGGTGAACATGGTCATGATCAGCGAGAGGGAGACGGCCGAGACGATCGCGCCGCCGAGGCCCTGCACCGCCCGCGCCCCGATCAGGACGTGCTGGGAGGTGGCCAGACCGCAGGCGAGCGAGGCGAGCGTGAACAGCCCGATGCCGAACAGGAACAGCCGCCGGTGGCCGAACAGGTCACCGAGGCGGCCGCCCAGCAGGAGGAACCCCCCGAACGTCAGCAGGTAGGCGTTCACGACCCACGCGAGCGACGTCTCCGAGAACCCGAGATCCTCGCGGATCGACGGCAGGGCGACGTTCACGATGGTCGTGTCGAGCACGATCATGAGGCTGCCGCTGCAGAGCACGATCAGCGCCAGCCAGCGCCTGTTGCCCTCGATGCCGCTCATGATCGCGCTCCGGTGCTCGGATGGATGTGTGTCTGGATGCGCATGGGGTGTGGCTCCCTTGAAGGTCTTCGAGTCTGCCCATGAAGACGCCGGTCAGGCCCGAAAGTCATCGCCCCGGCACCGTAGCGACCCGCCCGCAAGCGCTCGCCGGCGTCAGGACAGGATGGCCGGAGCGGGCGCCTCGACCTCGTCGTCGAAGACGCCGGTGCCCTCGACGTTCACGACCGGGAGGGCGCGGTCGAGGAACCCGGGCAGCCACCAGCTCCGGCGCCCCAGCACCTCCATCACCGACGGGACGAGCAGGCAGCGGACGACCGTCGCGTCGAGCGCGATCGCGACGGCCAGGCCGACGCCGAACTCCTTCACGACCGGGTCGCCGTTCAGGACGAAGCTCGAGAACACGAACACCATCACGAGCGCCGCCGACGTGATCACGCGGCCCGTGGACGCGAGCCCCTCGACCACCGCCTCGCCCGCGTCGCCCGTGGCGTGGAAGCGCTCCTGGATCTGGCTGACGAGGAAGACCTCGTAGTCCATCGAGAGCCCGAACAGGATCGCGAACATCAGCAGCGGCGCGTAGCTCACGATCGGGATCGAGTGGGGGAGCCCGACGAGGCCGATCCCATGCCCCTCCTGGAACACGAACGTGACGATGCCGTAGGCCGCGCCCACCGAGAGCAGGTTCATCACGGCGGCCTTGATCGGGATCACCGCCGAGTGGAAGGCCAGCATGAGCACGATGAAGCTCAGGAGCACGACGATCGCGATCATCAGCGGCAGCTTGGCCCCGATCTTCTCGGCCAGGTCGATGTAGCCCGCCGTCTGGCCGCCGACGTACACCGTCAGGCCGCTGCCCTTGACCGCGTTCGGGATGACGGTGTCGCGCAGGTCGTTCACGAGATCCTCGGTCTGCGAGGACGACGGCGACGTCTTCGCGATCACGCTGAAGACGGCGCCCGTCCCGGAGGGGTCGACCGTCGCCGGCGCGACCGAGAGGACGCCCGGCGTCTTCGCGAATCGTGCTCTGGAGGCTCGTGAGGCGCGGGTCGGTCGTGGTGTCGCCGCCCGGCTGGCCGGGCTGCGCCGGCGTCGGGAACTTCACAGCGATCAGCAGCGGGCCGTTCGACCCGGCCCCGAACCCGCCGGCGATCGCGTCGTATGCCTGCCGCGAGGTGGTGGACTTCGGCAGCACGCTCTGGTCGGACTGGCCCAGACGCAGGTGGATCAGCGGGAACGCCAGCACGAGCGGGAGCACGGCGCTCCCGATCATGTACGGCCGCGGGTTGCGGCCGACCGCGCGCGCCATCCGCGCCCAGCCGTGGGGCTTCTGGTCGTCGGGGTGTGTGCGGCCGATGTGCACGCGCAGCGAGTTGATGTGCTCGCCGAGCGCCCCGAGCAGCGCGGGCAGGAGCGTGACCGCCGCCAGCACCGAGACCGCCACCGCGATCGCCGCCGTGTAGCCGAGCGTCGACACGAGCGGGATGCCGGCCACGACCAGCGAGCAGAGCGCGATCACGACCGTGACGCCCGCGAACAGCACCGCGCCGCCGGACGTGGCGGTGGCGCGGGCGATCGACTCGTTCATCTCGATGCCCTGGGCGAGGTGGAGCTTGTGCTTCGTGACGATGAAGAGGGCGTAATCGATGCCGACGCCGAGCCCGATCATCGTCGCGAGCGTCGTTGCGACGGTCGGCACCGCGGTGGCGTGGCCGATGGCCGTGATGAGCGCGAGGGTCGTGAGCAGCCCCAGGATCGCGGTCACGATCGGGAGCGCCATCGCCGTGACGGTGCCGAACGCGAGCACGAGGATCACGACGGCGGCGGCGATGCCGATCGCCTCGCTGCTCTCCGTCGACGGCCGGGACAGCTTCTGGCCGACGTACCCGCCGACGGCCGGCTCGAGCCCGGCCTTGGCCGCCGGGTCGGCGGCGTCGAGGATGTCCTGGGCCTCGGTGGTGGTCGTGCCGCCCGACCCGATGTCGAGCGTGACCGAGATGTAGGCGGCCTTCTTGTCCTTCCTGACGAGCGACGACGCGCCCTGGTCGATCGGGCTCACGACGCGGGTGACGTGCGGGATCGCCTGCAGGTTCTTCACGGTGGCGTCGATCGCGCTCGTGCTGTCCGGGTCGCCGATCGGGCCACTCTGGTCGACGAGCGTGAGGGGGATGCTGCCGTAAGCCTGCTTGGGGAGCTTCTGCTGGAGCAGGTCGGTCGCCTGCGTCGAGCCCGTCCCCGGGAGCGTCAGGTTGTCGTTCCACTGCTGGCCCAGCGACGCCGCTCACAGGTGCAGGCCGATCGCCACGACGAGCCATGCCGCGATCACGATCCGGCGTCGCCGGACGCACCAGTGGCCGACCTCGTAGAGCGCCCGAGTCACAAGGCGCGCGAGGATACCAGGCTCCTCCGGGCCCTGGTCGGCGAACCGTATAGCTCAAGCTCAGGTCGAGAGTTGGGGGTCGAGGCAAGCCATGGGGACCGTCCCGACCCCGGGGACAGTCCCCAGGGCGAGCGTTTACGCGGGCGCCTGGGAGCGCACGTGCTCGATGTAGCCGCGCACGTCCGCGGCCGGCTCGGTGTAGGCGTCGCCGAGCTCGTTCGCCATCGCGTCCATGAACTCCCGGGCCCAGTCCGGCATGTCGTAGTCGATCGCGGCCAGGAACTCGAGCGAGGCGGCGAGGCGGATGTCGGCGATCGACGGATGGTCGCCGCCGATGAAGCGCTTGCCGCCGAGGAAGAACGCCCGGTAGACGTCGAGCGGCTCGGCCAGCGCGGTCTCGGCCGCCTGCTGGGCCTCGGCCTTGGCGGCGTCATCGGCCCCCGACGAGCCCACCTCACCCGGATACTGCGGGAAGTTCAGCGTCGGGTAGGTGGCCCGGGCGAGCAGCGGATAGAGCGTGCCGATCAGGTAGAAGTTCGCGCTGTCGATCATCGCCCGCTTGCCCGGATCGCTCGGGTAGAACTGCTCCAGCCCGTGCGTGTTGCACAGGTAGCCCATGATCGCGCAGCTCTCCCACAGCGTCGTCCGGGGCAGGCCGGCGTGCTCGAGCATCGGCGTCAGGTGCGCGGGATTCTTGGCCAGGAACTCGGGCGTCTGCGTGCTGCCCCAGACGTCGACCTCCTCGCATTCGAGCCCCGCCGCGCGGACGAAGATCCGCACCGTCAGGTTGTTCACGCTCGGCTTCAGCACGTGCAGCGTCATTCCCGCCATCCGGTACCTCCTAGTAGGGGTTCTTTGGGGAGCGGTCTTCCGAGAGTGACGGCCGTGACCGCCTGGTCATCAGCTCGATGGCGTCGGCCAGGTGGATCTCGGCGATGTTGTAGTCGCCGCGCTCCTCGCGGAGCTTGTGCGCCTCCAGCAGCACGTCGGCGTGCGTGTGGCCGAACGGCGGCTCGAACCGGTAGGAGGCCAGCTCGATCAGGAGCCCGAGCGGGTCCTCGAAGTAGATCGAGTCCATGAAGCCGCGGTCCTTCACGCCGCTGTGGCGAATCCCGCGCTCGTCGAGCCGCTCGACGGTCTGCCTGAAGGTGGCCTGGGAGAGCGAGAACGCGATGTGGTGCACGCAGCCCGGGTCGGTCGATGTCCGGGTCGCGTCCGGCGCGCGCTCCTCGTTCGTGAAGACGGTGATGAGGCGGCCGTCGCCCGGGTCGAAGTAGAGGTGGCTCTCCGACTCGTTGTCGAGGTTCGGCTGCTCGAACACGAACGGCATCCCGAGCACGCCCTCCCAGAAGCCGATCGACGTCTGCCGGTCGGCGCCGACGATCGTGATG
>JAICJC010000162.1 GCA_025928655.1 Thermoleophilia bacterium | reverse complement strand
GCCGGGCCGCGGCCGCGAGCACGCCGTCCTCGACGAGCCGCCGGCGCAGGCCGCGGGGGGCCCGCTCCCGCCGCAGCGACCGGGCGCGCGTGATCAGGAGGTCGTAGCGGACGCCGCTCGGGCAGGCCGGGACGCACGCGAGGCAGCCGAGGCAGCGGTCGAAGTGGCTCGCCACGGTGGCGTCGAGCTCGACCTCGCCCTCCTCGACCAGGCTCATGAGGTGGATGCGGCCGCGCGGCGAGTCCATCTCGTCGCCCCAGAGCGTGTAGGTCGGGCACGACGGCAGGCAGAAGCCGCAGTGCACGCAGGCGTCGAGCAGCTCGCGCGTCTCAGGCACCGTAGGCCTCCACCACCCGCTGCTCGAGCGCGCCGACACCCGGGGCCCGGCCCCGGATGTCGGTCTCGACATCGCTGAAGAGCAGGCCGCGGGCGTAGCGGCCGACGATCGTCGCCGCGCCGGCCGCGCGCAGGCGCTCGATCGCCGCCGGCGCCTCGGCCGGCAGGCAGCGCGTGAGGTGCAGCCCCGCCGCCCGCTCGCGGTGGTCGGCCCACAGTGGCTCGTCGCCGTCCACGAGGTCACCGCCGACCAGCTCCGCCGCCTCCTCTGCGAGCGCCCGTGCGACCGGGCTCTCGAACCGCACCAGCACGTGACCCGGAGGCCAGGCGTACTCGACGCACGCCGGCGCGAGCGGCTCGAGCAGCGTCGGGTCGCAGGGCGCGGTGACGACCGTGCAAGTCGCCGCCGGCAGCGGGTGCAGCCGCAGCGTCAGCTCGAGGATCTCGCCCAGCCGGCCGCGGGCGCCGGTGAACAGCTTGGGCAGGTCGTAGCCAGCCACCGTCTTCACCACCCGGCCGCCGCCGCGGGCGACCGTGCCGTCGGCCAGGCGCACCGTCACCCCCAGGACGAGGTCGCGCGGCCCGCCGTACCGGTGCGAGCGCGGGCCGGAGACGGCCCCGGCGAAGGCGTCGCCGACCGTCAGTCCGGCGGCGCCGGGCGGATCGAGCGCCAGCATCTGCCCGCCCTGCGCGAGCGTCTCCTGCAGCCGTGCCAGCGGCACGTCGGCCCCCACCGTGCACGTCAGGTCGCCGGGCTCGTGCTCGATCACCACCGCTCGACCCCCTCGCGCTCGGCCGGATGGCGCCGGTAGGGCCCGGGCACCTCGCCGCACAGCCGCGGGGTCGGGAAGGCCTTGCCCGGATTGCACAGGCCCTTCGGGTCGAACGCCGAGCGCAGCCGCAGCATCGTCGCAAGGTCGTCCTCGGAGTACATGAGCGGCATGTGGCAGGCCTTGTCGAGCCCGATCCCGTGCTCGCCGGTGAGCGAGCCGCCCGCGTCGACGCAGGCCTCGAGGATCGCGCTCGCGAGCTCGGCGGCCCGCTCCGGCTCGCCCTCGACGGCGCCGTCGTAGAGCACGAGCGGGTGCAGGTTGCCGTCGCCGGCGTGGAACACGTTTGCGACCTCGAGCCCGTACCCGCGGGACAGCTCGCTGATGCGGCGCAGCGTCTCCGGCAGGCGCGTGCGGGGGACGACGCCGTCCTGGACGTAGTAGTCGGGGCTGATGCGGCCCATCGCCGCGAACGCCGCCTTGCGCCCGCGCCAGAACGCCGTCCGCTCGGCCTCTGTGGAGGCGACCCGCACGTCGTCGGCGAGGCCGGCGGCGCAGCACTCGCGGACGCGCGCGAGGGCGACCTCGACCTCGACGGCCGGCCCGTCCAGCTCCACGAGCAGCACCGCCCCGGCGTCGAGCGGCAGCCCCGCCCCGACGGCGGCCTCGGCCGCCCGGATCGTCACCGAGTCCATCATCTCGATCGCCGCCGGCACGATCCCGGCGGCGATCACGGCGGAGACCACCTCGCCGGCCGCGTCCGTCGAGGGGAAGGCCGCGAGCAGCGTCTCGACCCGCTGCGGCCGCGGGAGCACCGCCACGACGATCTCGGTCGCGATCCCGAGCGTCCCCTCGGAGCCCACGAAGGCCCCCAGCAGGTCGAGCCCGCCGGCCCGGTCGAGGCGCACGACGTCGCCGTCGGCGAGCACGACCTCGAGCTCGAGCACGTGGTTCGTCGTGAAGCCGTACTTGAGGCAGTGGGCGCCGCCCGAGTTCTCGGCCACGTTGCCCCCGATCGTGCACACCTGCTGGCTGGACGGGTCGGGCGCGTAATACAGGCCGTGCGGGGCGACCGCCCGGGTGACGTCGAGGTTGGCCACGCCCGGCCCCACGCGCACGCGCCGGTTGGGGACGTCGACCTCGAGGATCCGGTTCATGCGGGCGAGCCCGATCACGATCCCCTCGGCCACGGGCACGGCGCCGCCGGAGAGGCCGGTGCCGGCGCCGCGGGCCACGAACGGGATGCCGCGCGCGTGGCAGACCCGCACCGCGGCCCGCACCTCGGCGGTCGTCCGCGGCAGCACGACCGCCTGCGGCGTCGCCCTGTGACCGGTGAGGCCGTCACACTCGTAGGTGCGCACCTGCGCCCGCTCCGAGACGACCGCGTCCGCGCCGACCGCCCGCTCGAGGTCTGCGACGAGGCTCATCGCGTCAAGCTACTCCACCAGCTGGCGCATCACCATCTGCAGCAGGCCGCCCGCCCGGTACGTGGTGACGTCGGCCGGCGCGTCCAGCCGGGCCAGGCACTCGAACGAGCGCTCGCCGCCGTTCACCTCCACCGTCACGGAGGAGCCGACGTCGAGCTCGCCGAGCCCGCGGATCGTGTAGGTCTCGGTCCCGTCGAGCCCGAGGCTCTCGGCGGAGTCGCCCTCGCGGAACTGGAGCGGGATCACCCCGAGCGCCACCAGGTTCGTGCGATGGATGCGCTCGAAGCTCCGGGCCAGCACCGCCCGCGCCCCCAGGAGCGCCGTGCCCTTGGCGGCCCAGTCGCGGGACGAGCCGGAGCCGTACTCGCGGCCGGCGATGACCACGAGCGGCACCCCCTCCTCGGCGTAGCGCTGGGCGGCGTCGTAGATGGTCATCGCCTCGCCGGAGGGCAGGTGGCGGGTGTAGCCGCCCTCCCGGTCGGCGAGCGCGTTGCGCAGGCGGATGTTGGCGAAGGTGCCGCGCACCATCACCTCGTGGTTGCCGCGCCGGGCCCCGTAGGAGTTGAAGTCGCGCGGCTCGACCCCCTGCTCGACCAGGTAGCGGCCGGCCGGCGAGGCCGGCGCGAACGCCCCCGCGGGCGAGATGTGGTCGGTCGTCACCGAGTCGCCGAGCAACGCCAGCACCCGGGCGTCGACGATGTCCGAGAGGTCGGCGTCATGCGCGAAGAAGGTCGCCTCGCGCACGTAGGTCGAGCCCGGGTCCCAGTCGAACAGCTCGCCCTCGGGAGAGGGCAGCTCCGTCCAGCGCTCGTCGCCCTCGAAGATGCGGCCGTACTCCTCGTCGAAGAGGTCCGAGGAGAACGAGCCGGTCAGCGCCTCCTCCACCTCCTCGGCGCTCGGCCAGACGTCGCGCAGGTAGACCGGCCCGTCGGCCCCCTCGCCGAGCGGGTCGGAGGTGAGGTCGGTGTTCACGCTCCCCGCCAGGGCGTAGGCGACCACGAGCGGCGGGGAGGCCAGGTAGTTGGCGCGCACAGCCGGGTGGATGCGGGCCTCGAAGTTGCGGTTGCCCGAGAGCACGGCGGCCACCTTGAGGTCGTCGCGCTCGATCGCGCCGGCGACGTCCTCCGGGAGCGGCCCCGAGTTGCCGATGCAGGTCGTGCAGCCGAAGCCGACCAGGTTGAAGCCGAGCTCGTCGAGCGGCTCGAGCAGCCCCGCCCGTTCGAGGTAGCCGACCACGACCCGCGATCCGGGCGCCAGGCTCGTCTTCACCCACGGCCGCCGCGTCAGGCCGCGCTCGAGCGCCTTGCGGGCGACCAGCCCGGCGGCGACCATCAGCGCCGGGTTCGAGGTGTTGGTGCACGAGGTGATGGCCGAGATCACGACCGAGCCGTCGCCGAGATGGCTGCCGTTGCCCGCGCCGGCGCCGAACGCGTCGGTGAACGAGCGCCGCACCTCGGGGAGCGACACCCGGTCCTGCGGGCGGCGCGGCCCGGCCAGGCTGGGCACGACGGCGTCGAGTTCGAGGTCGAGCGTCTCGGTGTAGGCCGGCGGCGTCTCGTCGCCCGCGCGGAAGAGGCCCTGCTCGCGCGTGTAGCGCTCCACCCGCTCGATCAGGTCGGCGGGGCGGCCGGTGTCCGCCAGGTAGCGGAGGGTCTGTGCGTCGATCGGGAACGTCGACGCGGTCGCCCCGAACTCGGGCGACATGTTCGAGAGGGTGGCCCGGTCGGCCACGGTCAGCGACCCCAGGCCGGGGCCGAAGAACTCGATGAACTTGCCCACCACGCCGTGCTTTCGCAGCTGCTCGGTGAGCGTGAGGACGAGGTCCGTGGCGGTGACGCCGGTGCGGAGGGCGCCCTCGATGCGCACGCCCACCACCTGCGGCGGGGTCATGTAGAGCGGCTGGCCGAGCATGACCGCCTCGGCCTCGATGCCGCCGACGCCCCAGCCGAGCACGCCGATCGAGTTGATCATCGTCGTGTGCGAATCCGTGCCGACGAGCGTGTCCGGGAACGCGACCCCGTCCTGGAGGCGCACGACCTGGCCCAGGTACTCGAGGTTCACCTGGTGGCAGATGCCCATCCCGGGCGGCACGACGCGGAAGTTCTGGAACGCGCCCTGGGCCCAGCGCAGGAGCTGGTAGCGCTCGCCGTTGCGCTCGTACTCGCGCTCGATGTTGCGCGCGTAGGCCCGGTCGGAGCCGAAGGCGTCGACCTGTACCGAGTGGTCGATCACGAGGTCGACGGGCACGAGCGGGTCGACCAGGCCCGGGTCGGCGTCGCGGCGGGCGACCGCCGCGCGCAGGGCGGCCAGGTCGACGACCGCGGGGACGCCGGTCAGGTCCTGCATCAGCACCCGCGCGGGCATGAAGGCCAGCTGCGCACCCGGCGCCGGCTGCGGCCACGCCGCCAGCGCGCGCACATCCTCCTCCCGCACGTGCACGGACCCCGCCCGCCGGAGCAGGTTCTCGAGCAGGACACACACCGTGTAGGGGAGCGTCAGCGGGTCGACGATGCGGTCGAGGCGGTAGAGCGCCTCGCCGCCGGGCAGGGTGGCGCGAGCGCCGAAGGGATCATGATCAGCCATACCCGTAATCTACGCCTGCATGGACGGATCCCGCGTACGTGTGCCCGACGGCATGAGCCGCCCCTTCCAGGTGTTCGTGAACGGGGTCGAACAGTCGGAGGGGGCCGACTACCAGGTGGCCGCCGCGTGGATCGTCTTCGCGCGGGAGCTCGTCCCGCCCCGGGAGGAGAGCGCGGGCAGCGTCTTTCGCGGGTTCTTCTTCGGCCGCTACAGGACCGAGCACGTGGTCGACGTCGCCTGCCAGGTGGGCGGCCGCGCGCACGTCTTCACCCGGCTCCCGATCGAGCCGCCGGCCGCCTGACCCCACGTCAGAAGATGTGCTTGCCCTGCCACCACCACGTCTCGAGGATCGCGAAGATGGTGATCAGGATGACGGCCAGGATGTGGCCGCCCTTCGAGCGCGGGTTCAGGAGGTACCCGAACAGGGCGACGATGGCCCCGATGATGCCCATGTAGATGGGCCGCGTCCACGTGCCCGCGAGCGCGATCACGACGGCGAGGCCGTTGATCACGGCGACGGCGTCGTCGCGGAAGGACTCGTATTCGGGCGTGTAATCTCGCACGGAGCGCTCCTTGGCCGGACTGGAGCGAGATCTTAGCGGGAGCTGCGGTGAGCGAGACGCGGGGCACGACGGCGCTGCGCCGGGCCGGGATCGAGCACCGGCTGATGCGCTATGCCTACACCGCCGACGGCGGGGCCCTGCAAGCCGCCGCCGACCTGGGCGTCGAGCCGGCGCGGATGTTCAAGAGCCTGGTCGCGAGGGCGGGCGACGAGCTCGTGTTCGCGCTCGTCGCCGCCGACGCGGTGCTCTCGCCGAAGAAGCTCGCGGTCGCCGCGGGCGCGAAGCACTCAGGTCTGGCCGACCCCAGGGAGGCCGAGCGGGCGACCGGCTACCAGGTGGGCGGGATCAGCCCGCTCGGATCGCGAAAAGCCCTGCGGGTGTTCCTGGACACAAGCGCCGAGGAGTTCCCGCGCATCTGTCTGAACGCCGGCAACCGCGGCCACATCGTGGAGGTCGCCACCGCCGACCTGGCGCGGCTGACCGGGGCGACGGTGGCCGACCTCCGGGCGGTCGCCTGAATATCCGGTGCCTGATACCGGGTATGCACTACGACCGGCGCTGGAGCACGAGGAGCGCGGCCAGGTACGAGATGCCGGCGACGCCGGCGAGCCAGGTGTACGACGCCCCGTCGTTGCCACGGGCGATCTCGTAGAGGAACGCGCCGAGCACCACGAGGATCAGGACGACGGCGGCAAACGCCGTCGCGCGCAGATCGAGCAGCGCTGTGCGCTCGTCCACGCCGGGTCGCGCATCACCTCGACCGTACCGCTCCGCCCGCTGAAGAGCACCAGCGCCGCGGCGAACGCGCCCAGGATCGCGAGGCTGACGAAGCCGCGCCCCGGGTAGCCCGCGGACCACTGCGCACCCAGCATCGCCAGCCCTGCCGCAAGAGCGACGACGGGTACGCGCCACCGCGAGCTAATCCGGCTTCGCAGAATCTGCATCGAAGACCTCCTCGACGGGAAGGGAGAAGAACCGTGCCAGGGCGATCGCGAGCGGCAGCGACGGCGTGTAGCGGCCCGTTTCGATCGCGTTGATCGTCTGTCGCGAGACGCCCATCTCGGTCGCCAGCTTGCCCTGGGAGAGGCCGGCCGACGCCCGCAGCTCACGGATCAGATTGTGCATGATGTAAAGTTAGCTGG
>JAICJC010000019.1 GCA_025928655.1 Thermoleophilia bacterium | reverse complement strand
CGCGAGCTTCGGGGCCTCGGCGGCTAGTGGAGCGTCAGGCAACGTTTGCCGGGTTCCGGCGGCTGCAAACCGTCGCATCGCGGTGTCCTCGGTCGGCCCGATATTCCCGATATCGGGCCTCCCTGCGTCCGTGCGCTGCTCGGGTTTCGCTCGCCGTCGACACCACCAACGTCACCTGACGACCCACTAGTCCGTCCACCAGCCCTGGTCCATCTCGACCTCGGAGGGATCCTCGCCGGCGCCGAACGCCACGTACTCGATCCCGTCGGGGCCCGCCTCGACGGCGCGCATGGTGTCCTTGTCGAAGCGGATGGCGTCCCACTGGGCCAGCTCGACGATCTCGTCGCCGACCTTCACCCGGCCCGAGCCGGAGATGACCACGTACACCTCCTCCTGGCCCACATGCTTGTGGCCGAAGGGGATGCGGAAGTTGGGGTCGAGCGAGAAGAGGCTCAGGCCGAGCGTCTCGCCCTCGATCGGGGTGCGCGCGAAGCGGGCGTGCAGCTCGGACGGCATCCCGAAGTTCGGGGCCTGGTCCTCCACCCGGCGCAGATTGGTCTTGGTAAAGCCACTCATGCCCGCGACGGTACCCCACCGCGGCGCCGACGAACCGCTAGGGTCGGCGCGTGGATGTCCGTGACCTGTTCGACCTGGGCGGCCGGGTCGCGATCGTGACGGGCGGCGCCACGGGCATCGGCCTCCAGATGGCCGGCGCGCTGGCCGAGCTGGGCGCGAGGGTCGTCCTGTGCGGGCGCGACGGCGGGCGCTGCGCCCGGGTGGCCGCCGAGCTCGAGCGGGAGCGCGGCGTCCCGTGCCTGGGCCTGCCCTGCGACGTCGCCTCCGCGGAGGCGGTCTCGGCGATGGTGTCGGAGACGACCGCGCACTTCGGCCGCATCGACGTGCTCGTGAACAACGCCGGCACGGCATGGGCCGGTCCCGTCGAGGACACCCCGCTGCGCGGGTGGCAGAAGGTCGTCGACGTGAACCTGACCGGCGTCTTTTTGTGCAGCCAGGCGGCCGGGCGGGTGATGATCGAGCGCGGCGGCGGCAAGATCGTGAACATCGCGTCGGTCACCGGCCTGCGCGGCCAGCCGCCGGAGGAGCTCGACGCGATCGCCTACAGCACGACGAAGGGCGCGGTGATCGCGTTCACGCGCGACCTGGCGATCAAGTGGGCCCGGCACGGGATCGCCGTGAACGCCATCGCGCCGGGCTGGTTCCCGACCGACCTCTCGCAGCCCGTCCTCGACCGGTCCGGCGAGCTGCTCCTGCGGAGCATCCCCATGGGGCGGTACGGCGGCGAGTCCGACCTGAAGGGCGCGGTGGCCTACCTGGCGTCGGCGGCGTCGGACTACGTCACCGGGCACACGCTGGTCGTGGACGGCGGCGCGACGATCTGACGAATAACCGGTGCCCGGCACCGGTCATTCACGCAGGCGGCGGCGGATGGCGTGGGCGGCGGCCGTGCCCGTCGCGACGGCCGTGTCGACGTACGTCGTCCCCAGGTAGTCCCCGGCCAGGAAGACGTTCCCGAGCGGCCGCTCGAGGGCCGGCTGGAGCAGATGGCGGCCCGGCCGTGGGTGCGGGAGGCCGTGCGCCCAGCGGCGGATGCGCACCTCGATGATGTGGCCGGCGACCGCCGGGAAGATGCGGGCGACGTCGTCGGCGTAGATGCGGGCCACCTCCTCGTCGTCGCGGTCGGCGAGCGCGTCGGCCAGGCTCGCGGCCGAGTAGGCCATCAGCGTGCCGCCGGGCTCCCGCGGGCCCGGCCCGCGGGTCACGTTCGCGGTGTTGAAGAGCATGTTGAACGACGTCTTGGGCGTCGCGACCGCGTAGACGCCGTCGTAGGGCATCGGCCCCGGCTCGTCGGTGAGGAAGGCGCCGACGACGTAGGGGCCGTAGGCGACGCGGCCGAGCGCCTCGACGGTCTCGGCCGGGACGCCCTCCAGGAGCTCGCGGGCGGCGAACGCCGGCGTTGCGACCACGGCGTAGCGGGCCCGGATCCTCTCGTCGCCCTGGTGGACGGTGACGCCGTCGCGGCCGGCCACGACCCGCTCGACCGGGGCGCCGGTGCGGACGCGGTCGCCGAGGGCCGCGGCGATCGCCTGGGGCAGGCGCGCCGATCCGCCGAGCACGTTGCGGCTGAGGCCGCCCTCGCGATCCCAGACGAGGTGGAAGTAGCCGATCCCGTAGCCGGCAGAGACCTGCTCGGGCTCCCCGGAGGAGCGCTGGATCGTGGGCCGGAAGATCGCGTCGACCTCGGCCGGCACCGGGCCGAGGAAGTCGGCGAACGTGCGGTCGTCGCGATACGCCAGCACGCGCGCGCGCCGGTCGGCCTCTGACTCGCCCGCGCGCCGGCGGGCGACGCGGCCGTACTCGAGCACCGCCAGCCGCACGCGCGCGCCCGCGCGGATCAGCGCCAGCCGCTCCGCCGTCGTCAGCCGCAGCCGCAGCGGATACGTCTCGACCCGCCCGCCCGTGAGCACGCGCCCGTTCATCGCGAGCGCCGTCAGGACGCCGGGGACGTCCCCCGCCTCGACGCCGGCGGCCGCGAGCAGCCTCCCGGTGGCCGAGTCCTCGCCGGCCAGGACATGGCCCCCGAAGTTGAGCCAGTAGCGCCCGCGCGGCTCCGACATGAGCCGCCCGCCCACACGGGCGTCCGCCTCGAGCACCAGGACGTCGCGGTCGCGCAGCTCCCAGGCGGCGGACAGGCCGGCGATCCCGCCGCCGACCACCGCGACCTCGACGTCAGGGGAGGCGGCGCCCATGAGGGGCCAACGTACACCGTTTGCCACTGGAAGATCCTCGGTGCGAGGGATGGCGGCGGATCCACGACCGCCTCTCGGGAGGACCCGCCAAAAGGGGTCTGACCCCGTTTGGCGGGTAGGATCGCACCGTGAACTGCGAGCGGCTCCTCGACCTGCTGCACCCGTCGCAGCCGGCGTTCTCGCCCGACGGGGCGCGGGTCGCGTTCACCGTCCACGAGGCGTTCAGCCGGCCGGACGAGGGCGTGTCGAGCCGGATCTGGATCGCCCGGGCCGACGGCTCCGGCGCCCGCCAGGCAACCCGCGGGCCGCGGGCCGACACGGCGCCGCGGTGGTCGCCGGACGGCCGGACGCTCGCGTTCCTGTCCGACCGCGACCACGGCGGGCGCGCCGGCGTCTACCTGCTCGACGACGGTGCCGGCGAGGCGCGTCCGGTCGGCGACCTCGCGGGCTCCGCCGAGGACGTCCGTTTCTCACCCGACGGCTCCCGGCTGCTCGTGCTGGCCGCCGACCCCGGCTCCGACCGGGCCGGAGCCGACTCGGCCACGCGGATCGACGCCGGCGCCGGCGACCCCCGCGTCACCCGCCCCGCCGAGCACTGGCGCCGCCTCTACACGGTCGACCCGGCGACTGGTGACACGGCCCGGGTCGGGCCCGACGGCCTGAACGTGTGGGAGCTCGACTGGCGCGGCGGCGAGGTGGCGGCGATCGTCAGCGACGATCCGTCCGAGAGCGGCTGGTACCGCGCCCGGCTCGTCGCCGTCGATCTCGAGCGCGGCTCGGTGCGGACGCTGCACGACCCCGCCATGCAGATCGCCTATCCGGCGCTCTCGCCGGACGGGAGCACGGTGGCGTTCGTCGAGGGGTTCTGCTCCGACCGCGGGATCCTGCTCGGTGAGACGACGGTCGTGCCCGTCGCCGGCGGCGAGGCGCGCGTGCTCGCGCCTGAGATCGACGCCGGCTGCCTGGCCTGGCGGGACGAGCGCACGCTGTGGTTCGCGGCTGCGCGCGGCCTCGCGCATGCCGTCGGCACCATCGGCGTCGACGGCGGCGCGGAGGTGATCTGGAGCGGAGACGGGTCGCTCGTGTCCGGCTGGGTGCCGGCCGTGGCTCCGTCACCGGACGGGAGCCGGCTGGCCGCCGCACACAGCTCGTGGGACAGCCCGCCGGAGCTGCGCGCGCTCGAGGTCGCCGACCCCGCGACGGGGTGGCGGGCGCTCAGCCGGCTCAACCCCGACGCGCCGCCTGCCGCGGGTGCCCGCGGCCGGCGGACGTGGACGTCGGACGGGCTCGAGATCGAGGGCCTGCTGCTGACGCCGGCCGAGGCCGCGCCGCCGCTCCCGCTCGTCGTCTGGGTGCACGGCGGGCCGACGGACAGCTACGACTGCTCGCACCCGGGCGCCCGCGTGGCCGGGATGCTCGCGGCCGGCTACGCCATCCTGCTGCCGAACCCGCGCGGCAGCTCCGGCCGCGGCCAGGCCTTCGCGCGCGCGAACCTGGGGGACATGGGCGGCGGCGACCTGCGCGACATCCTCGCCGGCGTCGACGCCGTCGTCGCGGAGGGGATCGCAGACGGCGACCGGGCGGCGATCGTCGGCACGAGCTACGGCGGCTTCATGTCCGCCTGGGCGATCGGCCAGACCGACCGCTTCCGCGCGTCCGTGCCGATGGCGGCCGTCACCAACTGGCTCTCCTTCCACAACACGACGAACATCGGCCGCTTCGACGAGCTCTTCCTGGACGCCGACCCGTACGACCCCGACGGCGACTACTTCGCCCGCTCGCCCGTCGCGCACGCGCGCAGGGTGCGCACGCCGACGCTCGTCATGCACGGCGAGGTCGACCTGTGCGTCCCGCTCTCGCAGAGCCAGGAGCTCTACCAGGCGCTCGCGGCGGAGGGCGTCGAGACCGAGCTCGTCGTCTACCCGCGCGAGGGCCACGGGTGGCGGGAGCGGGCCCACGTGCTCGACGGGATCGAGCGGATGCGGGCCTGGCTCGACCGCCACCTGGCCGCCCGCGACGCGTGAAGAGGAGGGGTCTGACCCCGTCTCTTCAGGGCGCCTTGGCGAGCAGCCGCGCGAGCACGCCGGCGGACGCGGTGGGGCCGTTCACCTCGAGCCAGCTGACCAGGCGGCCGGCGCTGGCGACGCCGACCCGGGCCGGGCTCGCCATGTGGCAGGCGCACGGCGCGAGGGTGAACGTCCACCCGCGCCGGGGGCCGGCGACGAGCGGCTCCTGCGTCGGCTGGGCTCCGAAGACGGCCGTCGCCTGGCGGTGGACGAACTGCACGTAGGCGGCCTCGCCGGAGGCCGAGCGGAACTCGAGCGTGCGCGAGACGACCACCTGCAGGGTTTTCGACTGGCCCTGAAAGAGCCGCTGGGCGCCGGTCACGTACCCCCACCGGGCCAGGCCAGCCTCCAGGCCGGGCACCGTCGACTCGTGCACGAGGTCGTGGACGGTCAGCGGCCGCGCCGTGCTCGGGAGGTAGGCGACCGCCGCCGCCGGGAGGACGGGCGGCGGAGGCGAGGCCGCCGGGCTCGACCCGCCGCAACCGCACAGCGCCGCCGCGGCAAGCGCCGCGCACCAGGCGAGGAAGCGGGTTTGTGGTGGCTGCCGCATGCGATCTGGTTACTGGACTCGCGGGCAGATTATCGGTAGGGTCGTCCATCCCGCTGGACGAAAGGTGAGGCAAAATCGTGGCTTCGATGGATCGTAGGTCGTTTCTCATGGGCGCCGCGGGGCTTGGCGGCGCGGTGCTGCTCGGTGCCTGTGGCTCGTCGGGCTCGAGCGGTGGCAACAGCCCGTCGCCGACGACGAAGCGCCCGCCGATCGGCAAGGAGCCGGGCAAGCTCTCCATCCTGGAATGGGACGGCTACCAGGCGTTCGGCACGCCGACGAACAAGAAGGCCGGCGGGCTCATCGCGGGTGAGGACTACACGAAGAAGTACGGCGCCGACGGGCTCACCTACAGCCTGATCGTGAACGACAGCGAGGCGTTGAACAAGGTCCGCTCCGGCCAGCAGTTCGACGTGATCCACCCCTGCATCGAGAACCTCCAGGACTACGTCCACGACGGGCTCGTGCAGCCGTGGAACACCGACCTGATCCCGAGCTTCAAGAACCTGAACCCGGCGCTCGTCAAGGGCGGACAGCTCGACGGCCAGCAGTACTTCATCCCCTGGGACTGGGGTTACGGCAGCGTCATCTACCGCACGGACAAGGTCGACCCCGCCGACGCGACCGGGTGGGAGCTCTTCTGGAACCCGAAGTACAAGGGCCGCATCTCGATGTGGAACGGCAACACGACCAACTTCGAGATCGCCGCGCTCAAGCTCGGGTACGGGGGCAAGGCGATGGACCACCTGAGCGACGACCAGCTGAACAACGCGAAGAACGCGCTCATCGAGCAGTACCCGCTGAACAAGTTCCTGTGGTCGAGCGAGTACAGCGACCTGCAGCCGGCGCTCCAGAACGGCGACGTGTGGGTCGCCTACAGCTGGCAGGACCAGTGGGTCTACGCCAAGGAGAAGCACCTCCCGATGGCCTACATGAACCCCAGCCAGGGCCGGCTCGGGTGGTACTGCGGGTTCATGCTCGGCAAGGACACGAAGAACTACTACCACGCGCACGAGTACGTCGAGTCCTTCGTCAACCACAAGTCCTGCCTCAGCCTCACGAACCTGTTCGCCTACGGCAGCGCGGACGCCACCATCGAGCCGAGCGAGATCACGAACAAGGCCGTCGCCAAGTCGCTCGACATCGGCAACCCGAACGTGCTCAGCTCGGCCGACGTGCACCTGCAGTCGTGGGAGCCGAACGAGGCCGCCGTCCAGCAGGCGTGGGAAGAGGTGACGGCGTCCGCGGGATGAGGCCGGAGCCCGTCGTGCAGCGATCGACGTGACCGACCGACCGATCGCCGAGGCCCCGCCGCGGCGGTTGCGGCTGCGTCCCCGCGGCGGGCGCGCCTTCCTGATCGCCCCGCCCGTGCTCGTCGTGCTGGCGGTGATGGTGGCGCCGATCGTCCTGATCGCGCTCTACAGCGTCGACGTCAAGACGAACCTGCCGTTCACGCCGACCAAGTTCACCTGGTCGATGTGGAAGGACTTCCTGCCGCCCTCCGGGAAGTTCCCGAACCCGTTCTGGCACCGCTTCGAGATCTCGATGGTGATCACCGTCGTCGTCTCGCTGATCGCGGTGGCGGCGGCGTACCCGCTCGCCTACTTCCTGGCCTTCGTCTCCCGCCGTTCGCGCTACACGCTGCTGCTGCTGATCCTGGCGCCGTTCTTCACCAGCTACCTGCTGCGGGTGATCGCCTGGAAGATCATGCTCTCGAACCACGGCGTCATCAACACGGCGCTCTGGGACATCCACCTGCGCTCCCACGGCGACGGCCTGCCGTGGCTCATCTACTCGAAGTTCTCGGTCGGCCTCGTGCTCTTCTACTCGTGGGTGCCGTTCGTCGCGGTGCCGATCTTCGTCCTGCTCGACCGGCTCGACCCCAACCTGCTCGAGGCGGCGCAGGACCTGGGCGCCGGCCGCGTGACGACGTTCCTGCGGGTGACGCTCCCGCTCAGCCTGCCGGGCGTGATCGCCGGGTTCGTGTTCGTGCTGATCCCGACCACCGGCGAGTTCATCACGCCGCTGCTCGTCGGCGGCCCGGGGAGCCAGATGTTCGGTAACTCGATCCAGTCGTTCTTCCAGGACACGCCGAACTGGAACTACGGGGCGGTGCTGGCGCTGTGGCTGGTCGGGGTGGTGTTCGTGATGCTGCTCGTCTTCGGCCGCTTCCTCGCCACCGACCTGCGGGAGGCGAACTCGTGAGTGCCGCGGTCGGACGCCTCGGCAAGGTGATCCTGGGGGGCTACTTCGGGCTCATGGTGGTCTTCCTCTACGTGCCGCTCGTCGTGCTCGTGATCTTCGCGTTCAACAACGCGTACATCCCGGCGCTGCCCTACTCCGGGTTCACCACCAAGTGGTTCCACGCGGCGTTCTCGAACACCGACCTGACCGGCGCGCTCAAGCGCAGCGCGTGGCTCGCCCTCCTGAACGGAGCCGCCGCGAGCCTGCTCGGCGTCGCCGCCGCGCTCGCGATGACCGGCCGGCGCCTGTTCCTGCGCTCGGTCTGGACGACGCTGCTCCTGCTCCCGCTCGTCGTGCCGTACATCGTGCTCGCCATCGGCATGGTGATCGTGATCCACCAGCTCGGCTACCAGGCCTCGCTGACCGCCGTGCTGGCCGGCCACATCGTGATCTCGCTCCCGTACTCGATCCTCGTCATCGTGCCCCGCCTGCGCACGCTGGACGAGTCGATCGTCGAGGCCGCCCGCGACCTCGGGGCCGACAACGTGCGCGCCTTCCTGCTCGTGACGCTGCCGCTGATCGTGCCCGCCCTGATCTCGAGCGCGCTCATCTGCTTCACGATCTCGTTCGACGAGTTCGCGATCGCCTCGTTCCTGGCCCCGCCCGGCTCGCCCACCTACCCGGTGTTCCTCTACTCGGGCACGCGCACGCCCGCGCTCGAGCCGCAGGTGATCGCGCTGGGCGCCATCGTCGTCGTCTTCTCGATCGTGCTCGTGGTCGCGGGCGACGTCAGCCGCCGCGTGCTCGAGCGGCGCCTCGCCACCTGAGGCGACGCGCGTCGACCGTCGGCGGCAGACGTGCGCGCTGCGCCCGGGTTGATTGCGCTACAGAATTGTGGAACAATCGTCCGCGGTGGCTGGGACCTCGACGATCGACTCGGCTGCATCGATCATCCGCAGGCGGATCCTCGACGGCGTGCTCGGGCCCGGCGCCCGGCTGCCCGAGGAGCAGACGTCCGCAGAGCTCGGCGTCTCCCGCCACACCCTGCGCGCCGCCCTGCGCCAGCTCGTCTCCGAAGGCCTGCTCCGGCACGAGCCCAACCGCGGCGTCCACGTCCCGGCCCTGACGCCCGCCGACGTCAGCGACGTCTTCCGCATCCGGCGCATGATCGAGCTCGACGCGATCGAGGAGATCGCGCTCGTCGGGAACGTCCCGTCCGGGGCGACGAGCGCCGTCGACGGCATGGAGGCCCTGGGCCTGTCGGCCGCCTGGCACCAGGTCGTCGAGCAGGACATGCGCTTCCACTGGGCGCTCGTCGAGGCGGCCGGGAGCCCGCGGATGGTCCGCACCTACGCGGCCATCCACGCCGAGATCGCCTATTGCCTCGTCCAGCTGCGGCCGCACTACGACCGGCCGGCGCAGGTGGCAAAGGAGCACCGCGACCTGCTCGCCGCGATCGTCGCCCGCGACGGCGAGCTCGCCGTGGTGCGGATGCGCGCGCACCTGCTCGAGGCCGAGACCACCCTGCTGGGAGCGATCCCGGCGGCCACCCACAGCGAGCGGTTCCCCATCTGGAAGGAGTGAGCGGCATGGCACGTGTGCGACTCCCCGAGGACCACCAGGAGCCCAACGAGGTAACCCGACGAGGCGCGCTGCTGCGCGGCGCGGGAGCGATCGCCGGCCTCTCCGTCGGCGCCCAGGTGATGGCCGCCACCGGCGCGGACACCGCCCTCGCCGCCGGCGTGCGCGAGGCCGCCTCGCGCGTGCACAAGCCCGGCTACGGGTCGCTCGTCCACCACACCGGCGAGATGTCGCTGCCCGCCGGGTTCCACGTCACCGCCTTCGGCGCCGCCGGCTCGCCCATGTCCGACGGGCTGCTCACGCCGTCCTGTCACGACGGCACGACCTGCGTCGGCGCCGGAGCGCACCGCGTCCGCCTGCTGCGCAATCACGAGGGCTATGACCTCGGCCGGTCGCTCGGCCCGGCGAAGGCGTACGACCGCGTCGCCCAGGGCGGCGTCACGACCTCGCTCTTCGACACCCGCCTCGGGGTGCTGGTCGAAAGCGCGCTCGTCCTGAACGGCACCGACAACAACTGCAACGGCGGGCCGACGCCGTGGGGCAGCTGGCTCTCCTGCGAGGAGTCCACGGTCGGCCCCGGCGAGGGGTACGAGAAGAAGCACGGCTACGTCTTCGAGGTGCCGTTCTCGAGCCGCGAGCCGGTCGACCCGGTGCCGATCACGGCGATGGGCCGGTTCGAGCACGAGGCCTGCGCGATCGACCCGCGCAGCGGCATCGTCTACATGACCGAGGACAATGGCGACCCCGCCGACGGCTTCTACCGCTACATCCCCGACGTGCCCGGCAAGCTCCACCGCGGCGGCAGGCTGCAGATGCTCGCGGTCGAGGGCCGCTCCCGCTACATCACCTACAAGAACCAGACGGTCGGCCGGACGCTCGACTGCGAGTGGGTCGACATCGACGACCCAGATCCGAGCGACGCCGAGGATCACCCCGACGCGGTGTTCGAGCAGGGCGTCGCCAGGGGCGCCGCCCGGTTCATGGGCCTCGAGGGCTGCCACTGGTCGAAGGGCAGCGTGTACTTCGTCGCCAGCGAGGCGGGCGACAAGAGCAAGGGCCAGATCTGGCGCTACACGCCCCACGGCCACGACAAGGGCGAGCTCACGCTGCTCTACGAGTCGCGCAGCACGAGCGTGCTCGACGAGCCCGACAGCCTCGCGATCAGCCCCCGCGGCGGCCTCGTCCTGTGCGAGGACGGCGACGGCGAGGACGTGAACGGCGGGACGAACTACCTCCGCTGCCTCACGCCCGCGGGCCACATCGAGACGTTCGCCCGCAACGACCAGCCGCTCGACCTGCACCAGTGGGACGACGAGGCGCCGCTGGGCGCGATCGGCCGCAGCGAGTGGTCGGGCGCCACGTACAGCCCCGACGGCCGCTGGCTCTTCGTCCACCTCCAGTACCCCGGCAAGACGTACGCGATCACGGGGCCCTGGGAGAAGGGCTGGCTGTAGGCATGGCCACAGCTGTCGAAACGCCCTCGGTCACGACCACCCTGCCGGGCCCGCGCAGCCGTCCCCTCCTCGCGGCGCAGGCCCGGCAGGGCTACGCCGCCCTGAGCGACCCGCACGGCGAGGTCCCCTTCGTGATGGCGGCCAAGCGGGGCTCGATCATCGAAGACGTCGACGGCAACACCTACGCCGATCACGTCAGCGGCTGGGGCGCGACCCCGCTCGGCGCCACGCCCGAGCGGGTGCTCGACGCGGTCTCAGACGCCCACCGCCGCTACGGGCTCGAGATCTCGAACTACATCACGAGCCCGCCGGTGATCGCGCTGGCGGAGCGCCTGCTCGAACTCGCACCGGCCGGCCTCACCCGCTACGCGCCGAGCATGAGCGGCACGCTGGTGGTCGAGGCCGGGGTGCGCTTCGCCCGCCGGGCGACGGGGCGGCCGATCATCCTCGGGTTCCTGGGCGAGTACCACGGCGAGGGCACGTACATGACCGCCGCGCACAGCACCGATCTCTCGGAGGTGCCGAGCGGCAGCGCCCAGTTCGTGCCCGGGCTCGTATTCGCGCCCTACCCGAACCGGTTCCGGATGCCCTTCCACCGGGGCGCCGGGCCGTTCGACGACACCCTCACGCTCGACTACGTCGAGGACTGGCTGCTCGTGCACCAGGTCGAGCCCGACCAGATCGCCGGCGTGCTGATCGAGCCGGTGCTGACCGAGGGCGGCGTCATCGTCCCCTCGGCCGCATTCTGGGAGCGGCTCGAGGAGCTGCGCCGGCGCTACGGCTGGCTGCTGATCCTGGACGAGGTGCAGACCGGGATCGGCCGCTGCGGCACCCTGTTCGGGGCCGAGCTGCACAGGCTCGAGCCCGACCTGCTCCTGCTCGGCAAGGGCTTCGCCGGCGGCGGCCAGCCGATCGCGGCCGTGCTCGGGCGCGAGGGGGTGCTGGCCGACGCGGACGGCGGCGCGGGCGGCACGTTCGCCTGGGTGCCCGCAGCGTGCGCCGGGGCGCTCGCGAACCTCGAGCTGATCGCGACCGGCGGCGTGCTCGAGAACGTGGCCGAGCTGGAGGCGATCGGGAAGCGCGAGCTCGCGCCGCTGGTCGAGCGGCACGAGCAGGTCGGCGACGTGCGGGTGCTCGGCGCGATGGTGGGGATCGAGTTCGTCACGGACAAGGCGTCGATCACGCCGGCGCCGGCGTTCCACTACGCCGTGCACCAGTCGCTCGTGCGCCGGGGCGTGCTCGGGATGACCCAGTGGGGCAAGTGGATCTACCGCCTGCACCCGGCCCTGAACATGCCGCCCGAGCTCTTCGCCTGGTCGTGCGCGCAGGTGTGCGAGGCCGTGGCCGAGGTGGCCGCCGCCCCGCCGGCCGAGTTCCGCGTCGTCGACCGCTGAGAGTGGGGACTGTCCCCGCTTCGGCGGGGACAGTCCCCCGCGCGCAGGCGGGGTCAGACCCCACGCAAAACGTGTCACGAATCTGTCACGCGGTCCGTTCGGGGTCTGACCCCGATTCGTCCAGGCCCTCGATGTGGTCGGGGAGGGACGGGGCCTGGGAGCGGTCGTACCAGTCGCCGGCCAGCTCGCCGCCGTCGACGACCAGGGTCTCGCCGGTGATGAACGACGCGTCGTCCGAGGCCAGGAAGAGCACCGCGGCGGCCTGCTCCGCCGCCCGTCCCACCCGCCGCAGCGGGATCCGGCGCACGTACTCGCGCTCGGCCGCGCGGTCGCCGGGGCTCATCTCCGCCGCCTCCTCGGGCGTCAGGGTCTCGCCCGGCGCGACGCAGTTCGCCCGCACGCCGTGGTGGCCGAGCTCGTGCGCGAGGCTGCGGGTGATCGCGATCACCGCCGCCTTCGAGGCGTTGTAGGGCGCCTCCGGCGACTCGCTGCGCACCGCGTTGGCGGACGACAGGTTCACGATCGCGCCGCCGCCGCGCTCGACCATGTGGCGGGCGGCCGCCTGGCTCGCGAAGAACACCGCGCGCACGTTGACGGCGAACGTGCGATCCCACTCGGCCTCGGTCACGTCCAGAAGCGGGCCGTCCGGCATCACCGCCGCGTTGTTCACGAGGACGTCGATCCGTCCCAGCAGGCCGGCCGCGTCGGCCACCATCGCGCCCGCGGCTCCGGGCCGCGACAGGTCGGCCACGAGCGCCTCCACGCCGGGTACCTCGGCGACCGCCGGCAGGACGTCGACGGCCACGACCCGGGCGCCCTCGGCCTGGAATGCCGCCACGATGGCGCGCCCGATGCCCCGCGCCGCCCCGGTGACGACGACCCCGCGCCCGTCGAAGCGGCGGCTCACGGCACCCGCGGCCGCGCGAGCGGCAGTCCGGGGACGTCGGCGGGGCCCGAGGCCAGCTGCGTCTCGCCGACGCTCGTCGCCACGAGCACGTCGAGGCCCGCCCCGGCGAAGGCCAGATTGGTGGGCGCGTTCAGCACGATCCCCTCCCAGTCGCCGGCCAGCACCTCGACTTCCCCACCCGGCCGGGCGCGCAGGATCCGGTCGGGCCGGTAGCAGGCGACGTACATCGTCCCGTCGCGGTCGAGCGCGATCCCGTCCGGGACCGTCCGCGGCAGCTCGAGCACGACCCGCGGCTCGCCCGCCGACCCGTCGGGCAGGATCGGGAGCGCCGACACGCCGGGCAGGTACGACTCGACCACGAGCAGCTCGCGGCCGTCGGCCGACAGGCAGATCCCGTTCGGGTAGCGCGGAACCGCCTCGCACCAGACCGTCGTCGCGCCCCCCGGCGCGACCCGGATCACGCGCCCGTCGTCGGCCTTCGTGTCGCCGGAGTCGGTGACGTACAGGTTGCCGGCGGCGTCGAATGCGGAGGCGTTCGGCAGCGTCATCTCGAGCGACGAGTAGGCCTCGCAGGCGGCCGTGCGGGGATCGACGCGGACGACCTCGAGCCGTTCGCAGTCGCAGGCGTAGACGCGCCCGTCACCGTCGAGCGTCAGGCCGAGCAGGCTGCCGCCGGTCGTCGCCACCTCGCGCGCCTCGCCCGTGAGCGTGACCTCGTACACCTGGCCCGCCTCACCGCCGGCGTACAGCACGCCGTCGGGCGACCAGGCGACCCCCTCCGGGTGGTCGAGGTCCTCGACCAGGATCGTGAACGGGCCGGCACGGAGGTCAGCCACCGGCCGATCCTCCTCGGACGCGCCTGCGGCGCAGGTCGGCGGCGACGACGCCCGCGCAGTTGCGGCCGTTCGCGCCCGTCACGCCGCCGCCGGGATGGGTGCCGGCGCCGCACAGGTAGAGGCCGCGGATCGGCGCCCGGTAGCCGGCGGCGCCGCGCACCGGCCGCAGCAGGAAGAGCTGGTCGGGGAGCATGTCGCCGTGCAGGTGGTGGCCGCCGGTGAGCGCCAGCCGCCGCTCCAGATCGAGCGGCGAGAGCGCCTCCCGGCCGACCACCATGCTGGGCAGGTCGGGGAAGAAGCGGCCCAGCTGCTCGACGACGCGGTCGGCGACCCGGTCGCGGATCACGTCCCAGCCGTCGCCGGCCAGCGCGTACGGCTGCGAGCGCGCGCCCACGGTGACGACGTGCCCGCCCTCGGGCGCGAGCGAGGGGTCGTGGACGGTCGGGAAGCACACCTCCAGGTGCGGGTCGACCGCCGGGACGCCGCGGCGGGCGTCGTCCTGCTGGCGGTCCATCTCCGCGAGCGGGAGCGTCACCTGGATCAGGCCGCGATGCTCGTCTCCCGGGGAGCGGCGGCCGGCCAGCGCCGGCAGCCCCGAGAGCGCCAGGTTGAGCTTGAAGCTGGCGCCCTGGCAGCGGTAGGCGCGGATCGCGCCCCGGAACCGGGCCGGCAGGTCGGCCGGGTCGCACAGCCCCAGGAAGGTGCGCTTGGGGTCGGCGTTCGAGACCACGACCCGCGCGCGGAGGGAGCTGCCGTCGCACAGCTCGACACCGCGGGCGCGCCCGTCCCGGACGACGACCCGCGCCACCTCCGCCTCGGTGCGGATCTCCGCGCCCTGCTCGCGGGCCGCATCGGCCATCATCCGCGTCACCTCGCCCATGCCGCCGGGGACGAAGCCCCAGGGCACGGCGCCCGACGGGTCGGCCGCGTGCTCGTGCAGGAGGGCGACGCCCGTCCCGGAGTCGGACGGCCCCGCGAGCGTGTTCGAGATCGCGTCCCAGCCCAGGGCCGCCTTCACGTGCTCCGACTCGAAGCGGGCGTCCAGGTAGCGGCGCGCGGACGTCGTCAGGAGCTCCGCCGCCCGCTCGGCGACGCCCCGGCGGCGGGCGGCCCGCAGGCCGATCCGCATCGGGCCCGGCGGCCCGTCCATGGTCGGGAAGAGCAGCCCGCCGATCGCCGCCATCTCGCGCTTGAACTCGGCGAAGGCGCCGGCGTCGGCCCGCGCGAACGGTCGGATCTCGTCCGCCGTCTCGGCGTCGGAGTTGCGCAGCACGAAGGAGGCGCCGTCGGCGAACAGGTTCAGCGACGGCCCGGCCGGGCTCACCCGCAGGCCGCGCGCCCGCAGGGCCATGTCGCGCCAGATCGCCGGCCGCAGGGCGCTCAGGACGTACGCCCCCGGCGAGGCCCGGTAGCCTGGCGCGAACTCCTCCGTGACGCAGGCGCCGCCCACGATCCCGCGGCGCTCGAGCACGAGCGTCCGCAGGCCGGCGCGGGCGAGGTAGAACGCGGCGACGAGGCCGTTGTGGCCGGCCCCGACGACGATCGCGTCGTGGCCGCCGGCGGCGTCAGCTCGTCGCCGCAACCGGCCACCGCGCGAGCTCTGCGACGGCCGCGTCGACCGCCTCGCCCACGATCCCCAGGCCGCGCCGCAGGTCGTCCGGGGGCATCACCAGGGAGGGCTGGATGTTGTACGACGTCGTGCTCGAGTCGGCCAGCACGCCGCGCGCGAGCGCCTCCCGTGCCACCCGCTCCTGCAGCTCGGGGTGACGCTCCCGGGTCTCGCGGTCACGCACGAATTCGATCGCCTGGTAGCAGCCGCGCACGCGCACGTCGCCGACCTGCTCGTGCCGCTCGGCGATCCGCCGGAGCTCCTCGACGGCGACCCGCTCGAGCGCGCGGACATTCCCGAGCACGTCCTCCTCGGCGAAGATCTCGATCGTCCGCAGCGCCGCCGCGCAGGCGGCGGGCAGCCACGCCCAGGTGCTGCCGGTGGGGACGTCGTCGAACCCCATCGCCCGCTCGGTACCGACCACGGCGCCGATCGGCATCACGCCGCCGCCCATGCCCTTGCCCAGGCACATGAGGTCGGGGCGGACGCCCCAGTGCTCGACGGCGAACATGCGCCCCGTGCGCCCGAACCCCGTCTTGACCTCGTCGGCGCAGAGCAGCCAGTCGTGCTCCCGGCACAGCTCCTCGAGCGCCGGCCAGAAGGAGTCCGGCGGCACCAGCACCCCGCCCGAGCCGACGATCGGCTCGACGATCACGCCCGCCACGTCGCCCGGGTGCAGGGCGTGGAAGAGGAGGTGGTCGCGGATGTAGTCGACCGTGGCGTCTCCGCTCCCGCCCGCGCGCGTCGGCCCCAGCGGCGAGCGGTACGGGTGCGGGTAGGGCACGTGCGCGAAGCCGGGCGCGAACGTGCGCATCCCGCGGCTGATGTCGCTCTGCTCCGCCCCGAGCGTCGCGGTGGTCGTCGACTCGCCGTGATACTGGGAGAAGAACCCGATCACGACCGGGCGACCCGTCGCCCGGCGCATCATCTTGATCGCCGTCTCGACCGCCTCCGTGCCGTTCAGGGCCAGGTCGACCCGGGTCAGCCCCTCCGGCACGATCGCGAGCAGCCGCTCGGCGAGCGCGATCATCGGCTCGCTCGCCATCGTGTGGCTGTCCTCGTTGCCGTAGCGGCGCAGGGCCTCGACGGCCGGCGCGGCGATGTCCTCGCGGCCGGCGCCCAGCGGCACCGATGCCGAGGCGGAGATCAGGTCGAGGTAGACGTTGCCGTCGACGTCGGTGATCGTGTACCCGTCCTTGCGGGCGACCACGAACGGCGCCAGGCCGTGGGCCGTCCCCGGGTAGAACATGCCCTCCGCCCGGCCGAGCAGCTCGCGGCTGCGCGGGCCCGGCGGCGGGACGGCGATCCGGGGGGCATCGGTCACGCGATCGTCGCCCCCTCCGCGACGGGCGCGGCGGCCTCGCCTCCGATGACGAAGCTGTGCTCCGCCGCCCAGTGCAGCGTCACCCGGTCGCCGCCGGCCGGGTCGGGCCCGGCGGCGTCGTCGTTGAGGCGGTGCACGGCCAGGCGCTCACCGGTGGGCAGCTCGACGATCATCTGCGTCGTCGAGCCGAGGTAGACGACCTCGGACACCATCCCCTGGACGTGGCAGGAGTCGCCGGCGACCGGCTTGAGCTTGATCTTCTCGGGCCGCACCGTGAGCTGGAGCGACTCCGCGGCCCTGCCCGGGTCGGGGGCCACGATCCGTCCCGCCTCGCCGAGGTCCATCTGCACCATCCCGTCGGCGCGGCGGTCGACGCGCAGCATGATCAGATTGGAGGTGCCGATGAAGCCGGCCACGAAGGCCGTCGCCGGGCGCTCGTACAGCTCGCGCGGGCCGGCCAGCTGCTCGACCACGCCGCCGTTCATCACGGCGATGCGGTCGCTCATCGTGAGCGCCTCCTCCTGGTCGTGCGTGACGTAGACGAACGTCGTCCCCGTCTCGCCCTGCACCGCCTTCAGCTCGAGCTGCATCTCCTTGCGCAGCTTGAGGTCGAGCGCCCCGAGCGGCTCGTCGAGCAGGAGCGCCGCCGGTCGGTTGACGAGGGCGCGGGCCAGGGCGACGCGCTGCTGCTGGCCGCCCGAGAGCTGGGCCGGGCGCCGCTTCTCGTAGCCGTCGAGCCTGACGATCCGAAGCATCTCGGCCACCCGCCGCTCACGCTCGGTCTTCCCCACCCGCTTGATCTCGAGCCCGAACGCGACGTTCTGGTCGACCGTCATGTGCGGGAAGAGCCCGTAGGCCTGGAAGACCATGTTGACGTTGCGCTTCCGGGGCGAGACCCAGGTCACGTCCTCGCCCTGGAGCAGCACGCGGCCGGCATCGGGCTGCTCGAAGCCGGCGATCATCCGCAGCGACGTCGTCTTGCCGCAGCCGGAGGGCCCCAGCATCGAGAAGAACTCGCCCCCGCGGATCGTGAACGACACGTCGTTCACCGCCACGACCGGACCGAAGCGCTTCGTGACGCGCTCCAACCGGATCTCCCCGTCGCGCGCCGGCTCGCTCACGATCCACCACCTCCCGTCGCGACCCCGATCGCGAACATGTCGTTGACGTTCGTCCCGGTGGAGCCTGTCACGATCAGGTCGTCGAGGGCGCCGAGCGCGGCGGCGGACGTGTGCGCGTGGAGCGCTCCGCGCAGGTCGATGCCGGCAGCCGCGGCCCGGGCGGCGGTGTCGCCGTCCACGATCGCCCCGGCGGCGTCCGAGCCTCCGTCCGCCCCGTCCGTGTCGAGGAACGCGGCCGCGACCGACTCGGCCTCCCGCAGCCGCAGCGCCGCGCCCAGGCAGGCCTCCTGGTTGGGCCCGCCCGCGCCGAGCACAGCGCTGTTGCGGATGGTGACGGTGGTCTCGCCCCCGCAGCCGATCAACATGCACGGCGCCGTGAACGGCCGGCCGCTGCGGGCCGACTCCCGGCCGAGGTCGATGAGCGTTGCGCCCACCTCCCGGCTCTCGCCCTCGAGGCTGGTCGAGAGCACGATGGGCCGGTAGCCGAGCTCGGTCGCCCGCGCGCCCATCGCCTCACACGCCGTCTCGCCGTCGACGAGCACCACGGTGTGCACCGAGACGCGCTCGAGCAAGGGCGACTCGGCACCGCCCGATTCCAGGTGGCGGCGCACCGAACCGGCCACCCGGTCCCACAGGCCATGGATGCGCAGCGCCTCGATCGCGTCGTCCACCGTGGTCGTATCCTGCACCGTCGGGTCCGTGATTGCATCCAGGGCGCCCCCGGAGACGTCCGAGACGGTCAGGTTCACGATCCGGGCGCCCGCCATCGCCTCGGCCAGCCGTCCGCCCTTGATGCCGGAGACGTGCTTGCGGACGGCGTTCACCTCGCCGATCCCGGCCCCGGAGCGGACGAGCAGCTTGTGCAGCTCGTGCTTCTCCTCCAGCGTCACACCGGGCGCCGGCAGCGAGACGAGCGCCGAGGAGCCGCCGGTGAAGCAGCCGAGCACGGTGTCGCCCTCGGCCACCGTCCGCGCCAGCTGCGCCAGCCGCTGGGCGGCGGCCAGGCTGGCCTCGGTCGGGAGCGGATGGTCGGCCTCGAGCACGTCGATCCGCCCCAGCGGGCGGGCATGCCCGCGCGGGACGACCACCAGCCCGCCGTCGATCCTCTCGCCCAGGATGCGGCACAGCGCGGATGCGATCGCGAGCGTCGCCTTGCCTGCGCCCATCACGAGCACCCGGCCGGTCGACAGGTCATGCGGGACCCCGTCGACGACCAGCCTCGGGCCGTCGAGCGCCACCACCCGCTCGACCGCCTCGCCCGGGTCGCAGGCGGCGAGCCCCGCCTCGACGACGTCCAGGACGGCCGCGCGCAGCTCCACCGGGCCGTGCGAGAGCAGCGCGGCGCGGTTGCCGATCACGGCGGGGCGCGTCGCGTTCACGCAACGAGCTCCGGACCGCGGACGACGCTGCGGCCGGGATAGACGGCCGTCGCGCCCAGCTCCTCCTCGATCGCGATCAGGCGGTTGTACTTGCTCGTGCGCTCGCCGCGAACCGGCGCACCGGTCTTGATCTGGCCGGCGTCCAGCGCGACGGCCAGGTCGGCGATGATCGCGTCCTCGGTCTCGCCGGAGCGCTCCGAGACGACCACCCGGTACCCGGACCGCAGCGCCAGGTCGGCCGCGTCGAGGGCCTCGGTCAGCGTGCCGATCTGATTCACCTTCCAGAGCAGCGCGTTGGCCGCCCCCTGGCCGATGCCCTTCGCCACCCGGCCCGGATTGGTCACGAACAGGTCGTCGCCGACGATCTGGATGCCGGTGGCGGCGGTCAGCTCGGCGAACCCCTCGAAGTCCTGCTCGTGCAGGGGATCCTCAATCGTCACGATGCCGTAGTCGGCGATCAGGCGGTCGTACAGCTCGATCAGCGCGGCGCGGTCGTAGCGCTCGCCGTCGACCGTGTAGGTGCCCGACGCCTCGTCGTAGAGGTGCGTGGCCGCGCAGTCGAGGCCGTAGACGACGTCGTCCGCGTAGCCGGCCCGCTCGGCCGCCTCGTGCAGGAACCCGAGCGCCTCGTCGGGGCTCGACATCGGCGGGGCGTAGCCCCCCTCGTCGCCGGTGTTCAGGGCCACCTTGCCGAACCGGGCCAGCAGGATCTCGCCCAGCGCCAGGTTGATCTCGGTGCTCATCTGGAGCGCGTGCAGCAGGCTCTCCGCGCCCACCGGCATCACGATGAACTCCTGGAAGTCGAGGTCGTTCGACGCGTGCTTGCCGCCGTTGATCAGGTTGACCAGCGGCACCGGCAGCACGTGGGCGTGGCGGCGCAGGTGCCGGTAGAGCGGCTCGCCCGCCGCGGCGGCCGCGGCCCGGGCGGCGGCCAGCGAGACGCCCAGGACCGCGTTCGCGCCCAGGCCGGACTTGTCCGGCGTGCCGTCCAGCTCGAGCAGGGCCCGGTCGACCTCGAGCTGCGAGGCGATGGGCATCCCGGCGAGCGCAGGGCCGATCCGGTCGCGCACGTTCTCGACGGCCGCCCGCACGCCGAACCCGCCGAACCGGGTGCCGCCGTCGCGCAGCTCACGGGCCTCACCCGATCCCGTCGAGCGCCCGGCCGGGACGTCGGCGCGGCCGACGGTGCCGTCGGACAGCGTCAGGTCCACCTGGACGGTGGGGAGGCCGCGGCAGTCGAGCACTTCGCGGGCGACGATGCGTGAGATCGTCAGGTCGGGCATACGGCCTCCTGGCTTCGGGTGCGACGGTTCGGCGCCGCCGGCCCGTCGCCGGCGCGTCGGGCCAATCGTACCCACCCGCGTTGCGGACTGTCAACAGTCGACGATGTCGGCGGCGCCGCTCGCTAGCCGTCGTGCGCGCCCGGCAGATGGTCGATGTACTCGGCCACCAGCCCGAACGCGTGCTCGACGTGCGCCTCGAACCGGGCTGCGGCCAGCTCCGGGTCGCGGGCCTTGATCGCCTCGAGCATCGGCCGGTGCTCGCCGGCGATCTCCTCGGGAGAGGAGTACAGGTGCTCGTCGAGCCGGATCAGCGTCCGCACCACCGGCACGTGACGCATGAAGACCGCGTGCAGCCGGCCGTTCCCCGTCAGCCGGCAGAGCGTCTCGTGGAAGGCGAGGTCGGTCTGCGAGACGGCGGTGACGTCGCGGCGACCGGCCGCCCGCTCGAGCTCGTCGAGCGCCCGCCCCAGCTCGGCGAGGTCGGCGGGCCGGCCGGCGCGGGCGAGCAGCTTTGCGGCGCGCGATTCGATCGCAGCGCGCAGGTCGTAGATCTCGCGCACGTCGTCGTGCGAGAGGCGCACGACGTACGTGCCGCGGTTGGGCTCCTCCTGGAGCAGGCCCTCGGCGCGCAGCAGCTTGAACGCCTCCCGCACGGGGCCACGGCTGATGTTCAGGGCGGTGGCCACACGCAGCTCGACCAACCGTTCGCCCTGCCCGAGCCGGCCAGCCAGGATATCCTGCCGGATCTGGTCAGCAGCCTCCTCGGCCAGCGGCTTGCGGGCGCGCAGCGGTCGCATGTCGACAGTCTACCTTGACACCCCGAGGGCAACCTGCGAGACTTGTCGACTGTCGACAGGTCGCTCGAACCGGAGACTGCCGGGGGGTGACCGGGGAGGGTGACATGAGGCGACGACCCTGGCTAGTGGCGCTCGCGGCGCCGGTGCTGATGCTGACGGCGACGGCTGGATGTGGCAGCGGGTCGAGCTCGGGCGGCGACGCGAGCGTGAACACGTCACCGCAGAAGGTGTCCGGGCCGCTCGAGGTGTACGCCTACGAGGACGGCTTCACGCCGGGCTACGTGCGCAGCTTCAAGGCCGAGTACCCCAAGGTGCAGCTGAAGACGCAGGCGTTCCAGTCGAGCACGCAGGCGCTCACCAAGCTGCGCACCGGCGCGGTCTCGCCCGACGTGATCAACACGTGCGTCGACGAGAACGCGGCCGAGGAGGTGCGGCTGGGCGTCTACCGGCCGCTGGACATCTCGAAGATCCCGAACTGGAAGTACATCGACCCGGAGCTCAAGAAGCTGCCGGGGGTCGAGTCCGACGGCAAGGTCTACGTGATCCCCGTCGACGCCGGCGACGGCGGCATCCAGTACGACCCGCGGCATGTGAAGCCCGCCCCCACCTCCTGGAAGGACCTGTTCAATCCCAAGTACTCGGGCTGGGCGTCGATCGAGGACAACCCCGTCACGGCGATCGATGCCGGCGCGCTCGCGATCGGCATCAAGGATCCGCTGCACATGACGGACGCCCAGCTGAATCAGGTGAAGAACTTCCTGATCGCGCACCGAAGCCAGTTCCGTACCTGGTGGGAGAGCGACACCGACAACGAGCAGCTGTACAAGACCGGCGAGATCTGGATCTCGACCGGCTACCGCGACGACGCCTACACGATCCAGAAGTCAGGCGTCCCCAACGACTTCGTGCTGCCGAAGGAGGGGTCGCTCGAGTGGACGTGCGGGTACGGCATCAGCGCCCACGCCCACAACCTGAACGCCGCCTACGCGATGCTGAACTGGTACGCCAGCGTCGAGGCCGAGACCTACGAGGCGAAGACGTGGTTCTACCGGATCGCCAACGTCAAGGCCCGCGCGGCGCTTCCCAAGTCGGTGCTCGACCGTTCGGGCAACAACCAGAAGCTCCTCAATCCGATCCCGGCATCCGAGCCGGCCAACTACACAGCATGGGTGCAGGTGTGGCAGGACGTGAAGAGCGGCTGAGCCTGCCATCGGCGCGGGACGACCGCGCGCCGGGGACCGTGCCCGCCCGGGTGCGGATTCAGCGCCTGCTCCCGGGCATCGCCAGCACCGCGCTGGTGTTCGTCGTCATGTTGATCCTGTTCGGGCCGATCGTGCTGCTGGCAGTGCTCTCGTTCGACCACTCGACCATCATCGCCCTCGACTGGAGCGGGTTCACGACCCAGTGGTACCGGGACGCGTGGTCGAACACCGACCTGCGCTCGGCGATCCTGAACTCGCTCCTCGTGGCCACGATCGTCACCGCCATCAGCATGGTGCTCGGCACGATGTGCGCGTTCGCCGTCACCCGGTTCCGGTTCCGGCTGCGCGGCGCGGTGGCCGGGTTGGTCGGCGCGCCGCTCGTGGTGCCCTGGCTCATGATCGGGGTCGGCGCCGCGATCTTCTTCTTCCACTACCACGTGCCCGGGCTCTTCCCCCTGTCGCTGCACTCGGTCACGGCCGTGCAGGTCATCTGCACCTTCCCGCTCGTGGTGGCGATCGTGGCGGCGCGGCTCGTGCGGTTCGAGACGGTTCAGGAGGAGGCGGCGATCGACCTCGGCGCCTCACGGTTCCAGCTCCTGCGCCACATCATCCTGCCCCAGCTCACGCCGTCCCTCTGCGCCGCCGCGATCTTTGCGTTCTCGTGGTCGTTCAACAACTTCGAGATCGACTTCTTCGTCGGCGGCTATGACGAGACGTTCCCGGTGTGGGTGTACTCCGAGCTGCGGCGCGCCCCCAACCTGCCGATCATCAACGCCAGCTCGACGCTGATCTCGTTCGTGCAGGTCCTGCTCGTGTGGGGCGTGTGGCGCCTGCTCGCCCGGGGTGACGGCGACGCGAGCAGCCAGACGGCCACCGTCGTGGACGTGATCAGGTGAGCGCCGCCGCCCACACGGCGGGCCAGACGCGCCGCCGGCGGCTGGCGCGCGGGATGACGCCGTGGTGGCTGCTGTCGGCGCCGCTCATCCTGCTCGGGCTGCTGTTCGTGGCGCCGCTCCTGACGCTGTTTCTGATCGGCTTCCAGCACAACTCGCTCTTCAACGTGGGCGGCTGGACGTTCGACAACTTCTCGACGATCTTCCACACGGGCAGCTATCGGCGGATCGCGGTCACCACCGCCGAGATCGCCACCGTGACCATGCTGGTGCAGCTCGCGGTCGGGCTCCCGCTCGCGTACGTGCTCGCCTTCCGCGCCGGGCGCTGGGAGCTGCCGCTGATCCTGCTCCTGGTGCTCGCCGACGAGCTCAACCCGATCGTTCGCATCTACGCGTACCGGGTGGTGCTCGGGCGCGAGGGGATCCTGAACCGGGCGCTCGAGGCCGTCGGGCTCGTGAGCTCGCACCACCCGCTGAGCTGGCTCCTCTTCGACAAGTTCGCGGTGGTGGTCGTGCTGTCCACGAGCTACATCACCTACACCGTCATCCCCGTGTACGCCGCGATGAAGGCCATCGACCCGGCGCTGATCGAGGCGGCCACCGACCTGGGGGCGAGCTGGACGGTGCGCGCCCGCCGCATCCTCCTGCCGCTCGCGGCTCCGGGCATCTTCATCGCCATCATCCTCGTCTACATCCCGCTCTACACCGAGTTCGCCACGCCGACGCTGGTGGGCGGGACCGGCTCGTACATGCTCGGCCAGCTGAACGCCGAGCTGATCACCGAGAGCGGCGACCTCGGCCAGGGCGCGGCCCTGAGCGCGCTCCTGCTGGCCGCCTCGGGCGTGATGGCCGCGGCTGCGTACTACCTCTCCAAGCTGAACCGGCTCGAGTAGCTACGCGGGACGGGTCAGGCCGCCGGCGACGCGCCGGCCCAGGCGGCGGGCGGCCGCGGCACGGCGCTCCGCCCGCGCGTCCCTCACCACCTCGCGGGCGCAGTTGCGTCCGTTCGCACCGGTGACCCCGCCCCCGGGATGCGTGCCCGCCCCGCACAGGTAGAGGCCGGGGAGCGGCGTGCGGTAGTCGGCGTATCCGCGCACCGGCCGCAGCGAGAAGAGCTGGTCGGCGCCCATGTCGCCGTGCAGGGCGTGGCCGCCGGTGAGGCCGATGACCCGCTCGAGGTCGAGCGGCGAGAGCACCTGGCGGTGCAGGATCGCGCCCTCCAGGTTCGGGAAGAGCGCGCCGATCTGGGCGATCGCCCGGTCGGCCGCCGCCTCACGGATCGCGTCCCAGTCGCCCTCGGCCAGGTGATACGGCTGCGAGTTCACGTCGATCGTGACGACGTGACGGCCCGGCGGCGCGAGCGACGGGTCGTGCACCGTCGGGAAGCAGAGCTCGATGTGGGGGTCGTCGGCGGGGATGCCCCGCAGCGCGAGCGACTGGGCCCGGTCCATGTCGAGCAGGGGCTGGCTCAGCTCGACGATCCCGCGGTGGTAGGGCTGCACAGCGCCGTTCCCGCCCATCGCGGCCGCCCGCGGGAGCTCGGACACGGCCAGGTTGATCTTGATGCTCGTGCCGTTGCACCGGTAGGCCCGAATCCCGGCCAGGAACGAGGCCGGCAGGTCGGACGGCTCGCACAGCGTCAGGAAGGTGCGCTTGGGATCGGCGTTCGAGAGCACGACGCCCGCGCGCACCTCCTCGCCTCCGGCAAGACGCACGCCGACGGCCCGGCCGCCCTCGGTGAGCACCGCCTCCACCTCGGCGTCCGTCCGGATCTCGGCGCCGGCCTCCCGGGCGGCGTCCGCCATCAGCTCGGTGACGACGCCCATGCCGCCGCGCACGAACCCCCAGCTGCGCGCGCCGCCGCCGGCCACCTCGGCAGCGTGGTCGTGCAGGAGGACGTAGGCCGTCCCCGGCGTCGACGGGCCGGCGACGCTGTCGTTGATCGCGTGCCATCCGAGCGCCGCCTTCAGCACGTCCGACTCGAACCACTCGTCCAGGTATTGCGAGACGGAGGTCGAGAAGAGATAGCCCGCCCCGAGCAGCCGGCGGCGGTAGCGCAGGGCGCGGGTTCCCAGGTGCAGGAGGCGCGGCAGGTCGCGGGGGCTCTCGAGGCCGGGGTTGGGCGGCGTCCAGTCGAACATCGGCCGGATCGCCTCGCCCAGACCGGCCAGCTCCGCCTCGAACGCCGGGAACGCGGCCGCGTCGGCCTTCGAGAACCGCCGGATCTCCTCCTGGGTCGTCCCGACGTCATCGTCGAGCATGAACGTGGTGCCGTCCGCGAACAGGTTCAGGCTGGGCCCGGCCGGGTCGACGACAAGGCCGCGCCGCGCCAGGCGCATGTCGCGCCAGATCGGCTCGCGCAGCATCGAGAGCACGTAGGCGCCGGTGGAGGCGCGGAAGCCGGGCGCGAACTCCTCGGTGTTGCAGGCCCCGCCCACGAACGGGCGCCGCTCGAGCACGAGCGGCTCGAGGCCCGCACGGGCGAGGTAGAAGGCCGCGACGAGCCCGTTGTGCCCGCCGCCGACGATGACCGCGTGTCGCGTTTCCGGCATGACTGTCGACAGTAGACCGATGACCGGCGCAGGTCAAGCTGCCGCCGCCCGGCGGGCGACGGCGGAGGCGCGTGCATACCGGTGCCCGTCACCGGTCATTGCACACCAGAATTCAAGTTTCTGTGAGCGTCCGCAGGGAACGGGCGCTGAGCGGATAACATGTCCGGTCGATGGGCGGGTTCCGACGTGCGCGGTGGCTGGGCGTCCTGCTTCTTGCGGGAGCGGCTGCGCTCATCCCGTGCGCGGGAACGGCCGCGGCCGCCGTGCCGGGCGCGACCGCCCCGGCACCCGACCCGTGCGGCCTGCTGCCGGCGCCGCCGGCGACGTACACCCACGTGGTCGTGATCATGGAGGAGAACCTCGCCTACGACGACACGATCGCCGACGCCGACGCGCCGTACCTCAACCAGCTCGCGTCGCAGTGCGCGCTCGCCACGAACTTCCACAACGAGACGCATCCCAGCCAGCCGAACTACATGGCGGCCACCTCCGGATTCGCGACGGGCACCCACGAGAACAGCACCAACCCGTCGATCTACGAGCAGGTGTCGTCCTGGAACGACCTCGAGGAGTCGATGGCCGCCAACTGCGGCGTGAAGGGCCCGCACTACAAGCACGGGCACGATCCCGCCTTCTGGTACCCGGCGATCGCGGCCGACTGTCTGCTGTACGACCTTCCGATGGCGCCGTCCGACACCGGCGCGACCGCGCTTCCCACGGCCGCGTTCACGTGGCTGACGCCGAACCAGTGCCACAACCACCACTGGCAGACCGGCTGCACCGGGGCGAGCGACCCGCAGAGCTTCACCCAGTCGATGGACACCTGGCTCTCGGGCACGATCCAGGCGATCCAGGCGACGCCCGACTACCAGGCCGGTCAGACGCTGGTGCTGGTCACCTTCGACGAGGGCCAGGGCGGCACCCCCGGCGAGGACTGCGCCGATCCGGCGAACACCGACCCGTCCTGCCATGTCGTGACGATCGCGATCGCCGCGGGGGTGCAGCCGGTCGCCGACCCCACCTTCTACACGCACTACTCCATGCTGCGCTCGTTCGAGGAGGCGCTCGGCGTCACCACGTTCCTGGGGAACGCCGCGACGGCGACCGACATGCGCCCCGGCATGGGCTTCTAGAGCACCGTCCGTGGGCGCGGCCGGCGGTCAGGCCGGCCACCATGCCGTGGTACGATCGTCGTTCCGGTCGAATCCAGGCCAGACGTCTCTCGGGAGGGGATGCCGTTGGTCTGGAGCGGTGACGCTAGGGCCGGAGGGGAGCTCCCGCGGCTCGCGCGCAGCCTGCTGGCCGCGACGTCGGACGAGCGCCTCGTCGCAGCGGCGCAGGCCGGGGACGGCGAGGCGCGGGAAACGCTGATCCTGCGCCACCAGCGGCTCGTGCGCGCGATCGTCCGCAACTACCCGTCCGCGGGGTTTTCCGACCAGGATCTGCGACAGGCGGGCGTCATCGGCCTCATCACGGCGATCGACCGGTTCCAGCCGGATCGGCGGGCGCGGTTCGTCACCTACGCCGCCGCGCTCGTGCACGGCGAGGTGCGCCACCTGCTCCGCGATCACGGCTGGGCCGTCCAGGTGTCCCGGCCGCTGCAGGATCTCGGGCGCCGGGCGACGATCGAGCGCAACCGCCAGGCGCAGGCGAGCGGCCGCACCCCATCCCTGGAGGAGACCGCGGCCGCGCTCGACGCCGACGCGCGGGACGTCGCGGCCGCCCTCGAAGCGCGCCGCTCCTACCGAGCCGCGCAGTACACGGAGGTGAGCGACGACGGGCCCGGCCAGGCGGCCCGGGCGGCGGCCGTCGCGGATCAGGGGTACGAGCTGACCGAGCTGCGCATCGACCTCGTCTGGGCGCTGCGCCGGCTGCCCCTCCAGCAGCGGCGCGCGATCGTCCTGCGCTTCGGCCGCGGCCAGCCGCAGCGCGTCATCGCGAACGAGCTCGGCGTCAGCCAGATGCAGGTCTCGCGCATGCTGCGCGAGGCGCTCACCACGTTGCGCGCCGTGCTCGAGCCGTCCGCCGGCCGGTCGGTCGTCGGCTAGGGCGGCTGTGCGAGCCACCTGCGCTGGGCGTGCCAGCGTTGGATGGTGCGCGTGCTCGGGGGGCGGGCGGGGCAGCCCGCATAGCGAGCGTGCACGGCGGGCGCGGTCTCGCCAGGCGTCGCCCCGGCCGCGTACCCCGCCTCGACGCTGCGGCGGAGGTCGGGCCAGGCGTAGCTGCCGGGGCGCGGCCGCTGCGGTGCCGATCCGCGGAGGCGGTCGAGGTGGGCGGCCAGCGCCTTGCCGCGGGCGGCCGTGAGGCAGTCGTTGGCCTTCCACACGGCGGCCAGGGTGGTGACGAAGTCCCTGCCGCTCCGCCGCGTCTGGAAGTCACGGCCGGCGTGGTCTTCGCACAGCCACACGATGACGCGGTGGGTGAGCTGGACGCGCTGCGTCCTGCCCCGGGTGCGATCCACGCAGATCGCGCACACCGGCTGCTTGGTGGGGACGTTCCGGGCCTTGTAGAGGGTGGGCGGCGAGGTCCACGGCATGCACTTGAGTGTGCCGACCGAGGTGTCGCGTGTGGGTGTCGAGGTGTGACAAGAGTGTCGGGAAACTGCAAATGGCACATGTCGCACGCGACAAGTGCCTTGTCCCCGGGCAAGTGCCCGCCCCCGGAAGAACGACCGCCCGCCCCCCGGACGAACGACTGCCCGCTCCCCAACCCCGCCCTCGCCCGGCGCCGCCCGCGCCGCCCGAAGCTCAGCCGGCGGACGCGCGCGTCGCGGCGCGCGATTGGCGGCGGTCGCCCGGCACCGGCTTCTCGTCCGCCGCGCGGCGGCCGCAGACCACGGCGACCCGCTCGGGGGCGCTGCGGTCTGCGACGAGCCCCGACGCTTCCAGGTAGTCCATACGCGACCGGGCGATCGTGCCGTACGGGCCCCGCTGCTCGGCGATGACGTCGGCGGCGAGCCCGTCGCCGCGCAGCAGCTCGAGGGTCCGGGCGATGTCGGCGAGGGCGGACTGGACGATCAGGATCTCGCCTCCGGGGCGCAGGCGCTCGGCGGCGCCGGCGCAGATGCGGTCGAGCAGATCCCGCCCGCGCGGGCCGCCCTCCCACGCCCTCGCCCCGCCCTCGGATCGAGCCTCCGGCGGCGTCGGCACGTACGGCGGGTTGGTCAGGATCACGTCGAAGCGGCGGGAGCCGACGGCCGCGAACAGGTCTCCCCGCCGCACCTCCACCGCGCGCCGGTTCAGGAGCCCGTTGGCCCGGATCGTCGCGGCCGCTCTGCGGCTGAGGTCGACGGCGAGCACGGACCCGGCGTACGGGGCGGCGGCCAGCGCCAGCACGCCCGAGCCGGCGCACAGGTCGAGCACGTCGCCGTGCAGCCGCGGGAGCGCGGCGTCGAGCAGGACGCCGGCGTCGGAGCGCGGCGCGAACACCCCCGGCGGGGTCAGCAACCGCAGGTCGCGGAACCGGGTCAGCATCGGGCTAGAGACGACCCGCCGGCCGCCCACCGGCCGAGCAGGTGGCCGGCGAACCGGGCCTCGAGATGCAGGAGGGCGGCGGCGCCGAAGAGGATGTCCTGCACCAGGTCGGGCTCGGCGAGGGCGAGCCCCTGCGCCAGGTCGTGCGCCGCGACCGCCTCGTGCACCGCGTCGGCCTCGACGTGCTCGTCGAAGAACTCGGTCGCCTCGCGGCCGAACCCCAGCCGCCGCAGGCCGTTGCCGTACCGGCGGTTCGGCTCCGGCGAGGTCATCTCGAAGACCGCCAGGTGGCCGACGATCCCGCCGCGCAGCCGCCGGTGCAGACCGAGCAGCGACATCAGGTTCACGGTCGCGAGGGTCGACCCGGGGATGGCATCCAGGTAGGCGCCGTACGTGTCGTCGAGTCCGACCGCGCGCATCGATGCGGCGAAGAGCGAGGCGTGCATGCGGCCGGGGCGGCCGCCGCCGTATTCGTCTGCCTGCACCTCGACCAGCGCCTCCTTCGCGCGCCCGGTCAACCGCGGCACCGCCCACGAGTGCGGATCGGCCTCCTTCAGCTGGTACGCCGATCGATGGATCATGAACTCCCGGAACTGCTCCAGGCTCGCCTCGCGCTCCAGCGTCCGCGAGAGCGGCGGGCCGTCGTCGTCGGCCACCATCCGCCGCAGCTCGGCCTCGACGGCCTCCGGCTCCACCGGCCGGACCGCGACCGCCCGCCGCAGCGCCGCCTCGAAGAGGGCCTCGAGCTCGGCCCGGATCGTCAGCAGGCGCGGATCCCACTCCCACGCCTCGTCGACCTCCGCGAACGAGCGGTAGTGAAGCTCGTAGCAGACGTACAGCGCGAGCTGGAGGTCGTCCTCGGCGAGGGGGTCGCCGTCCGTCGGCGACGGCACCGAGATCGGGCCGGGCGATCCCGCCAGCGCCCCGAGCACCGCGGTGCTCACGGGGCCGCGCGGCGCGGGCAGCCGCGGAGTCGCCGGTGTGGCGACGGTCTGGGCGGGTGCGGCGGAGGCCTGTGGCACGCCTCGGCCGTACCCAGGCGCGACGCCGTTTATGCCGCCGCTGACGGGGGTAGGGTCGGCCGCACGTGTCGACCGCAAGCCCCATGCGCCGTGCCTTCGAGGACGTCTCCGACCTGACGGTGGGGGCCGAGGAGGAGCTGCTCCTGCTCGATCCCTTCACCCTCGAGCCTGCCCCCGCCTCGGAGTGGATCCTGGCGGAGATCGGCGAGTCGTGGGCGCACCCGGAGCTGTGGTCGGCCCAGATCGAGCTCGTCAGCGGCGCGGGCGCGTCGCCCGCGGACGCGGTGGGCGACCTGCGCGCCGCCCGGACGCGGCTCGTGGACGTGCTCGCCGGACGGCTGCGGATCGCCGGGCTCGGCACCCACCCGCTCGCGCTTCCGGCCGACGACTTCCATCCCGGCGAGCGGTACGAGGCGATCGTGGAGCACCATCGGCTCGGCGCGCGGCTGGGCGCGCTCGCGAGCGGCCTGCACGTCCACGTCGGCGTGGCCGGCCCCGACCGGGCGCTCGCCGTCTACAACGCCATGCGCGGGTACGCGCCGCTCTTCACCGCCCTGGCGGCCAACGCGCCCTTCGTCGGCGGCCGGGACAGCGGCCTCGCGACCGTCCGGCCGATGCTCGCCGACGCGCTGCCGCATCAGGGCGTCGGCCCGCCTCTGGCCTCCTGGGCGGCGCTGGAGGAGCTGCTCGAGTGGGGCCGGCGGACGGGCGCGATCCCCGACCCGGCCCAGCTGTGGTGGGAGTGCCGCCTGAACGTGCGCCACGGCACGATCGAGCTGCGCGCGCCGGACACCCAGGGCTCGCTCGAGGACACCCTCGGGCTGGTCGCCCTCACGCGCGCGCTGGTCGCCGACCTCTGCGAGCGCCTCGACGGCGGCGAGCGCCTGCCGGCGCCCGACACGATGCGCATCCAGGAGAACCGCTGGCGGGCGATGCGCTTCGGGATGGAGGCCGAGCTGGTCGATCTCGACGGCGGCCGGCCGGTGCCCGCGCGCGAGGCTGTCGCCCGCGTGCTGGAACGGGTCGCCCGCCACGCGGCGCCGGCCGCCCTCGACCGGGTGCGCCTGCGCGCGGCCCGGGACGAGCCGCAGGAGCAGCGCGAGCTCGCCCGGACGGCCGGGCCCGCCGCCATCGCCGCGCGGGCGGCGGACACCACCGAGGCGGCGGCCGGCATGACGCCGGCGCCGGCGGGGTACGTGCGCATCCATGGATGAGCGCGCGGTGATCACGCCCTACCCCGACGGGCCGCTGATCGTGCGCGGGCCGTTCGCGCTCGTCGACGTCGACGGCCGCGAGATCGACGTCGGCCGGCGCACCGTCGCGCTCTGCCGCTGCGGCCGCTCGCGCCTGCGCCCCTTCTGCGACGGGACGCACACCCGCACCCGGTACCGGGCTGAGGGTGGCCTGTGCAACGCGGCTCGCGAGCGACACCCCGGCGTCGGGGACGGCGACTCGTAGAGCGCACGGCGCGGAGCGGCGATCAACCGGCCGCGGGCGGCGTCCGGCGCGACTCGGCGTCGGTATCGTCGGCATGCGACGCGTCGACCAGCCGGTCGAGGAAGGCATTCCCCGCCGACTCCGGATCCCGAGCGCTCTCGATGCCGTACTGGTCGATGAGGCTCCGGGTGCCCTCGCCGCCGATGAGGAAGAAGTCCGGGTCGCGGTTCGCGCCGGCGAGCGCGCGCAGCCGGGGATCGTCGTCAGGAAGCGACCGGATGTAGTGCGTCAGCCGGTCGAGCGCCGATGCGCTGCGGGCATGGGCCGGCTGGTCGGGGTGCGCATCGGCCGCGTCCCGTCTCCAGGCGGCCGTCGACGCCAGCTCCTGGGCGAGGATCTCGCGGATGTCGCGTTCACTCATCGTGCACCCCTCCGGGGCCCGGGGCCCGGCGCGCGATGCAGCCCCGGAAGAGGCACGCACACGGAGCTCTCCCCGAAGCGTACCCGGAGGCCTCTGCCGTCACCCCGAACGGGTTTGCGAGCCGTTCAACGTGCTACGATAGGCGCTCAGGGTACGCCCGCCGCATGGCCGCGCTGCTCGCCCGACGCTCCACGTAGCCCGAGGACCCGCCACCGACGCCGACGGTCGTCGCACAGAGGGAAGGAGCCGTGGGGAACGTGATGGTCGCTGGATGGGTGCGCGAGGTGGTCGACCAGCTGGGGTCGATCTCGCTTCCTGTCCTGCTGCTCGCGCTGACGCTCCACACCGGGGAAACGTTCCTGAACGCGCTGGCATGGCGCAACATCCTGCGCCGGGCCTATCCGGAATCCAGGGCCTCGTACGGACTCGTCCTCGGCGCCTACGGGAGTGGGATCGGCCTGAACGCAGTGCTGCCGGCACAGGCGGGCACCGTCGCGATGCTGGGGCTCTATCGGGCGAAGATCCGCGCCTCGACCGCCCCGGGGCTCGTCGGCGCGGGCGTCGTGCAGAACGCCTTCTTCCTGGGAGCGGGCGCGTCGATCTGCGCCGGTCTCATCGTCTTCCGGCCCGGGCTCTTCTCGCTGCCGCCCCTCGGCTCGCTCACAGATCACGCGCTGCTGGCGCTCGCAGCGGCCGCCCTGATCGTCCTGCTCGGGTGGGCCGCCGTACGCCGCTTCCATGTGACGTGGCCCCACGCGAGGGAGGGCGCCGCGATCCTCGCGACCCCCCGTGCGTACATATCCCAGGTGCTTGCGGTGGAGATGGCCTCCTACGCGATGCGGATCGGCGTGACGGCCGCGTTCATGCGCGCTTACGGCGTCCCCACGTCGGTCGAGAACGTGCTCCTCGTCGTCGCCGCGAACGCGGTCGCATCGACGTTCGCGCTCACGCCCGGCGGCGTCGGCACCCAGCAGGCCCTGGCGACGGCCGCCCTCCGCAACACCGCGTCCTCGGGAGCGGTCACGGCGTTCTCGCTCGGGCAGCAGCTCATACTCGCGGCGTGGGACATCGTGTTCGGCCTGATCGTGCTCTGGGCCGCGATCGGCTGGACGGCCACCCGCGGGGTTGTCCGCGCACCGAGGGAGCCGGCGGCGGCGCCCACCGCACAGACGGTCGCACGGGCGCGCTGATGGGGTAGGGTCCGCTATGGCCCCACCCGTGATCATCGCGATCGGCGGCGAGGATCCGGACGCGTTCACGCGCCTCCGAAACCAGCGCGCCGAGCGCTACGCCAACCACTACCGGATCGAGCCCGTCCGCAGCCCGGACGAGGGCGGCGACCTGCTCGACCGGCTGGCCGCCGACGGCGCCGACGTCGCGCTCGTGCTGGCCGGGCCGGGAGCGCTCGACGGGGCGGATGGCGGGCTCTTCGACCACGCGCGGCGCGACCATCCCCATGCGACGCGGGCGCTGCTCATCTCCCCGAACGTGTGGACAGATCCGGACGAGGCGGCCACGATCCGCGCTGGGATGGGACTCGGCCGCATCGACCACTTCCTGCTCGAGCCGGGGCCGCCGCCGGACGAGGTGTTCCACGAGGGCATCGCGGGCTTCCTGCTCGAGTGGGCGCGCGAGCGCCGGCTGGTGCCGCACACCGTGCACATCGTCGGCCGGGAATGGTCGGGGCGGGCCCACGAGCTGCGCGCGGTGTTCGAGAGCTGCGCCGTCCCGCACCGGTTCTCGCTCGCCGACTCGGAGCAGGGGCGCGAGATCATCGCGAAGGTGGGCCCCGACGCCCGCTTGCCGCTGATGCTGCTGCCGGACGGCCGGGCGCTGACGCCGAGATCGCGCTCGCAGCGGGCGCGCCGGAGATCCTGGACGACCGGACGTTCGACCTGCTGATCGTCGGGTCGGGGCCGGCCGGGCTGTCGTCAGCTGTCTACGGCGCGTCGGAAGGGCTGAGCGTCGTCGTCGTGGACGCGGCCGGCATCGGCGGGCAGGCCCGCTCGAGCTCGCTCATCCGCAACTACCTCGGCTTCGCGCGCGGGGTGAGCGGCAGCCGGCTGGCGGAACAGGCCTACGACCAGGCCGCCGCGCTGGGCGCGAACTTCGTCTTCATGCACCGGGCGACCACGCTCGCGCGGTCGGACGCCGGGTTCGCGCTCTCGCTGGCCGACGGCCGCACGATCCACGCCCGGGTCGTGATCCTCGCGACCGGCGCGAGCTACCGGCGCCTGGAGATCCCGGGGCTCGACGAGCTGATCGGCGCGGGCGTCTTCTACGGCGGCCCGGTCTCCGAGGCCCCGATGCTGGCCGGGAAGGAGGTCTTCGTCGTCGGGGGCGGGAACTCCGCCGGGCAGGCGGCCCTCCATCTGGCCCGCTACGCCCGGCACGTCACCATCCTGATCCGGTCGCGCTCGCTCGCGACGGGCATGTCGTACTACCTGGTGCAGGCGATCGGGGCGGCCCCGAGGATCGCCGTGCGGACGGCGACCGAGGTCGTCGGCGGCGGTGGCGGGGCGCACCTCGAGCAACTCGTCCTGCGGGACACCGCGACCGGGAAGGACGACACCGTCCCGGCCGACGCGCTGTTCGTCCTGATCGGCGCGCGCCCGCTGACCGGGTGGCTGCCGACCGGACTGGCGCGCGACCGCGACGGCTTCCTCCTGACCGGGGCCGACATCGGCGGCGGGTGGCCGCTGCAACGGCCGCCGTTCCCGGCGGAAACGAGCGTCCCCCGCATCTTCGGGGCCGGCGACGTCCGCTCCGGCTCGGTCAAGCGTGTCGCCGCCGCGGTCGGCGAGGGCGCGACCGCCGTGCAGGCCGTGCACCGCGTGCTGGCGGAGGACGAGCCCGCCGCCACCCTGGCCGGTATCTAGGCCGCCGCGTGGATGCCGCGGCGCTGTGGGAGACGTTCGCCGAGCATGCGCCGCGGGTGAGGCCCGGCGGGCGGGCGCCCGCGCGGGTCGGGGCACGGCTGGTTCGCCATGCTGACGGGTGAGGCCCATCCCGACCTGAACGAGTGCGTGCTGACCTCGCGTGCGGGCGCGGCCGACGCCGCCGATCTGGTGGCGTTCGTCGCGGCCGCGGGCGTCCCGGCGCTCGTGTCGGTCGCCTCCGGGGCGGGCCCCGAGGTGACGGCGCCCCTGGCCGCCGCCGGGTTCGAGCGCGCGCCCGCCCGCGAGCCGCTCATGTGGTGCCGGGCGCGGCCGCCCCGCGAGACCGGCGGGCTGCGCGTGGAGCAGGTGCGCTCCCCGGCCCGGCGGGCGCAGGCCGTCGCGATCATCGCGGAGGCCCACATAGTGGACCCGGCGGTCGCCGACCGGACGCTCGCGCCGCTGCCCGATCCGGCCGGCCGGGTGGCGGCGTGGGTCGCCTACGAGGGCGACGAGCCGGTGAGCGTCGTGTGGGCGACGCCGGGGACGCGGATCGGGATCTGGTCGATGATGACGCCGGTGCACCGGCGGCGGAAGGGCGGCGCGCGTGCGGTCCTCACGTGCGCGCTCGAGGCGCTGTGGGACCCGGACACCGAGGGCGCGTTCCTCTTCTCGACGCCCGCCGGCCGCCCGTTCTACGAGGCCGTGGGCTTCACGGCGGTCGACGATGCGACGACCTGGACCCGGGGGGCGAGCGCCGAGTTCCTGGCGGCGATCGGCCAGCCCGCGCGCTGAGCCCTAGCCGCTCCAGACGAAGCCGACCGTCCGCGACAGCCCCGTGATGAACCCCCGCGCGTCGGTCTCCCGCACGAGGAGCGTGTACGGCCCCGACGGAAGGGCCGGGCCGAAGCCGACGGCCCAGCCGCCGTCCGTCCCGAGCCGCACCGGCGTGCTCGCCCACACGCGCTTCGCGCGCAGGTCGGTGCCCCCGAAGGCGATGACCTGCACGTAGCCCACGCCGGCGACGGGATTCGGGTCGTCGGTGCCGGTGACCTGGAAGCCCGTGTCCGAGACGGCCGCGCCCGGCGTCGGCGCCGAGATGGTGAGCCGCCCGTGCTTGTCGGGCGCGCCGGCGGCCTCCTTCGGCACGGCGAGCGGGACGGTGCTCGAGCGGACGACGCCGGTTCCGCCGCCGTACGACTGGCTGGCCTGGGCGACGTAGCTCCCCGGACGCAGGCGCGGCTTCAGCACCAGCTGGTAGCGGCCGCCGCCCGCGGAGACGGCTGCGACCCAGAGCTGGAGCACCTTCCCCCGGGTGGTCCCGGCCGCGTACAGGCGGACGTCGACGATCGACCGGTACGCCGGCCCGGCGTTGGCGGTGCCGCGCAGGACGAGCGTCGCCCCGCTGCTTCCGGTCGTGCCCGCCGTCAGGGTGAGGTGCGGGTTGGCAGAGCCGCCGCTCGTGTGGATCGCGCCCTTGCCGCTGCCGTCCCCCACGAGCAGCTGGTCGACGGTCGCCGCGATGGCACCGAGCACGACCAGCGCGACGACGGCCGCGACCGCCAGCCCCCGGCGGCGCCGGCGGCGCTCGCGCGGCCAGGGCGACGACGGCACCGGCGGGAGCGGCTCGGCCGGGATCACCTCGACGGCGCGCACGGGATCGCCGAAGCCCTCGAGCGCGACCCGCCGCGGCGCGCCGAGCCGCAGGCCTTCGACCGGGCCGGCCACGTTCGCGACGGTCTCGGTCGCCAGGATGACACCCGGGGCGGCGGCAGCGCTCAGGCGCGCGGCGAGGTTCAGGGCCCCGCCCCAGTAGCCGCCCTCGACCGCCGCGGACTCGCCGGCGTCGAGGCCGGTCCCGACCGCGAGCGGAAAGCGCCCGCCGCCCTCCGATGCGTCCCGCAGCCGGCGCTGCAGCTCGACCGCCGCGCGCAGCGCCCCGCGGGCCGAGCCGAAGACGCACAGCGCCTCGTCGCCGCGCAGCTCGACGAAGCTTCCGCCGCACTCCGTCGCGACGCTCCGGGCGACGCCGACGAACGTCCGGGCCAGCGCCGACCCGACCTCGTCGCCGCGCTCGCGGGTGTAGCGCGCGTATCCGTTGACGTGGGCGAGCAGGAACGTGCGCAGGGCGGTCGCGCCCGGATCGGGCTCCTCGACGGGCTCGCTCGCCGGCGGGGGCTCGAGGGCGAGCGCCGGGTCGTGCTGGAGGATCGCCCGCTCGAGGTCGCGCAACCGGGCCGACGGTTCGATGCCGAGCTCCTCGACCAGGTGGCGGCGCGCCTGCGCGTACGCCGCCAGGGCGTCCGCCTGGCGGCCGTTGCGATAGAGCGCGAGCATGAGCTGGTAGCGCAAGGTCTCGCGGGCGGGGTGGGCGTTCGCGAGCGCGCGGATCTCGGCGATGACCGCCTGGTGGCGGCCGAGCGCGAGCTCCGCCTCGAACCGGGCCTCGAGCGCGCCGAGGCGGACGTCCTCCAGCCGCTCCGCCTCGGCGGCGGCGAACGCGTAGTCGTCGAGCCCCTCGAGCGGGCGGCCGCGCCAGAGCTCGAGGCCCGCCCGCAGGTCGGCGATCGCGTCCTCGTGGCGGCGCTCGTCGAGCGCGCGCTGGCCGGACTCGATCATGCGCTCGAACCGGTTCACGTCGACGGAATCCGGATCGGCGGCGAGCAGGTATCCGCCGCCGCGGCTCGTGATCTCGGCGCCGCCCTCGCCGGAGGGCAGCGACTTGCGCAGCCGCGACACGTGCACCTCGAGGTTGCGGCGCGCGGACGCGCTCTCGCCGGGCCACACCGCATCCATCAGCGTGGTCCTCGGGACGACGCGGTTCGCGTTCAGCACGAGCAGTGCCAGCACCGCCGCGCCCTTGCCCGTCAGCGCCACCGCCCGCCCGTCGTCCAGCACCTCGGTCGGGCCGAGCAACCGGTACTCCGTGTGGCGTTTCACCCCAGGTTCACGACTATAGCCAGGACGAGCGATGAGAGCGCCCTGAGAGCGCCCTGAGAGCGCTCGAAAAGCCCTGCAAGAGCGCGGGTCGAGCGCGCGGATGTTCCCTGAGACGAAACGACGACCTCAGGGAGGTCCTGCGCGATGAACATCAAGATCATACGGTCAGCGGCCGCTGGCACGGGCCTCACCGCGCTGGGCCTTGCCGCCCTCCTGCTGCCCTCCCAGACGTCCGCGGCGCCGGCGCCGCAGCACGTCCGCACGCTCACGCTCGCGCGCGTCGACCGGAAGTGCTTCGACTATCCGTCGGCGCCCGGCGCCTCGCCGGTCTACCCGACCTGGGCCGTCCCGTCGATCCGGGGCGGGTTCGACGACCCCCGCGGCGTCAAGTACGCCCACTTCGGGGTCGACGTCGCCGCTCCGCACGACCGGGCCAAGGTGTACGCCGTCGTCGCCGGCCGGATCTGGCACGTCCGCCGCAAGGGCGCCAACGCGCGGTTCATCCTCAGCCCCTCCGGCACGCTGCGCAGCACGCGGTACGACTACTGGCACGTCGACCTGACGCGGGTCGCCCCCGGCGCGCGGGTCAGGCGGGGCCAGTGGATTGGCCGGGTCGTCGCGGGCCAGAACCACGTGCACCTGTCGGAGTGGAACCCGGTCTGCGGGTTCATCGATCCCCGCCGGCCGACCGGCATCCTGCGCGACCCGGCGAACCGCGAGCGCCCGAGCATGGGCGACCTCGGGGCGTACGTGGCCGACGAGGCGGCGTTCGGCCCGCACGGCAAGGACGTGGCCGACGCGTCGACGGCGATGGCGCTCGACGACCTGCACGGCCGCGTGGACTTCCGCGCCCAGGTGTGGGATATGCCGGCCCACAGGACGTCGCGCTGGCCGCAGCAGCCGCTGATGGTGGCGGGGCTGCGGAGCTGGATCGGGTCGGCGGCCGATCCGCTGGTGCGCGTGAGCAGCCCCATCGTCCCCTTCGTCGGCGGCCGGCTGATCCCGCCGGCGCAGGTCGACGGCTTCTACGCCCCCGGCACGTACCGCGAGAACGCATGCTTCACGCACCCGCAGGGGTCGTGCGCCACGCGGCTCATCGTGCACGTGGGCGGCGGCGGGGTCGACACCACGCGGATCCCGAACGGCAACTACCAGTTCTGCGTCGCCGCGGTGACGATCCGCAACGTCGCGCACCACCGGTGCTGGCCGATCGCGATCGACAATCCGGGGTCTGCCGGGTGAGCGCGACGGGGAAGCGCGCTAGGATCCCCGCATCAAGAACGCTCGTTCGGTTGCGCACATCCGCTCTTCCTTACTCGTTCATGCATTGCCAGGGAGGTGGAATATGTCAACCGGAACCGTGAAGTGGTTCAACGACGCGAAGGGCTACGGCTTCATCGCGCCTGACGACGGAT
>JAICJC010000052.1 GCA_025928655.1 Thermoleophilia bacterium | reverse complement strand
CCTCGTCCTCTACGCGAACGTCGAGGGCTTCACCCCCCGCTACGACCAGCTCGAGACGGGCCCCGATCCTGCGGCGGCGCGCCCGCTCGACCGCTGGCTGGCGGCGCGCACCCAGTGGCTGGTCGGGGAGTGCCGGGCGGCCCTCGACGGCTGGGAGTCGCCGCGGCTCGTGCGCGCGTTCGAGACCTTCATGGACGACCTCTCCAACTGGTACGTGCGCCTGTCACGGACGCGCTTCTGGCGCTCCGACGACCCGGCCGACACCCGGGCCGCCTTCGAGGCGCTCTGGTACGCGCTCGTGCAGGCGATCCGCTGCGTCTCGCCGGTGATGCCGTTCCTGGCCGACGAGATGTGGCAGAACCTCGTCCGCGGCGTGTGCGCGGACGCGCCCGCGGGCGTGCACCTGGCGGGCTACCCGGAGGTGCGGGAGGAGCTCGCCAACGACGAGCTGCTCGCGGCCATGGAGACGGTTCGCGCGGTCGTCGAGCTCGGCCGCCGCAGCCGCGACGAGGCCCGCATCAAGCTGCGACAGCCGCTGCGCGAGGTCATCGTCGCGACCGACGACCCCGCCCGGCGCGCGCAGGTGGCCGACCACGTCGAGCTGATCGCCGCCGAGCTGGGCGTGAAGGGCGTGCGGCTGGCGACCTCGGCGGAGGAGTTCGCCCAGGTCGAGGTGATGCCGCTCCTGAAGGTGCTCGGCCCGAAGTACGGCCGCGATCTCGCCGTCATCCGCGGCCTCCTGCGCGAGGGCGAGTTCGAGCTTCGCGACGGCCGTGTGCACGTCGGCGACTGGGTGCTCGAGGCGGGCGAGTACGAGCTGCGGGCGCGGGCCCGGGAGGGCTTTGCCGTCGCGGACGGCGAGGGCTTTGCGGTGGCGCTCGACACCGAGATCACGCCCGAGCTGCAGCTCGAGGGCGTCGTCCGCGACGTGATCCGCATGATCCAGAAGATGCGCCAGGACGCGGGCTTCGATGTCACCGACCGCATCCTGATCACGTATCCGCGGGCAGACGGCGACATCAGCCGTGCGTTTGCCGAGCACCGCGACTGGATCGCGTCCGAGACGCTCGCGGTCGCGGTCGAGCCCGGCGCCGAGCTCGCCATCGCCCGCGCGTAAGAGGGACCGTGACTCCCCCGGCCGGGGGACTGACGCGTACCCGAAACGGCCACAAACTGGGACTAGCACGATTGCGTGCGTGCAAGGTAAGCCCCCCAGGAGGATTCGATCGCCATGTCCCGAGCCCGTCGGGCACTCGTCCCCGTTGCCCTGCTCGCGAGCCTGCTGCTCCCCGGGTCCGCCGCGGCCATGCTCGCCCCGGCGCCCGCCAGCCCCTGGGCGACGGCCAACGGCCGGGTGCTGGCCATCGCGCGCGTGAACAACGTCGTCTACGTCGGCGGCAAGTTCACCCAGATGACCGACACGGACGGCACGGTGCTCGCGCGCAACCACCTGGCGGCCGTCTCGGCGGCGGACGGCCATGTGCTGCCGTGGGACCCGGGCGCGAACGGGACCGTGCGCACGATGACGGTCTCGGTCGACGGCGCGACCGTGTACATGGGCGGCGACTTCACGAGCGTCGGCGGCAAGGCCCGCGCCCACGCGGCGGCGATCGCGGCGATCGCGCCGACGAACACGACGACGACCGGCACGGTGCGCGCCTGGTCGCCGAACGCGGACGGGATCGTCTACGCCGTGACCCAGATCGGGAGCCGCGTGTACCTGGGCGGCGCCTTCCTGCACGTCGGCGGCCACGGCCGGCCGCGCCTGGCCTCGGTGTCCGCGGCCACCGGCGCCCTGACCTCGTGGCACCCCAAGGTCGACGCCGCGGTGCGCGCGCTCCTGCCCGCCGCCGGTGGCTCGACGCTCTTCATCGGCGGCTCGTTCCACCACGTGAACGGCGCCTCGGTGCCCCACCTGGCCTCGATCGACCCGGTCAAGAACCGGCTTCACAAGTGGACGACGCACCCCGGCGACACCGTGCTGGCGCTGGCCGAGAACGGCAAGTACCTCTACGCCGGCGACCGCGGGGGCGGCGGCCACGTCCGCTCGTTCCTGCTCTCGACGGGCAAGATGCGCTGGACGGAGACGACCAACGGCAACGTGAACACGGTCGCCCTGGTCGGGTCGGGCGTCTCCCAGCAGCTGGTGCTCGGCGGCCACTTCACGAAGGTGGGCGCGCAGGTGCGCCACAAGGTCGCCGTGATCAGCCCGATCACCGGCCGCGTCGACACCTCCGCCGGCAACTGGCACCCTGCCGCGGCCGGCTCCGACCTCGGCGTGTACGCCGAGCTCGCCTACGGCCAGCACATGTACTTCGGCGGCGACTTCATCGAGTGGCAGACGCATCCCGGCGTCGTCCCCCAGGACCACCTGGCGGCCTTCACGACCACCGCGACCGCCGACGCCGCCCCGCCGGTCGTGACCGCGCCGATGGCCGCGATCGCGAACGGCGCGACGCTGGGCGCCTCCAAGGTGCCGCTGCGGCTGACCTGGAAGGCCTCCGACTCGGCCAGCGGCGTGTGCCGCTCGCACGTCTCCCGCCGCTTCTCGACCAATCCGTTCGCCGGTGTCCCGCTCAACCTCGCGACCTCGCGGTCGGCCGGGACCCAGGCCGCGCCGTCGGCGAAGGCCTATACGTTCGCGGCGTCCGCGACGGACTGCTCCGACCTGACCTCGGCCACCGCCACGTCGGCGCCCGTGCACCTGACCGCCTACCAGAACTCGAGCCGGGCGATCGCCTACCACGGCCGCTGGGACGGCGCGCGCGCCCCGAACGCCTACGGCAGGTCGCTGCGGCGATCGGGCCGGGCCGGCGCCAGCGCGGCGCTGCGGTTCACGGGCCGCGAGATCGCCTGGGTGGCGTCGAAGACGCCGTCGAGCGGCAGCGCCCGCGTGTTCATCGACGGCCACGCGGTCGCCACCGTGCACCTGCGCGCGGGGACGTCGGTTCAGCGCCGGGTGGTGTACACCCGCACCTGGGCGACGGCCGGGGCACACACGATCAAGGTCGTCGCGCTCGGGACGCGGTCGCACCCGATGGTCTCGGTCGACGCCTTCCTCGTGCTTCGCTAGGAGCGCACGAAGCGGCGCAGCTGCACCGGGAGCGAGAAGCGCACGGTCTCGGGCTCGGCGTCCTGGGTCTCGATGCGGTCGACGCCCAGCTCGCGGAAGTGGGTGAGCACGCGCTCCACGAGCGCCTCGGGCGCCGAGGCGCCTGACGTGATGCCGACCGTCTCGACGCCGTCGAGCCAGCACGGGTCGATGTCGCGCTCGTCGTCGATCAGGTAGGCGGGGACGCCCAGCTCACGCGTCACCTCGACCAGCCGGTTCGAGTTCGACGAGTTGTGCGAGCCGATCACCAGCACGAGGTCGACGGCCCCGGCCAGCCGCTTGACCGCGTTCTGGCGGTTCTGGGTGGCGTAGCAGATGTCGTCTCGCTTCGGCCCGATCGCCGCGGGATAGCGGCGGCGGATCGCGGCGATGATGCCGACCGTCTCGTCGACCGAAAGGGTCGTCTGGGTGATGTAGGCGACCCGGTCGGGGTCGGGCACGTCGAGCATCTCGACGTCGGCGATCGACTCGACCAGCCGGATCGCGTCCGGGGCCTCGCCCATCGTGCCGATCACCTCCTCGTGGCCGGCGTGGCCGACGAGGGCGATGGTGTAGCCGCGGTCGGCGAACCGGCGCGCCTCGGTGTGCACCTTGGTGACGAGCGGGCAGGTGGCGTCGAGCACCCGCAGGCTGCGCTCCGCGCTGCGCCGGTGCACCTCCGGCGCGACCCCGTGGGCGGAGAGCACGAGCACGGCGCCCTCCGGGACGTCCTCCTCGGTCTCGACGAAGACGGCGCCGCGGCCGGTGAGCTCGGAGACGACGTGCCGGTTGTGGACGATCTCGCGCCGCACGTACACCGGCGGCCCGAAATGGTCGAGGGCGCGCTCGACCGTGTCGACGGCGCGGTCGACTCCGGCGCAATAGCCGCGGGGCGACGCGAGCACGACCTTGCTAGGCGCCATCCGCCTTATGGTACTGACTACCTGTGACCCCAGTCGGCGGTCCAGACCGCTGCATGAGAATGTCCTTTGAACGCTCCCTGCGCGCGGCCGATGCCGACGAAGCGGTAGAGCGGGGAGAGCAGGATCGCGCGATGCTCGGGGCTGTGCATCCACATCCGGACGACCCCGGCGGGCGTCGAGTCGAACCCGGTGCCCCAGGCCAGCGTCTCACCGGCCTGCCAGTACCCGTACGTGCGGAAGCCCGAATTGACGATGCGGCGGTAGAGGGTCGAGCCGTACGGGCTCGTGTGCGCGAAGTAGTGGTGGACGACCATGTCGCTCGAGTGGTGCCGGGCGGCCCAGTGCAGCCGCGGCGATGCGGCGACCGGCCGCAGCCCGTGGGCACGGCGGACGGTGTTGATGGCGCGGAAGAGCGGCGCCCAGGGCGTGCTGGCGGCGCCGGCGGTGGCGCCCCCGAGGCAGGTGGTCAGGAGGAGGGTTGCGACGACGACGATCAGACGACGGCTCATACCGTTTCTGATCGGCGCTCCCCGCGCGGGGATTAGTCAAAGATCTGTAAAACCACCCTATGGCGCAGGGAACCATGAATAAAAGGGGTCTGACCCCGTGTATTCAGCGGATGCGCACCCGCGTCCCGAGGGTCGCGAACTTCCACACCACCTGGGCGTCGCCGTCGGAGATCCGGATGCAGCCGTGCGAGGCCGGGACGCCGGGGACGTCAGGGTACTCGTGGAACGCGAAGCCGCCGGTGAAGTAGTCCGCGAAGGGCAGCCACGTGTTGAAGGGCTTCGACCACGACATGATCTCCTTGCGGTAGATGTGGAAGAGCCCCGTGGGAGTGAAGTAGCCGGGCCGGGCGGTCGACACGTGGATGGCGCGCTTGACGTTGCCGAGCTTGCCGATCAGCAGCAGCACCTGCCGGTCCTTGTGCACCTCCATGTGCTTCTGCTTGTGGCCCCACGCGACCGGGACCTGCGCGTGCTTGAGCGCGCGGTAGGTGGCCGTGCCGGCGACGCCGTCGCGCGGCAGGCCGACCCAGCCCTGGAAGGCCATGACGGCCTGGAGGGTGCGGTTGCCGTAGTTGCCCGTGTCGAGCCCGGGCTGGAGGTACCTGAGCCTGATCAGCTTGCGCTGCAGGGCCTTGACGACGTTGGACGAGGACGCGGCCGTGACCTGCGTCGTCGCGGCCGAGGCGGCCGGCGCCGCGGCCGCGACGAGGGCGGCGGAGGCGAGGAGGAGGAGAGCGAGGCGGCGGATCATGCACGAGATGATACGGGAGCGCGGAGCGCCGCCGTGGTGCGAACCTGTGACGGCCCTGTATCAGCGCCCGGGGCCGGCGTTGAACGCCACCAGGCGGGGCCGTTCGCCCAGCTCGACGGCCGCCCAGTGCCCGTTTCCAAGCCACATCCGCCGGTGGGCGGCGGGGTCGGCGCGCAGGACGACGCTCGCGATCAGCACGCGCGCGAGCGACCCGTGCGTCGCTGCGAGCGTCGTGCCGGGGAGCTCCTGCACCGAGGCGAAGAACGCCGCGGCCCGGTCGCGGGCGGCAGCGAGCGGCTCCGCGCCGCCCGGCGCGACCGGGTCGACGTCCGCGTGCCAGCGTGCGTGCGCCGCCGCCAGCGGGCCGGCCTCGATCTCGGCGGTCGTGAGGCCCTCGAACGGCCCGGCGTCGATCTCGGTCAGCCGCTCGTCCACCGCCACGTCCGGCGGGCCGTGCAGCTGGGCGGCGGCGATCGTCTCGCCGGTGATCCGGGCGCGCGCGAGCGGCGAGCACAGGACGCGGTCGATCCGCTCCCCGGCGAGCGCCGCCGCGGCCGCGCGCGCCTGTGCGATCCCCTCCTCGCTGAGCGGAATGTCCGAGCGGGTCGTGTAGCGCCCCTCCGCGTTCCAGGCGGTGGCGCCGTGGCGGACGAGGATCAGTCGCCGCTCAGGCGATGCGCTGCCAGAGTCCGTCGTCGTCTCCGATGGGCGTGCGGCGGACGATGCCGGCCCGCTCGAGCTCCGCGAGCGCCGTGGCCGCGGCGGCGACCGAGCGGTCGTCGTTACGCTCGCGGCAGACCTCGGCGACCTCGACGGTGACCAGGCCGGCGGGGTACGCGGCCAGCAGGTCGGCCGGGTCGGGCGGCGGCCGCCGGGGCAGGTCCGGCGCCAGGTTGGCGACGCAGAGATCGTAGGCGTCGAACGGCTGCCAGCCGCCGGCGACGAGCGTCCGGCCGTCCCGCTCGAAGACGAGGCTCGGCGCCGTGAAGCGCGCGCCCGGCTCCGACTCCGCCGCCCGTCCCTGGGCGACCGCCGGTGCGCCGGTCTCGCTCGCGCTGCGGGCCTCGGCCCGGTCGCGCTGGTATGCGGCCTCGACCCCCGGGTCGTCGATCCCGGCCACGATCGCCCCGGCGTCCAGGCCGGCGGCGGCCGCCGCCTCGGCGAGGCCCTCGTCGGCATCGAGCAGCAGCGTCGTCGTGAACCACGCGAGGCGCACAGCACGGAGCATCCGCGCCCCGGCCGCGGCGCCGTCGCGCTCCGCCGCCTTCACGGCCCGGCAGGCCCGGCCGGAGGAGATCAGGCGTGTGCGCGGCGTGCTCGAGACCGGCATCCCGTACCGGTCCCCGAAGTCGAGCCAGCCTTCGACGCGGCTCTCGGGGGTCACGCCGGCCCGCTCGCGGGCGCGCGTGTCCTCGCTGAGGCCGATCATGACCGTGCGCCACTCGAGGCCGTCGCCGTAGCGCCACTCCAGGCTCCGCAGGCACGGCTCGGCCGAGTACGCCCAGGGGCAGCTGGGATCGGTGTACTGCGTCACGCGGACGGGCGCCACCGCGGCAGACTACCCTCGCGTGGGCGTGCCGACACCGAACCCCTCCGCCGTCCGCAGGCGCCGTCTGGGGGCGCAGCTGCTCGCCGGGCCGCCCGCCCGCTCCGCCGCCGCCGTTGCCGGCCGCCTGCTGGCGGTGCAATCGCAGAACCTGCGCGCGGGCCGCCTGGCGGTGCGCGCCCGCAGTCGGGGGCTCACCGCCGAGAGCGTGAACGCCGAGCTCGAGCGGCGCGACGTCCTCATCAGCTGGGCCTGCCGCGGCACCTTGCACATCATGCTGCCGGACGACTATCCGTGGCTGCTCGGCCTCTCCGCGCCCACCCAGCGGACGTCCAATCTGCGCCGCCTGCATCAGTGCGGCTACGAGCCCGACCGGGCCCGGGCGGCCGCCGATCTCGTGGTGCGCCTGATCGGCGCCGAGGGGCCGCTGGGGCGGGGGGCGATCGGCGAGCGGCTGGAGGCGGCCGGCTACGAGGTGGGCGGCCAGGCGCTCGTCCACATCCTGTTCCTGGCCTCCTACGACGGGCGGATCGTGCGCGGGCCGTTCCGCGGCGCGGAGCAGGCGTTCGTCCTCGCGCGCGACTGGCTGGGCGCGGAGCCCGAGCCGCTCATGGCGGAGCGGCGGCCGGCGGCGCTGGCCGAGCTGGCCCGCCGCTACCTGGCCGGCCATGGCCCGGCGTCGGCGGCCGACCTCGCCCTGTGGTCCGGGCTGCCGCTGCGCGACGCGCACGCGGGCCTGCGCGAGGCCTCCCGGTCGATCGTCGCGGCCGGCGACGACCGCCTCGACCTGCGGAAGCGCGCGCCCGTCCCGCGCACGCTGCCGCCGCGGCTCCTGCCCGCATTCGACGCGTGCCTGCTCGGATGGGAGGACCGCGCCTACGGGGTGCCGTCCGAACGGGTCGCCGAGATCCGCCTCGGGGGGATGATCCGCGCCGTGGCCCTCGTCCAGGGCCGGGCGGTCGGGACCTGGGCCGCCCGCCGCAGCGGGCGGCGCATGGCGGTCGAGCTCGAGGAATGGGACGCGATCCCGGCCGCCGCCCGGGCGGGGCTCGACGCCGAGGCCGCCGACGTCGTCCGGTTCGAGACCGGCACCCCGCCCGGCTGAGCCGGGAAATCGGGGACTGTCCCCGGCCGGGGACAGTCCCCACGCAAATGCGGGCTAGAAGGCCGGCCGGCCGGGTACGACCGGCGAGACGGTCACCCGGCCCCCGCAGGCCATCGCCGGGAAGTGGACGCGGATGCTGCGGAAGTCGTTCGGCGCCCACACGTCGGCCCCGGTCGAGGAGCGGCAGTGCTGGTTGCCCGTCGGCACGTCGGAGTAGCCGGCGAAGAACGACGCCCGGCCCCCGGGAGCAAGCGTGACCGTGCGCTCCGGCTCGGAGGGGACGACGTTGCTCGTGCCGCGGATGACGGTCGTGGGCAGTGCCCGCCCGTGGCTCCGCAGCCGCATGCCGGGGAACCCGAACAGGCGGCATGCGGTCGCGCTGCGGTTCGTGAAGGTGAACCGCAGCCCGACGCTGCCGAGCGCCCCGTTCGAGCTCGGTGAGGCGAGCGTGAGCTGGCGCCGCAGGCAGCGGTGGGTCGTCGTGGCGGCCGCATGCGGCGTCGCGCCCGCGCGCGCCACTCCGGCCGCGACGAGCGCCGTGCCGCCCGCAACCGCGAGGATCCCGATCATGGTCAAGGCTCTGCGCATCTGGTCGCCTCCTGGCGAGGTCGGTACGTGACCCCACGGTAGGCGGGCCAGGTCACCGTTTCGTCACGGAAGCGGGTCGGCTCGGCGACGACGACGGCGGTCGTACCAGACGATCAGCTCGATCACGAGGACGACCCAGATCGCGAACCCGATGTCGACGAGCCACGCCAGCGATCCGACGAGGTGCCAGAGCAGCGTCAGGACGATGAGACCGACCGCGACCCGGAGCGGCGTGTATGTCCGGAGCAGGAGCATCCCACCCAGACTATGCCGTGGCTCCGGCTTAGGCGGCGCGCTCCTCGGTCCCGGCGTCGGCCGATGCCGTCAGCCGGTCGAGCACCCTGGCCGTCGCCAGCGCGCTCGTCGCCTGGTTCGCGAACAGGCGCAGGGCCTGCAGCCGGCGTGGCTCCGGGAGCAGGCGGTCGGTGGGGTCATCCGCCCAGATCACGCCGATGATCGAGTCGTCCCGGGCGCGCAGCGGCACGACCAGCCAGTTGCGGTGCCAGGCGTTCGGGCCGGCGCCGTTCAGCTGCGACGTGTAGCCGATCGAGGCCTGCGACATGCGGGCGGCGCCCTCCGCGTACGGGAGCAGGTAGCAGCCGTTGATCTCGAACTCGGGGTCGAGCAGCCGGCGCAGGTCGGCGTCCGCGGTCGGCGTCTCGGTCGCCCTGTCGCCCTGGGTCCAGCCGATCGACGCCGCGCAGCGGTGCACGGCCGCCGCCGGGTCGAGCAGCTGCACCATCACCTTGTCGAACGCGAGCGCGGAGCTGATGCCGGCGCACACCCGCTCGAGCACCTCGGCCACCGACCCGGGCTCGAGCAGGGTCGAGGAGACCTCGAGCAGCTCCGTCAGCGCGGTCTGCGAGCGCTCCCAGTTCGCCGTCGCCTGGGCCTGCTCGACCAGGACGGCCGCCTGCGAGGTCACGGCGACGAGCACGTCGAGTTCCTCGTCGGAGAGGCGCAGGCCGGACGCGGGCTCGCCGACCGAGAACACGCCCAGGATGTGGCCGTCGGAGTGGCGGAACGGGACGAACAGCTCGTCCTCGGGCTGCCACGCGTTGGGGATCTCGCTGGCCGGCTCGCTGGGGACGTAGCGGTCGGCCACATGCGAGCCCCAGTCGAAGGTGCCCTGCTCGATGACGTAGGCGCCGCGGCGCAGGTACTGCGGGGCGAGGACCGGCTCGAACCAGGCGCTCGAATACACCGAGCCGAGCAGCGTGGAGCGGGCCTCGTCGTTGCCGTGGACGCTCGACACGATGTAGTCGTCCCACTCGGGCCGGTACATGTTGATGACCACGGTGCCGAGTCCGAGCGCGCGCCCGACCGTGATGGCGATCTCGTCCAGCAGGCGGTCCGGGTCGTCCTGCACGCGCACGAGCCGGATCACGTCGACCAGGCCCTGGATGCGGGCGACGGGGGAGAGGTCGGGCGTCCGCGGGGACGTGCGCCGCTCGCCGGCCGGGCGCTGGGCGGCGGGATGCTCCAGCACGGCCCGGGCCGCGGCGACGACGAACGGGTCGAACTGGGTGCCGGACGCCGCCTCGAGCTCGGCGATGGCCGCGTCCCGCGACATGGCCCGCCGGTAGGCGCGGTCGCTCGTCATCGCGTCGAACGCGTCGCAGACGGCGATGATGCGCGCGCCGAGCGGAATCTGCTCGCCCTCGAGCCCGTCGGGGTAGCCGCCGCCGTCGACCCGCTCGTGGGTCGACCGGACGATGCGCGCGGCACTCTTGAGCGCCGGGGCGGCCATCAGGATGGCCTCGCCCGTGAGGGTGTGGCGGCGCATGACCTCCCACTCCGGCTTGTTGAGCGGGCCGGGCTTGTGCAGGATCGAGCTCGGGATCACGACCTTGCCGACGTCGTGCAGGTCGGCCGCGAGCACGATGTCGTCGATCGCCTCCGGGTCGACGGACAGGTGCTCGGCGACCGAGCGGGCCAGGTCGGCCACCCAGTCGGAGTGAGGGCGCAGGTCGGGCGCGTGCTGGTCGACGACGGCGAGGAGCAGGTCGCGGGCCTGGCGCTTGCCCGAGACGCGGTGGTTGTCCTTCTGCGAGTACATGCGCTGGTCGACGATGCGCAGCGCCGACGAGGCGTCGCGGGCCTCGCGCGGGAGGAGTGCGAAGCCGCACGAGGAGCGGATCTCTGCGTGCTCCTCGGTCAGCGCGTCGAGGGCCTGGCGGATCGCCTCCTCGAGCTCGGCCGGGGAGCCGTGCTTGAGCACGCAGAACTCGTCGCCGCCCAGGCGGTACGCGGCGCCGCTCTCGGTGAAGGTGGCCGCGAGCCGCGCGCCGAGCCGGGCCAGGAGCGCGTCGCCGGCGGGATGGCCGTGGGTGTCGTTGTACGCCTTGAACCCGTCGAGGTCGAACATCGCGAGCACCGCCGGGGAGTGGTCGGTGCCCTCGGCGATGGCCCGCTCGAGGTCCGCGAGCAGGCGGCGGCGGTTGCCGAGGCCGGTGAGATCGTCCGTCAGCGCCTGCCGGCGCGACTCCTCGACGCCGTTCCGCAGGCCGCGTATCCGGGAGAAGACGAGCAGCGCGCCGCCGCCGCCGACGGCGGCCAGGACGGCGTAGACAACGTCGATTCCGATCTGATGCACGAAGAACATCTGCCAAGTAATCGGCAGCAAGCGGCCGAACATGCGCACTCCGGTTTCCCCGTTGTGGGGACAGTCCCCGGGCGCGGGTGCACCGCGCTGAACGGCGGTCCCGAGTTCACGTTCAGCGAGGCGGTCTCGTTCCAGGTTGAATGCGCCTCGTCGGCGCGTCGATCCTGGCCGAGGTCCAGGCGAAGCGGCAGGCGGCCGCCGGCGGCCGGGTCGCGCGGGCCTGGAAGCGGCTCGAGGCCCGCGCGCTCTAACTCACTCGTCCGGTGGCGGCGCGTTCTCGGCCAGCCACGCCTTGGCGACGCGCTTCTGCGCCCGGGTGAGCCAGGCCTCCACCACCATGTCGCGCAGCTCCTCGCGGTCGATCCGGGCCAGCTGCGGGATGCGCACGAGCACCGCCGGGTAGCCGTCGAAGTGCTTCGTCGTGAAGTAGATGCCGCGCTCGTCCGAGAGGATGAGCTCCTTCACGCCCTCGTCGGCGACCCGGAACATGAGCACGTCTGCGAGCCGCTCGCCCGTGTCCGGGTCGACCGCGTCGGGGCGCCGGCTGCGGTGGATGCAGAAGAGCTTGCCGTGGACCTTGTACGCCGGGCGCCCGTCCTCGGAGACCTCCTTGGTCGCGTGCGGCATCGCCAGGGAGAGCTCGTCGAGGTCATTCATCGTGGCCATGGCCGCAGACTACGCGGGTCGTGCCGCGCCCCGGCTCCCGGCCGTCGCCGCCCCGACCGCCACCGAAGCGGGGACAGTCCCCGCGCGCGGGGACTGTCCCCGCTTCGGTGGCGGTCGGGGCGGCGACGGCCGGGAGCCGGGGCGCGGCACGACCCGCGTAGTCTGCGGCCATGGCCACGATGAATGACCTCGACGAGCTCTCCCTGGCGATGCCGCACGCGACCAAGGAGGTCTCCGAGGACGGGCGCCCGGCGTACAAGGTCCACGGCAAGCTCTTCTGCATCCACCGCAGCCGGCGCCCCGACGCGGTCGACCCGGACACGGGCGAGCGGCTCGCAGACGTGCTCATGTTCCGGGTCGCCGACGAGGGCGTGAAGGAGCTCATCCTCTCGGACGAGCGCGGCATCTACTTCACGACGAAGCACTTCGACGGCTACCCGGCGGTGCTCGTGCGCATCCCGCAGCTGGCCCGGATCGACCGCGAGGAGCTGCGCGACATGGTGGTGGAGGCCTGGCTCACCCGGGCGCAGAAGCGCGTCGCCAAGGCGTGGCTGGCCGAGAACGCGCCGCCACCGGACGAGTGAGTTAGAGCGCGCGGGCCTCGAGCCGCTTCCAGGCCCGCGCGACCCGGCCGCCGGCGGCCGCCTGCCGCTTCGCCTGGACCTCGGCCAGGATCGACGCGCCGACGAGGCGCATTCAACCTGGAACGAGACCGCCTCGCTGAACGTGAACTCGGGACCGCCGTTCAGCGCGGTGCACCCGCGCCCGGGGACTGTCCCCACAACGGGGAAACCGGAGTGCGCATGTTCGGCCGCTTGCTGCCGATTACTTGGCAGATGTTCTTCGTGCATCAGATCGGAATCGACGTTGTCTACGCCGTCCTGGCCGCCGTCGGCGGCGGCGGCGCGCTGCTCGTCTTCTCCCGGATACGCGGCCTGCGGAACGGCGTCGAGGAGTCGCGCCGGCAGGCGCTGACGGACGATCTCACCGGCCTCGGCAACCGCCGCCGCCTGCTCGCGGACCTCGAGCGGGCCATCGCCGAGGGCACCGACCACTCCCCGGCGGTGCTCGCGATGTTCGACCTCGACGGGTTCAAGGCGTACAACGACACCCACGGCCATCCCGCCGGCGACGCGCTCCTGGCCCGGCTCGGCGCGCGGCTCGCGGCCACCTTCACCGAGAGCGGCGCCGCGTACCGCCTGGGCGGCGACGAGTTCTGCGTGCTCAAGCACGGCTCCCCGGCCGAGCTCGAGGAGGCGATCCGCCAGGCCCTCGACGCGCTGACCGAGGAGCACGCAGAGATCCGCTCCTCGTGCGGCTTCGCACTCCTCCCGCGCGAGGCCCGCGACGCCTCGTCGGCGCTGCGCATCGTCGACCAGCGCATGTACTCGCAGAAGGACAACCACCGCGTCTCGGGCAAGCGCCAGGCCCGCGACCTGCTCCTCGCCGTCGTCGACCAGCACGCGCCCGACCTGCGCCCTCACTCCGACTGGGTGGCCGACCTGGCCCGCTCGGTCGCCGAGCACCTGTCCGTCGACCCGGAGGCGATCGACGACATCGTGCTCGCGGCCGACCTGCACGACGTCGGCAAGGTCGTGATCCCGAGCTCGATCCTGCACAAGCCCGGCCCGCTCAACAAGCCGGAGTGGGAGGTCATGCGCCGCCACACCCTCACGGGCGAGGCCATCCTGATGGCCGCCCCGGCGCTCAAGAGTGCCGCGCGCATCGTCCGGTCGACCCACGAGCGGGTCGACGGCGGCGGCTACCCCGACGGGCTCGAGGGCGAGCAGATTCCGCTCGGCGCGCGCATCATCGCCGTCTGCGACGCGTTCGACGCGATGACGAGCGACCGCGCCTACCGGCGGGCCATGTCGCGGGACGCGGCCATCGCCGAGCTCGAGGCGGCGTCCGGCACCCAGTTCGACCCGTTCGTCGTCGCCGCGGCCCGGGCCGTGCTGGAGCATCCCGCCGCCCAGCGCCCGGCCGGCGAGCGGCGCACGTCCCCGCGGACGCCCGACCTCTCCCCCGTCGCCCGCATCCAGGGCCTGGTCGACGTGATCCGGCTCGTGCGCGTGCAGGACGACCCGGACCGCCTGCTGGACGAGATCGCCATCACGGTCGGGCGCGCGCTCGGACTCGGCACCGTGGTCATCAACATGTACCGGCCCGAGTGGGACGACTACATCGTGTCGAGCGTCCACGGCAACGACGAGGCCCGCTCCACGCTGCTCGGCTCGGTGTATTCGAGCGCCTGGTTCGAGCCGGTCCTCGCCCCGCAGTACCTGCGCCGCGGCGCCTACGTCATCGAGCAGGGCACCTTCGACTGGGGCTCGCATGTGGCCGACCGCTACGTCCCCAGCGAGCCGGCCAGCGAGATCCCCAACGCGTGGCAGCCCGAGGACGAGCTGTTCGTCCCGTTCCGCCACTCCGACGGCCACATCCTGGGCGTGTTCTCGGTCGGCGAGCCCGCGTCCGGCCTGCGCCTCTCCGACGAGGAACTCGACGTGCTCGTCGCCGTGACCTCGCAGGCGGCCGTCCTGGTCGAGCAGGCCCAGGCGACGGCGAACTGGGAGCGCTCGCAGACCGCGCTGACGGAGCTGCTCGAGGTCTCCTCGACCCTGCTCGAGCCCGGGTCGGTGGCCGAGGTGCTCGAGCGGGTGTGCGCCGGCATCAGCTCCGCGCTCGCGTTCGACAAGGTGATGGTGCAGCTGCTCGACCCGGCGGCGGCCGTGCACCGCTGCGCGGCGTCGATCGGCTGGACCCAGGGCGACAGGGCGACCGAGACGCCGACCGCGGACGCCGACCTGCGCCGGCTGCTCGACCCCGAGTTCGAGATCAACGGCTGCTACCTGCTCCCGTACGCGGAGGGCGCCGCCCGCATGTCGCAGGCCTCGATCGGCTACACGTCGCAGCTGAACGGCGCCGGCCCGAACGCCTGGCACCGCAACTGGCTGGTCGTGCCGCTGCGCGCCCGGGACGACTCGATCATCGGCGTGATCTGGGCGGATGACCCCACCGACCGCCTGCTCCCGGAGCCACGCCGGCTGCAGGCCCTGCGCCTGTTCGCGAACCAGGCGACGAGCGCGCTGGCGACGGCCAGGGTGCTCGACCGGCTGACGGCATCGGCCGACGCCGGGACCGAGGAGCGCGCCGCCTAAGCCGGAGCCACGGCATAGTCTGGGTGGGATGCTCCTGCTCCGGACATACACGCCGCTCCGGGTCGCGGTCGGTCTCATCGTCCTGACGCTGCTCTGGCACCTCGTCGGATCGCTGGCGTGGCTCGTCGACATCGGGTTCGCGATCTGGGTCGTCCTCGTGATCGAGCTGATCGTCTGGTACGACCGCCGTCGTCGTCGCCGAGCCGACCCGCTTCCGTGACGAAACGGTGACCTGGCCCGCCTACCGTGGGGTCACGTACCGACCTCGCCAGGAGGCGACCAGATGCGCAGAGCCTTGACCATGATCGGGATCCTCGCGGTTGCGGGCGGCACGGCGCTCGTCGCGGCCGGAGTGGCGCGCGCGGGCGCGACGCCGCATGCGGCCGCCACGACGACCCACCGCTGCCTGCGGCGCCAGCTCACGCTCGCCTCACCGAGCTCGAACGGGGCGCTCGGCAGCGTCGGGCTGCGGTTCACCTTCACGAACCGCAGCGCGACCGCATGCCGCCTGTTCGGGTTCCCCGGCATGCGGCTGCGGAGCCACGGGCGGGCACTGCCCACGACCGTCATCCGCGGCACGAGCAACGTCGTCCCCTCCGAGCCGGAGCGCACGGTCACGCTTGCTCCCGGGGGCCGGGCGTCGTTCTTCGCCGGCTACTCCGACGTGCCGACGGGCAACCAGCACTGCCGCTCCTCGACCGGGGCCGACGTGTGGGCGCCGAACGACTTCCGCAGCATCCGCGTCCACTTCCCGGCGATGGCCTGCGGGGGCCGGGTGACCGTCTCGCCGGTCGTACCCGGCCGGCCGGCCTTCTAGCCCGCATTTGCGTGGGGACTGTCCCCGGCCGGGGACAGTCCCCGATTTCCCGGCTCAGCCGGGCGGGGTGCCGGTCTCGAACCGGACGACGTCGGCGGCCTCGGCGTCGAGCCCCGCCCGGGCGGCGGCCGGGATCGCGTCCCATTCCTCGAGCTCGACCGCCATGCGCCGCCCGCTGCGGCGGGCGGCCCAGGTCCCGACCGCCCGGCCCTGGACGAGGGCCACGGCGCGGATCATCCCCCCGAGGCGGATCTCGGCGACCCGTTCGGACGGCACCCCGTAGGCGCGGTCCTCCCATCCGAGCAGGCACGCGTCGAATGCGGGCAGGAGCCGCGGCGGCAGCGTGCGCGGGACGGGCGCGCGCTTCCGCAGGTCGAGGCGGTCGTCGCCGGCCGCGACGATCGACCGGGAGGCCTCGCGCAGGCCCGCGTGCGCGTCGCGCAGCGGCAGCCCGGACCACAGGGCGAGGTCGGCCGCCGACGCCGGGCCATGGCCGGCCAGGTAGCGGCGGGCCAGCTCGGCCAGCGCCGCCGGCCGCCGCTCCGCCATGAGCGGCTCGGGCTCCGCGCCCAGCCAGTCGCGCGCGAGGACGAACGCCTGCTCCGCGCCGCGGAACGGCCCGCGCACGATCCGCCCGTCGTAGGAGGCCAGGAACAGGATGTGGACGAGCGCCTGGCCGCCCACCTCGTAGCCGGCCGCCTCCAGCCGCTCGCCGATCGCCCCCCGCCCCAGCGGCCCCTCGGCGCCGATCAGGCGCACCACGAGATCGGCGGCCGCCCGGGCCCGGTCGGGCTCGTAGCCGCACTGATGCAGGCGGCGCAGATTGGACGTCCGCTGGGTGGGCGCGGAGAGGCCGAGCAGCCACGGATAGTCGTCCGGCAGCATGATGTGCAAGGTGCCGCGGCAGGCCCAGCTGATGAGGACGTCGCGCCGCTCGAGCTCGGCGTTCACGCTCTCGGCGGTGAGCCCCCGACTGCGGGCGCGCACCGCCAGGCGGCCCGCGCGCAGGTTCTGCGATTGCACCGCCAGCAGGCGGCCGGCAACGGCGGCGGCGGAGCGGGCGGGCGGCCCGGCGAGCAGCTGCGCCCCCAGACGGCGCCTGCGGACGGCGGAGGGGTTCGGTGTCGGCACGCCCACGCGAGGGTAGTCTGCCGCGGTGGCGCCCGTCCGCGTGACGCAGTACACCGATCCCAGCTGCCCCTGGGCGTACTCGGCCGAGCCGTGCCTGCGGAGCCTGGAGTGGCGCTACGGCGACGGCCTCGAGTGGCGCACGGTCATGATCGGCCTCAGCGAGGACACGCGCGCCCGCGAGCGGGCCGGCGTGACCCCCGAGAGCCGCGTCGAAGGCTGGCTCGACTTCGGGGACCGGTACGGGATGCCGGTCTCGAGCACGCCGCGCACACGCCTGATCTCCTCCGGCCGGGCCTGCCGGGCCGTGAAGGCGGCGGAGCGCGACGGCGCCGCGGCCGGGGCGCGGATGCTCCGTGCTGTGCGCCTCGCGTGGTTCACGACGACGCTGCTGCTCGATGCCGACGAGGGCCTCGCCGAGGCGGCGGCCGCCGCCGGCCTGGACGCCGGGGCGATCGTGGCCGGGATCGACGACCCGGGGGTCGAGGCCGCATACCAGCGCGACCGGGCCGAGGCCCGCAGCGCGAGCGAGACCGGCGCACCGGCGGTCGCCCAGGGACGGGCGGCGGAGTCGGAGCCGGGCGCGCGCTTCACGGCGCCGAGCCTCGTCTTCGAGCGGGACGGCCGGACGCTCGTCGCCGGCGGCTGGCAGCCGTTCGACGCCTACGATCTCTGCGTCGCCAACCTGGCGCCGGACCTGCCCCGGCGGCCGCCGCCCGACCCGGCCGACCTGCTGGCCGCGTACCCCGCCGGCCTGGTCACCGTCGAGGTCGCCGAGGTCTGCCGCGAGCGTAACGACGACCGCTCGGTCGCCGCCGCGGCCACGGCGCTCGCGGAGCTCGAGCGGGCCGGCATCGTCCGCCGCACGCCCATCGGAGACGACGACGGACTCTGGCAGCGCATCGCCTGAGCGGCGACTGATCCTCGTCCGCCACGGCGCCACCGCCTGGAACGCGGAGGGGCGCTACACGACCCGCTCGGACATTCCGCTCAGCGAGGAGGGGATCGCACAGGCGCGCGCGGCCGCGGCGGCGCTCGCCGGGGAGCGGATCGACCGCGTCCTGTGCTCGCCGCTCGCGCGCGCCCGGATCACCGGCGAGACGATCGCCGCCGCCCAGCTGCACGGCCCGCCGGACGTGGCGGTGGACGAGCGGCTGACCGAGATCGACGCCGGGCCGTTCGAGGGCCTCACGACCGCCGAGATCGAGGCCGGCCCGCTGGCGGCGGCGCACGCACGCTGGCACGCGGACGTCGACCCGGTCGCGCCGGGCGGCGCGGAGCCGCTCGCTGCCGCCCGCGACCGGGCCGCGGCGTTCTTCGCCTCGGTGCAGGAGCTCCCCGGCACGACGCTCGCAGCGACGCACGGGTCGCTCGCGCGCGTGCTGATCGCGAGCGTCGTCCTGCGCGCCGACCCCGCCGCCCACCGGCGGATGTGGCTTGGAAACGGGCACTGGGCGGCCGTCGAGCTGGGCGAACGGCCCCGCCTGGTGGCGTTCAACGCCGGCCCCGGGCGCTGATACAGGGCCGTCACAGGTTCGCACCACGGCGGCGCTCCGCGCTCCCGTATCATCTCGTGCATGATCCGCCGCCTCGCTCTCCTCCTCCTCGCCTCCGCCGCCCTCGTCGCGGCCGCGGCGCCGGCCGCCTCGGCCGCGACGACGCAGGTCACGGCCGCGTCCTCGTCCAACGTCGTCAAGGCCCTGCAGCGCAAGCTGATCAGGCTCAGGTACCTCCAGCCCGGGCTCGACACGGGCAACTACGGCAACCGCACCCTCCAGGCCGTCATGGCCTTCCAGGGCTGGGTCGGCCTGCCGCGCGACGGCGTCGCCGGCACGGCCACCTACCGCGCGCTCAAGCACGCGCAGGTCCCGGTCGCGTGGGGCCACAAGCAGAAGCACATGGAGGTGCACAAGGACCGGCAGGTGCTGCTGCTGATCGGCAAGCTCGGCAACGTCAAGCGCGCCATCCACGTGTCGACCGCCCGGCCCGGCTACTTCACTCCCACGGGGCTCTTCCACATCTACCGCAAGGAGATCATGTCGTGGTCGAAGCCCTTCAACACGTGGCTGCCCTTCGCGGACTACTTCACCGGCGGCTTCGCGTTCCACGAGTACCCTGACGTCCCCGGCGTCCCGGCCTCGCACGGCTGCATCCGGATCTCCGACGGCGACGCCCAGGTGGTGTGGAAGTTCGCGACCCTCGGGACGCGGGTGCGCATCCGCTGAATACACGGGGTCAGACCCCTTTTATTCATGGTTCCCTGCGCCATAGGGTGGTTTTACAGATCTTTGACTAATCCCCGCGCGGGGAGCGCCGATCAGAAACGGTATGAGCCGTCGTCTGATCGTCGTCGTCGCAACCCTCCTCCTGACCACCTGCCTCGGGGGCGCCACCGCCGGCGCCGCCAGCACGCCCTGGGCGCCGCTCTTCCGCGCCATCAACACCGTCCGCCGTGCCCACGGGCTGCGGCCGGTCGCCGCATCGCCGCGGCTGCACTGGGCCGCCCGGCACCACTCGAGCGACATGGTCGTCCACCACTACTTCGCGCACACGAGCCCGTACGGCTCGACCCTCTACCGCCGCATCGTCAATTCGGGCTTCCGCACGTACGGGTACTGGCAGGCCGGTGAGACGCTGGCCTGGGGCACCGGGTTCGACTCGACGCCCGCCGGGGTCGTCCGGATGTGGATGCACAGCCCCGAGCATCGCGCGATCCTGCTCTCCCCGCTCTACCGCTTCGTCGGCATCGGCCGCGCGCAGGGAGCGTTCAAAGGACATTCTCATGCAGCGGTCTGGACCGCCGACTGGGGTCACAGGTAGTCAGTACCATAAGGCGGATGGCGCCTAGCAAGGTCGTGCTCGCGTCGCCCCGCGGCTATTGCGCCGGAGTCGACCGCGCCGTCGACACGGTCGAGCGCGCCCTCGACCATTTCGGGCCGCCGGTGTACGTGCGGCGCGAGATCGTCCACAACCGGCACGTCGTCTCCGAGCTCACCGGCCGCGGCGCCGTCTTCGTCGAGACCGAGGAGGACGTCCCGGAGGGCGCCGTGCTCGTGCTCTCCGCCCACGGGGTCGCGCCGGAGGTGCACCGGCGCAGCGCGGAGCGCAGCCTGCGGGTGCTCGACGCCACCTGCCCGCTCGTCACCAAGGTGCACACCGAGGCGCGCCGGTTCGCCGACCGCGGCTACACCATCGCCCTCGTCGGCCACGCCGGCCACGAGGAGGTGATCGGCACGATGGGCGAGGCCCCGGACGCGATCCGGCTGGTCGAGTCGATCGCCGACGTCGAGATGCTCGACGTGCCCGACCCCGACCGGGTCGCCTACATCACCCAGACGACCCTTTCGGTCGACGAGACGGTCGGCATCATCGCCGCGATCCGCCGCCGCTATCCCGCGGCGATCGGGCCGAAGCGAGACGACATCTGCTACGCCACCCAGAACCGCCAGAACGCGGTCAAGCGGCTGGCCGGGGCCGTCGACCTCGTGCTGGTGATCGGCTCGCACAACTCGTCGAACTCGAACCGGCTGGTCGAGGTGACGCGTGAGCTGGGCGTCCCCGCCTACCTGATCGACGACGAGCGCGACATCGACCCGTGCTGGCTCGACGGCGTCGAGACGGTCGGCATCACGTCAGGCGCCTCGGCGCCCGAGGCGCTCGTGGAGCGCGTGCTCACCCACTTCCGCGAGCTGGGCGTCGACCGCATCGAGACCCAGGACGCCGAGCCCGAGACCGTGCGCTTCTCGCTCCCGGTGCAGCTGCGCCGCTTCGTGCGCTCCTAGCGAAGCACGAGGAAGGCGTCGACCGAGACCATCGGGTGCGACCGCGTCCCGAGCGCGACGACCTTGATCGTGTGTGCCCCGGCCGTCGCCCAGGTGCGGGTGTACACCACCCGGCGCTGAACCGACGTCCCCGCGCGCAGGTGCACGGTGGCGACCGCGTGGCCGTCGATGAACACGCGGGCGCTGCCGCTCGACGGCGTCTTCGACGCCACCCAGGCGATCTCGCGGCCCGTGAACCGCAGCGCCGCGCTGGCGCCGGCCCGGCCCGATCGCCGCAGCGACCTGCCGTAGGCGTTCGGGGCGCGCGCGCCGTCCCAGCGGCCGTGGTAGGCGATCGCCCGGCTCGAGTTCTGGTAGGCGGTCAGGTGCACGGGCGCCGACGTGGCGGTGGCCGAGGTCAGGTCGGAGCAGTCCGTCGCGGACGCCGCGAACGTATAGGCCTTCGCCGACGGCGCGGCCTGGGTCCCGGCCGACCGCGAGGTCGCGAGGTTGAGCGGGACACCGGCGAACGGATTGGTCGAGAAGCGGCGGGAGACGTGCGAGCGGCACACGCCGCTGGCCGAGTCGGAGGCCTTCCAGGTCAGCCGCAGCGGCACCTTGGAGGCGCCCAGCGTCGCGCCGTTCGCGATCGCGGCCATCGGCGCGGTCACGACCGGCGGGGCGGCGTCGGCGGTCGCGGTGGTCGTGAAGGCCGCCAGGTGGTCCTGGGGGACGACGCCGGGATGCGTCTGCCACTCGATGAAGTCGCCGCCGAAGTACATGTGCTGGCCGTAGGCGAGCTCGGCGTACACGCCGAGGTCGGAGCCGGCCGCGGCAGGGTGCCAGTTGCCGGCGGAGGTGTCGACGCGGCCGGTGATCGGGCTGATCACGGCGACCTTGTGGCGCACCTGCGCGCCCACCTTCGTGAAGTGGCCGCCGAGCACCAGCTGCTGGGAGACGCCCGACCCGACCAGGGCGACCGTGTTCACGTTGCCGTTGGTCGTCTCCGTCCAGCGCATCTTGCCCGTCGAGAGCAGGAACGAGCGGACGTGGCCGCCGCCCCCGCGGTCGCCGGCGTAGAGGTACTTGCCGTTCTCGGCCAGCGCCAGCACGGTGTCGCCGGGGTGCGTCGTCCACTTGTGAAGCCGGTTCTTGACCGGGTCGATCGAGGCCAGGTGGGGCACCGAGGCGCCGTTCACGTGGTGGAACGAGCCGCCGATGAAGAGCGTCGAGCCACCGGCGGCGGGCAGGAGCGCGCGCACCGCGGCGTCGACCTTGGGGTGCCACGAGGTCAGGGCGCCGGTGGCCGCGGACACCGAGGCCAGGCGCGGCCGGCCGTGGCCGCCGACGTGCAGGAAGGCGCCGCCCAGGTACACGCGGCTCCCGATCTGGGTCACGGCGTAGACGATCCCGTCCGCGTTCGGCGACCAGGCGCGCACCGTGCCGGTCGTCGTCGTGTTCGTCGGCGCGATCGCCGCGATCGCCGCCGCGTGGGCGCGGGCCTTGCCGCCGACGCTCGTGAAGTCGCCGCCCATGTACACGGTCGCGCCGTCGACCGAGACCGTCATCGTGCGCACGGTCCCGTTCGCGCCCGGGTCCCACGGCAGCACATGGCCGTCCGCCGCCGAGACGGCCGCCAGGTGGTTGCGCGCGAGCACCGTGCCGTCCGTGTCGGTCATCTGGGTGAACTTGCCGCCGACGTAGACGACGTTGTTCACGCGCGCGATGGCCAGCACCCGGCCGTTGGCCGTCGCCCAGGGGCTGGCGGGCGCCGGGGCGAGCATGGCCGCGGCGGACCCGGGGAGCAGCAGGCTCGCGAGCAGGGCAACGGGGACGAGTGCCCGACGGGCTCGGGACATGGCGATCGAATCCTCCTGGGGGGCTTACCTTGCACGCACGCAATCGTGCTAGTCCCAGTTTGTGGCCGTTTCGGGTACGCGTCAGTCCCCCGGCCGGGGGAGTCACGGTCCCTCTTACGCGCGGGCGATGGCGAGCTCGGCGCCGGGCTCGACCGCGACCGCGAGCGTCTCGGACGCGATCCAGTCGCGGTGCTCGGCAAACGCACGGCTGATGTCGCCGTCTGCCCGCGGATACGTGATCAGGATGCGGTCGGTGACATCGAAGCCCGCGTCCTGGCGCATCTTCTGGATCATGCGGATCACGTCGCGGACGACGCCCTCGAGCTGCAGCTCGGGCGTGATCTCGGTGTCGAGCGCCACCGCAAAGCCCTCGCCGTCCGCGACGGCAAAGCCCTCCCGGGCCCGCGCCCGCAGCTCGTACTCGCCCGCCTCGAGCACCCAGTCGCCGACGTGCACACGGCCGTCGCGAAGCTCGAACTCGCCCTCGCGCAGGAGGCCGCGGATGACGGCGAGATCGCGGCCGTACTTCGGGCCGAGCACCTTCAGGAGCGGCATCACCTCGACCTGGGCGAACTCCTCCGCCGAGGTCGCCAGCCGCACGCCCTTCACGCCCAGCTCGGCGGCGATCAGCTCGACGTGGTCGGCCACCTGCGCGCGCCGGGCGGGGTCGTCGGTCGCGACGATGACCTCGCGCAGCGGCTGTCGCAGCTTGATGCGGGCCTCGTCGCGGCTGCGGCGGCCGAGCTCGACGACCGCGCGAACCGTCTCCATGGCCGCGAGCAGCTCGTCGTTGGCGAGCTCCTCCCGCACCTCCGGGTAGCCCGCCAGGTGCACGCCCGCGGGCGCGTCCGCGCACACGCCGCGGACGAGGTTCTGCCACATCTCGTCGGCCAGGAACGGCATCACCGGCGAGACGCAGCGGATCGCCTGCACGAGCGCGTACCAGAGCGCCTCGAAGGCGGCCCGGGTGTCGGCCGGGTCGTCGGAGCGCCAGAAGCGCGTCCGTGACAGGCGCACGTACCAGTTGGAGAGGTCGTCCATGAAGGTCTCGAACGCGCGCACGAGCCGCGGCGACTCCCAGCCGTCGAGGGCCGCCCGGCACTCCCCGACCAGCCACTGGGTGCGCGCCGCCAGCCAGCGGTCGAGCGGGCGCGCCGCCGCAGGATCGGGGCCCGTCTCGAGCTGGTCGTAGCGGGGGGTGAAGCCCTCGACGTTCGCGTAGAGGACGAGG
>JAICJC010000166.1 GCA_025928655.1 Thermoleophilia bacterium | reverse complement strand
GCACCTCCGCCACTGACGACGGCGTGCATATCCGGTGCCTGGCACCGGTTATGCAGACCCAAAGCGGGCGGACCCGCCAAAAGAGGGTCGGACCCCGATTGGCGGGTCCTAGAAGTCGAACGGGGTGATGGCGTCGGCGTCCAGGGCGGCGCGGAAGCGCTCGAGGTGCTCGGCCATGTTCTCGCGGGTGATGCGGTCGAGCTCCTCGGTCATGTCGCCCGCGGCCGCGAGCAGCACGTCGTCGTAGCGCTCGACCTCGGGCTGCTCGTACACGTCGCCGCCGGCCCAGCGGCAGTCGGGGCAGCGCACGTCGAGCTCCCAGCGCATGTCCTCGACCTCGCGCCAGTCGAGGGGATGCACCCGGTCGGAGCCGCACTGCGGGCAGAGCTCGATCCGGCGGACGTGTAGCCGCGGCTCCGCGGTCGTGCCGGCCTCGTCGGCGGTCTCGACAGTGGCGGTCTCCGACCACCCTGTCTGGAGATAGACCAGCTCCACCACCTTGCCGCTGGGGAGCGTGATCCGCTTGATGTGAAACTCTGCCATTCCTGCCCTGTGCTATAGATGACCTGCGAAATATCCTCCCGTATATTCGGACGGTCGCAGCCGCGCTTGAGCCCCCTCCTTGAGGAGGCAGCGCTGGAAAGGGCTGTATGGCCGGGGCGGCTGGCTCAGCCGCCGAAGTCAGACGTGATGTAGTAGGCCGCGTAGCCGGCGTATTTGCCGGAGTGGGCGCCGATGCCGATGGCCTTGAAGTGCCCGTTCAGCAGGTTGGCGCGGTGGGGCGGGCTGGCCTTCCACATCGACATGACCTTCTTGGCGGTGACGTTGCCGACGGCGAGGTTCTCGCCGATCCAGCTGCCGCGGTATCCCCAGTAGCGGATCCGGACGGCCCAGCTGGTGCCGCTGGAGCTCGAGTGCGAGAAGTCGCGGTGCACGGCCATGTCGTTGGAATGTGCCTGGGCGGCCCGCTCCAACCGCAGGCTCAGATGGACGGGCCCCCTGCCGTACTCGGCCCGGAAGTGGTTGATCCGGCGCTGGAGCGCCGACCGGAAGGCGGGCACCGATGTGAAGGCCGATGCGGTCGTGGGTATGACAAGAGCGAGAACGAACACCAGCGTCAACCCTGCCACACGAAACCTCACGGACCCCTCCTTGCGCCTCGAGTGGGGAGACCGTACTCCCGTGCGCCGGGGAACGCTTCACCGTTAACGGAACCCTTCCGGACTCCTTAAGTCCGGCGAATTTCCTTAACATTTGTTGTCCGGGGGCGCGTTATCCGGCCGTCGTCGCCAGGCTGGATGCACCCACAGCCGCCTCGACCGCGGCGCCGAAGATGTCGAGCGCCTCGTCGATCTGCTCGTCGGTCGCGACCAGCGAGACCAGCACGCGGACGCAGTTGCCGTGGATGCCGGCCTTCAGCAGGATCAGACCCGCCCCGAGCGCATGCTCCAGCACCGCCGAGGCGATCTCGGGCGCCGGCGCCTTCGACGACCGGTCGGTGACGAACTCAACCGCGAGCATCGGCCCCAGGCCGCGCACCTCGCCGATGTTCTCGTGCCGCGCGGCCCACTCCTCAAAACGGCCGCGGATGCGCTCGCCGGTCTCTGTCCCGCGCGCCAGCAGGCCCTTCGAGTCGATCTCGTCCAGCACGGCGAGGCCGGCGACGCACCCGAGCGGCGAGCCGACGAAGGTGCCGCCGATCGAGCTGTCCGGGGCCGCATCCATGAGCTCGGCCCGGCCGAAGACGCCGGAGATGGGTACGCCGGCCGCCATCGACTTCGCGATGGTGATCAGGTCGGGCTCGATGCCGAAATGCTCGACCGCGAACAGCTTGCCGGTGCGGCCGTAGCCCGACTGCACCTCGTCGCAGATCAGGACGATGCCGTGCTCGGTGGCGATCTCCCGCAGCCCCTGCACCCACTCGGCGGGGGGCACGACGAACCCGCCTTCGCCCTGGACGGGCTCGAAGATGATCGCGGCCACCGACTCGGGCGCGACGTGCGTGACGAGCATGCGCCGCAGCGCGTCGAGGGCCTCGCCGGCCGGGTCGTCGCCCTCCCACCGGTACGGGTAGGGGTAGGGCGCCCGGTAGACCTCGGGCGCGAACGGGCCCATCCCGGCCTTGTACGGGTGCTGCTTGGACGTGAGCGACATCGCCATCAGCGTCCGGCCGTGGAAGGCGCGGTCGAATGCGATGACCGCAGGCCGCCCGGTCGCATGACGGGCGATCTTGACCGCGTTCTCGACCGCCTCGGCGCCGGAGTTGAAGAACGCCGCCTTGTTCGGGCCGGAGATCGGGCTGCGGGCGGTGATCCGCTCGGCCAGCTCGACGTACGACTCGTACGGGACGATCGTGAAGTCCGTGTGCAGGAAGCGGTCGATCTGGGCGTGGAGCGCCTCGGAGACGGCCGCGTTCGTGTGGCCGACGTTCAGACAGCCGATGCCACCCGACCAGTCGAGGAAGGTGTTGCCGTCGACGTCGGTCACGACGCAGCCGTGGGCGTGATCGAGCACGATGGGCGTGAGCAGGCTCTTCGCGTCGGCGACGACCCGCTCCTTGCGAGCCACGATCTCTCGCGACTTCGGACCTGGAATCTCGGTGCGCAGGTCGACCGTGCGTGGCATTTGGCTCACCCTCCCCCTGGTGCAGAATTCCGCAGCGGGCAGGCCGGTGCCGGTCGCCGCTCTCGATTCCAAAATAGCAGACCCGCGCTGGCGTACAATCCCGCGAATGGTGCTGTCCGACCGGTCGATCCGCGAGGAGGTAGCAGCCGGGCGGATCGTCATCGACCCGTTCGACGACGCCATGGTGCAGCCGGGCAGCATCGACGTCTGTGTGGGGAGCGCGTTCCGGGTCTTCCGCAACTCCCGCTACGCCTACATCGACGTGAAGCGGCCGATGGACGACCTGACCGAGCTCGTGACCGTCTCCGACGACGAGCCGTTCATCCTCCATCCGGGCGAGTTCGTGCTCGCCGTCGTCGCCGAGCGGGTGACGCTCCCGGCCGACATCGTCGCGTCCCTCGACGGGAAGAGCTCCCTGGGGCGGCTCGGGCTCGTCGTCCACCAGACCGCCGGGATCATCGACGCCGGGTTCGACGGCCACATCACGCTCGAGCTCGCGAACATGGCCAACCTGCCCATCACCGTCTACCCGGGCATGCGGATCGGCCAGCTCAGCTTCCACACGCTGACGACCCCCGCCGAGCACCCCTACGGCTCGGGGCGGCTCGGGAGCAAGTACCAGGGCCAGGCCGAGCCCACCCCGAGCCGGTACTACCTGAACTTCGAGCCCGGGTACAAGCGGTGAGGGTGCTCGTCGCCGGGGCGAGCGGCTTCATCGGCACGCGCGTCGCGGAACGGCTCGAGTCCGACGGGCACGAGGTCGTGCGGTTCTCGCGCCGCACGGGCGGCGACGTCACCGATCCCGGCTCGCTCGAGACGGCCGCGCAGGGGGTCGACGCGATCGCGTACCTGGTCGCGATCCTCGACGGCACGCCGGAGCAGCTCGAGGCCGTGAACGCGCAGGGGCCCGCGAACGCCGTCGCGGCGGCACAGGCGGCGGGCGTGCGCCGCTTCCTGCACATGAGCGCGTTGGGCGTGAACGCCGAGCATGCGCCGCTGACGGGCTACTGGGGCAGCAAGTGGAAGGGTGTGCAGGCGGTCACCTCGAGCGGGCTCGACTGGACGGTGTTCGAGCCGAGCTTCGTCTTCGCCCGCTCCGGCGGCGCCTTCGCCGAGTTCGAGCGGCTGGTGCGGATGCCGCTCACCCCGGTGATCGGCGACGGCCGCTACCGGCACCAGCCGGTCTGGGTCGGCGACGTCGCAACCGCCTTCTCGCGCGCGCTCGAGCGGCCGGAGACGATCGGCAAGCGCTACGAGCTGGGCGGCCCACAGGCGTTCACGTTCGACGAGCTGCTGGACGAGATCGCGCGCGACACCGGCCGCGGGCCCCACCCCAAGGTGCATCTGCCGGCGGGGCTCATGCGCGCGCAGGCGCGGATCCTCCTGCGCCACCTGCCGCCGCCGCTGCGCGTCACGCCGGACCAGATCACGATGCTCCTCGCGGGCACCGAGTGCGACATCGCGCCCATGCGCGGCGAGCTCGGGATCGACCCGGCGTCGATGGCCGAGGCGTACACGCGCTAGACCGTATGGGGAGGCTGCTCGAGCGCGACGCGGAGCTTGCGGCGCTCGGCCGCATCCTCACCGGGCTGGAGGACGGGCAGGGGGGCGTCGTCCTCATCGGCGGCGAGGCCGGCATCGGCAAGACCTCGCTCGTGCGCGAGCTTCGTGACCGCGCCGGCGGGTCACCCGCCTTCCTGGTCGGCGCCTGCGAGCCGCTGTCCGTCCCGGCGCCGCTCGCACCGGTGCGGGAGCTGGCCGAGGCGGCGGGCGGGGCCGACCCGGCCGCGCTCGCCGGCGACCGGCTGCTGGTGGCGCGGTGTCTGCTGGAGGCCCTGGAAGCGCGGGCGCCGGCCGTCGCGGTGATCGAGGACGCCCACTGGGCCGACCCGACCACGCTCGACATCGTCCGGCTCCTGGCCCGCCGGCTCGAGGGCACGGCGGTCGCACTTCTGCTCACCTACCGCGACGACGAGGTGGGCGCGAATCCGGCCCTGGCGGGGCTCCTGGGCGATCTCGCCACCCGCCCGGGCGTGCGCCGGATCGGGCTGCGGCCGCTGTCGGCGACCGCGGTCGGCGAGCTGGCGGCGCCGACCGGCGCCGACCCTGCGCAGCTCGCGCGCGTCACCGGGGGCAACCCCTTCCTCGTCGTCGAGGCGCTCGCGGCCGGGGAGCGGCTGCCCGCCACCGTCCGGGACGCGACGCTCGCCCGCGCCGGCCGCCTCGACCCGCGGGCGCGCGCGCTCGTTGAGGCCGCTGCCGTGATCGGCCAGCGCGTCCCTCCGCGGCTGCTCGAGGCGGTCGCGCCCGGGAGTCCCGGCGCCGTGGAGGAGGCGCTGGCCCGCGGCATCATGGTGGCGGAGGGCGACGCGCTCGGGTTCCGGCACGAGCTGATCCGCGCCGCCGTCGAGGACTCGATCTCGCCGCCGCGGCGGGCGGAGCTGCACGCGCGGGTCGTCGCCGCGCTCGCCGCCCGGCCCGGCGATCCCGACCATGCCCGGCTGGCCCATCACGCCGAGCTGGCCGGGCTCGTCGCCGCCGCCTGCCGGTACGCCGCGCTGGCCGCCGCCGAGGCCGAGCGTGTGGGCGCGCTGCGCGAGACGAGCCTCCAGGCCGAGCGGGCGCTGCGGCTGGGGTCGAGCCTGCCGGCGAGCGACCGGCTCGACCTGCTCCTGATGCACTCGCGCGCCGCCAACTTCGCCAGCACGCGGCTCGAGGAGGCAGCCACGTCGGCGCGGTCGGCCGAGGCCCTGGCCGTCTCCCTCGACGATCCGGTCCGCCGGGGTCGGGCGCTGCTGGCGCTGGCCGGCGCCCAGTGGTCGGCCGACCACGTCGTCGACGCCCGCGAGGCCGCGATCCAGGCGGTGGCGGTGCTGGACGGCACGGACGCCGCGGCCGAGCGGGCGCGGGCGCACGCCCTGCGCGTCCGCGTCGAGGCGACCACGTTCGACCCCGTCGCGGCGCTCGAGCTGGCCCGCGCGGCACATGATGTGGCCGCGGCGGCAGCTTTCGAGGAGGCGCGGATCGACGTGGCGATCAGCGCCGGGCTGGCACGGGGCCACCTCGGCGCGCCCGACGCGCTCGAGCAGCTGGCGGTCGCCGCGCGCGAGGCCCGCACCGCCGGGCTGCCCATCCAGACCGTCCGCGCCCATGTGAACCTCGTCTTCATCGCCGCGACCTGGCGCCGGCACGACGAGGTCGACCGCCGCACGGCGGAGGCGCTGGCCGTCTTCGACGAGCATCAGACCCCGATCCCGGCGAACGCGGTCGAGTTCTACCGGGCGCGCAGCCTGCTCGACCGCGGCCGCTGGGCCGAGGCCGAGGCGGTGGCCGCGCAGCCCGGCCGCGCCTGGGCCGCCGAGGCGTCCGTGGTGGGGGCGACGTCCTCGCTCCTGGCCGGGCGCCGTGGCGAGCGGCCGGCGGACGCCCTGCTCGACTCCGCACGCGACCGGCTCCGGCGCGCCCCCGAGACGTCCCGCCACGGCACGCTCCGCGTCATGCTGGTCGAGCTGGCGTGGCTGCGCGGCGATCGCGGCGCCGCCGCCCGGCATGTCCGCACCGGTCTGGCGTCGGAGGCGGCCGGGCGGTTCGCGCGCCCCGCCGCCGACCTGGCCGTGTGGGCGGCGCGTCTCGGGCTGGCGGTCGATCCGCCGCCCGGTGCGCCCGCAGCGGTCATCGCCGAGCTGGCCGGCGACTGGCGGCGCGCGGGGCGGGAGTGGCGCGGGCTCGAGGCGCCGTACGAGGCGGCGCTGGCCGCCCTGCCGGGAGACGACCGGGCCGCCCGCG
>JAICJC010000042.1 GCA_025928655.1 Thermoleophilia bacterium | reverse complement strand
CGTCGTGACGAACGCGGGCATCCGCAGCTTCGCGTGCTCCTGGAAGGACGCGAGCGACCGCCATCGATTACGGGCCGCGCCGAAGACCAGTCGCCTCGCGATCATCTGCAACACGTCGCTGCCCCACGCCTCGGCTTCTGCTGCGCGCCGGCGTCGCTCGGGATCGGCGGGATACAGCGGCGGGTCGGGATGCCGCTCGTCGAGTCGCTTGAGGATCGCGATCGAGCCCTGCACCTTCTCGCCATCCGCGAACTCGATCCCCGGCACCGTCGTCCCGCCGAACCGCCGGCGCATCACCACCACCTGCGTCGGCGGCAACATCTCGCGCACCCTCCACTCGAGGCCCTTGAGCACCAGCGCGCGCTCCACGACCACGCACGCGTGCGACCCGTGAATCATGTGCAACTGGATGGCGGGACGCCTGGTCATCGTGCGATTCTAGGGGCCGACGTTCCTGCGGCGCATGGAGCGGAACGTAGGGATCAACCCCCGATAGGTCGTGTCTCGTCGGCAGACGACACATGGAGCCGGCAATGCCTTTCTGCACATGTTCCGGATCTGCTGCTCCAGCAGTGTGTTCACGGGCTGGGGAAGGGCGACGCTCAGACCCGCGTGTCGTTCGCCGCAGTCGATCAGTTGGCCGCCGGCACGCTCAACCGCTTCGACGGCCGCGTCGATGTCGACTCGCAGGGGTCGCCCGAAAAGGTTCGGGCGACTCCGCCAACCGGCTGGTTTCCCGCCCCTGCGGACGATCCACCGAGGTGGTCGGTGAGATATCCATCCAGCGGACGCGACGACATGGCGGCGGTGTACCCGCGTCCACCGCGGAAAACCCAGGCCAGCCGCTGCTACGCGACCCGGTCGGCCCGCCTCGTCGTCGTACGCACGGGTGCGGATGCGGTCGCGGTTCGAGCCGCCGAGGGCGACCTGGTGATGCCGGCTGGCGCCCGCCCGGCCCGATGTGCTGCGACACACTGTTGTCCGGGCTGAAACCGGCCTCGTCGTGCCTGGCACGGCTGACCAGCCAGTCAAGAGCCTTACCGGCCGCGGAGAGGCGAGGCAGTTCGCTCGCTTGCCGAGCAACCGACCGCCTTGCCTCGTAAAGTCCCGCGACCTCAAACCCGAGGATGGAGGCAACAGCTGCTGGCTGATTCTCCTGCGGTCGCCTCGAGCTTTGGATCTCGGCGTTGAAACGTCATTCGAATTTCGGTTCCGGGTCGGAGCTTCTCGATGGTGACGGTGTCGGCCAGTGCCGCGATGATGGGTAGGCCCAGACCGAGTCCGGATTGCGGGGAGGGGCCGTCGATGCCGCGGCCGGCGTCAAGGACGGACACGATTAAGGCCTCGGCGGACGCCTCGAAGCTGATCACCATCTCCGCGGGCGGCGAGCCGTCGGGATAGGCGTGTTGGACGGCGTTTGTGCAGGCTTCGGTAACGGCGAGCTTGAGGTCGGCGGCGCGTCGGGGGGTGAACCGGAGAGAGCCGAGGACGCGGTCGAGCTCGTGGCGGATGGTGGGCACGCTGCTAGGGATCGCCGGGAGGGTGTGCCGAGACGCGTTTGAACCCGTCTCTGCGAGGGGCCGATCCACCATGTGCCGTCCCAGCTTCCCGTTGTGGCGCGCGAGCGCCTGTGGTGCCCCGCGGAATCCAAACGCGGCGGTGGTCGGTTCCGCCAGGCGTGCTCGGCCGGTGGGGTCGCGAGGGTTGTTCCCCATCTGGCGCGCGCCTAACCCGGTTCGAGCGCCGCGCGCAAGTTCGTGGCGGCTAGGTGGTGGCGGCGTCTGGGGCGGCGCCGGGGCGCGCCGGCGGCAAGAGCGCGTGGTGATCTGCGATGGCCTGCGCGATGTCGACGAGCTTGTGGTTGGTGTGCCGGGAGTGGTTTCGGAGCAGTTCGAACGCAGCGCGTTCGCTGATCTGGTGGCGCTCCATCAGGATGCCTTTGGCGCGCTCAGTGACGGCGCGGCGGTTGAACGCGCCTTCCAGGCCGTGGTATTCCGCGAACCGGCGCAGCGCGATGCCGAAGCTGCTTTGGAGTCGTTCAGGTTCGCCGTTGACGATGTAGGCGAAGATCCCGATCTGAGCGGCCTCGTCGATGAACTCGGCGTCTTCGACGTCGAGCAGCGCGATCACCGGGCAGGCGCTCTCGCGCACGATCTGGCGGATCATGTCCAGCGCGTGCTCGGACGACTCGTCCAGGCAGACGATGGCGACGTCGGGCAGCTCGTCCGAAGTGATGGCGGCGACCTTGGCAGTGTCGGTGGCTTCCGCCACCACCCGGTGGCCAAGGCTCGTGATGACTTTCGAGATACCCGCCAGCCGCTCGGTTCGCTGATCGGCGACCAAGACGCGCAGATGCGTCGGCTGGGACGAGCTCGGCACCCGAAAGATCTACCCGCCCGACGGTTGCCCAAAACCGTCCACCGAGTAGGAGCGAGCCTCGGCGCCGGCCCGCACACGGGGACACTTACGAGTAGACTGTGCAGAACAGCTCCAGCCCACGGCTGTCGCGGCGACCACATCGCCGCGAAGAGACCGGCTTTCACCCTTGGCCGGCTATCAGCCCTCAACCGGAGGAGTTGCCATGATCGAGACACCCCGTCGACGCCGCCCCGCGCGGGTGCCCCAGGCGAGCCGGCCATGATGATTGATTGGCTCGAACAGGAGGTCCGCAACGAGGCCGCCTTCCGCGACCGCAACGAATGGATCCTGCACCAGAACGAGCGCTTCACGACCGGAGGCGGGACGCTCACTATCGTGTGCGAATGCGGCGACGCCGCCTGCGAGGAGTCCATCAGCCTGACCATCCTCGAATACGAAGCGGTGCGCGACTACTCGACCCGATTCGCCGTCGCACCCAACCACGAGAACCCCGAAGCCGAGTACGTGGTCGGCGAGCACCCGCTGTTCACCGTGGTCGAGAAGATCAGCTCCCAGGCTCGCCGGATCATTCGCGAAACCGACCCGCGCAGAATCCCCGAGGGGGAATCATGACGGCCCACGAGCCAGGCAGGACGTCGCTCAGTCGAAACGGGGCGATCTGGGTGCTCACCCTCACCGGCGAGCACGACATCACAACCACCAAGAGGCTCGACGAGGACATGGAGCAGATCGCCGCGTCTGGCACCAGTGTCGTGATCGATCTGTCCCGGGCGACGTTCATCGACTCCCAGGTCATCGCATGGCTGGTTCGATGGTGGGAACGGTCTTGCGAATCCAGTCATCTCCACGTCGCCATTGCCACCGGAGAAGGCGAATCGCCGGTCACACGCCTGCTCGAACTGGTCGGCCTCGCCGACACGCTCCCCTGCTACCCCAACGCCCCCGGCGCGCTGCGCCACCTCAACACCAACACCCAGACCTTCGCGCGCTGAAGGCTCACACAGGCCACACGTCGAGACGGTCCCCTACGAACTCGCGAGACGAGCCGCGCCAACGAGCCGCTCGCCTCAGGTGCTCGGCGCGGCCATCTCGGCCTTCAGACCGCCAAGGTCTCCACGGACAAGCGGCCGCTGCCGACGAGTCCGCTCCGCCTGAGCCGGCCCTGGCGGCTACACCATCCGGAGGCCGGGGGTGCGCCCAATCTTTTAAGCTACCGACTTGACCTGTACAGGCAGCCACCACCCGGACTGAGCGCCCGCGTTTGGGTCAACCTCGGACGGGGTACAGACTCCTCGCCGCCTCGAGGTCAGACCCTCGCCCCGCGCCGGCCGACGCGCAATTTGTTGCCGGCAGCCAGAACACGCTTTCGGCGAGGGTATTCGAGCTCCTTAGGGAGTCGTGGGCCCGCAATGGCGCGGTCGGATGAACCACCATCACCTCCATCCGCGTCCTGCGAGAAAGGGAACCCTATGAACGGACGAAACAGGCTGGACGGCCTGTGCCGCCTGCTGATCATCCTTGGCGGCCTGAACTGGGGCTTGGTCGGGATCTTCAAGTTCGACCTCGTCGCCTGGATCTGCGGCGGACTCGACTTCGGCCAGACCAACGCCGTCAGTCGCATCATCTACATCCTGGTCGCCCTCGCGGCCGTGTAGAGCTGGCGCTGTTGCCGAAGCTGCTCAGCGCCCGCGACACGTCCCGCCGCCAGCCCGCAACCACCTAGTCACCACAACGGTGCGCCATAACGCCGGCACGCCGAAATATGCACCTCCCACACGAACGGAGCATCACATGAGCACCATGACCGAAAACGGCACCACCACCTCCGCCACCGCTGACCAGGCCGACGTCGACCAGCTCACCCAGCGCCTCTCCGATCTGGAAAAGGCACAGGCAGTCCAGGCGGCCACCCACGCGGGGTCGGAAGCGACGCAGGCCGCGACGCTCTCCGGCGCCCAGGCCACCCAGGCAGCCGCCCACGCCGGGACATGGGCGACCATGGCCGCCGGCGCAATCGCGCTTGTCGTCGGAATGTTCCTCGGCGTCACCATCACCAAGCGCTAACCCACAAACCGCAGACCGACGGATACGGCGGGCGCAGCGTCGAACACGCGCCCGCCGTATCGGTCAACGCCGCCCGGGTTGGCCGTCTTGCCGGACGCAAACCACGCATGGCTGGAGCTGCGGCGCTGCAACGCGTTTGACGGCTCGAAGCATGTCCGCCGAGTGCTGCGGGGCCTCGAATCGCGGCGCCGCGCGGGGTGTTTCGCATCAGATCCGACGTTCGCATTGCCCTGCGAACGATCCGAGCCTCCCCGGCTGTTTTTGGCTGACACAGCGACAGGGAGGCTCGGATGTCACCTACCAGTTCACAACGTTACTGGGCGCGGCGTCTTAGAAAGTGCCGCTCAGGATGAGCGTGCCGCCGAGGGTACGCACGCGCACGGTCGAGCCCTTTGTGATGCGCGGGACGCGCTGGCCGGCCTCGGTGTTGCGGTTGACGCTGACGTGGCCGAGTGTGCTCACGAGCGGCGACGCCAGTCGGCGGCCGTTCACGTTGACGTTGACGTGCTTGCCCGCCAGCGCCTTCAGGTGCTGGGCGTCGATCTCCAACTCGCGCTCGCTGCCGTTGACCTTCGAGACGGCCTTGCCGGTGGCGCCTGGGAAGGAGACGCTGCCGCGCAGCGCGATGCTCCTGGTGGTGCCGCCGCCGCTCTTGGCGGTCGCGGCCGGTGCGACGACTGCCGTGATCGCAAGCGCAACAATCAGGGCCGAGATGAGGGTTGTCCGACGCATGTCCTACCTCCGTGGGTTGGTGCTTGACGGAGGTAAGCGTGCCCGTGGACGGGTCGAGGCCGCAACCCGACATTGGTTGTACGACCATGGCATTTCGGGTCAGCGGCAGGCATTCTGCTGACATGCACCGCTTCGATCCGGGGCCCGCATGAACCGCCGCAGCGGCGAGATCCTGCGCCCCGTCGCCACGTTCGCGCTCTCGGGGCTGGCGGTGTTGGTGCTGGTGGCGATCGCCGGCGCGTATGCGCTGCGCAGCTTGAGCACGTCCGAGGCGGTGCGCGACGCGAAGCGAGTGACGACGATCACCGGCCCGGGATCGTCGAGCCGGCGCTCACGACCGCGGTCGTGCGCGGCACGCCTGTCGCAATCGCGCGGCTCGACCGGATCGTGCGCAGGCGCGTGCTGAACGCGAGCGTGGCTCGGGTGAAGGTGTGGAATGCCGAGGGGAAGATTCTCTACTCCGACGACCGCGCCCTGATCGGCAGGCGGTTCCCGTTCGGGCCGCCGGAGCTGCACGCGCTTCGCAGCCGCACGGCCGCGGCCGAGCCGATCGATCCCGCCAATCCCGAGAACGCGACGGAGCGCGACCTGGGGTCGCTTACGTCCGTCTACCTCGGCCTGCGCGCTCAGGACGGCACGCCGGTCATGTTCGAGGAGTACCTTCGCTCAAGCGCGATCGCCGGGAACAGCCGCAGCGTCGCCCGACTGTTTGCGCCGATCGGCATCGCGGCGCTGCTCGTGCTTGCCGCGCTTCAGATCCCGCTCGCGTGGCGAATGGAGCGCAGGATGCGAAATGCGCAGCACGACCGGGAGGTGCTGCTGCAGCGCGCGATCGACGCGTCCGAACGGGAGCGGCGGACAATCGCGGCGGGACTGCACGACGGAGTCGTCCAGGAGCTTGCAGGGCACTCTTTCCAGATGGCGGCGGCGATCGAGCGGGCGGAGCCCGAGCCGGAGCTTCGGCGGGTGCTGGCCGAGAGCGCGGCGGGCACGCGAAACGCGATCCGCCAGTTGCGCTCACTGCTGCTGGAGATCTATCCGCCGGCGCTTCGCGATCACGGGCTCGCCGCTGCACTTCCGGACGCGGCGGCGCCGCTTGCGGCACGCGGCATCGAGGTGTCAGTCGACGTCCAGGATGGGCTCGAGCTCCCGATCGAGGTCGAACAGCTCGTCTTCCGAACGGCCCAGGAGGCGATCCGAAACGTCGGCCGTCATCGACGATCACACCATCGTCCGCAACGGGCTCGTCCAGCTCCTGCGGTCCCAGCCTGACCTGGACGTCGTCGCCTGCGCGGGAGACGGCGAGGGCGCCATTGCGGCCTGCGTCGAGCACCACCCAGACGTCGCGCTCATGGATCTGTCGATGCCGGGATCGGCGGTGTCGAGGCGACCCGCAGGATCACCGAGCAGGCGCCCTGCGTCCAGGTGGTCGTGCTGACATCCTTCATGGACCGCGACCGGATCGTCGACACACTGAACGCCGGCGCCATCGGCTACCTGCTGCAGGACTCAGAACCCGAGGAACTCATCCGCGGCATCCACGCCGCCGCCCGCGGCGAATCGCCGCTCGACCCACGAGCCGCCCGGGCGATGCTCACTGCCCAGCGCACGCCGAGCCCGCTCGACACACTCACGAGCGGGAGCGCCAGGTACTCACACTCGTCGCCGACGGCCTACCCAACAAGCAAATCGCCCGCCGCCTCGAGATCACCGAGAAGACCGTGAAAGCCCACCTGACGAACGTCTTTCGCACGATTGGCGTCGACGACCGCATGCAGGCCGGTCTGTGGGCGCGCCGCCATCGGCTCTGACCATGTCCTTGTCAGCCGTTGCTCGTCGAAGCGACGGCAAAGCATGCCGATCCAGGGCGGGGCCCCCCAAGGCCCCCGTCTTCAGCGCGATCTGGCAATCGCCGCCGCGATCGGCAGCCACAGCAGCCTCGCCAGCTTGCGCGAACTTACGAGAGCACTCGGCCGTCCAAGTAGGCGTGGTCGCTCGGTGTTCCGTCTTGATCGCGGTTGTGGCTGCGTGCACGGCGGCCCCGGCGTGCGGCCAGTTTATGGGTGATTGCAGCGGCGGGGTCTACACGAACGGTGGCTGCATGAATACGCAGATCGCAGTGCACTGGACGAATGCCAAGGCGACCGCCGCGGCGCGAGCGTTCGACTTCAGGCCGATGATCCAAGGCCGGATGACCCAGGTGCACTGCAGGATCGTCGCGCGCTATCCGGCGCACGAGGCAGCGAGTGTCTGCCGGGGAGTGTTCGTCTCACCCTCGAAGCGCGCGGGGCCCTTCATCGCCCGGTTTGCTCCAGCGGGATCGGAGTGATGAACCCGGACTGCTCGGTTCACTGGAAGACGAGTCCCTACTGCAACAGGGAGGGCCACGTCATCACGGACGCGAGCCGGTGAAGCCGGGGCGCCTGGTCGCGCTGGGCGCCGAGCTGGGCGGCTTCATCGCCGGACTGCTCGTCTCCCTGGTCACCACCCCGCGGGCCGTACAGGTCACCTACGCGGCTTCAACCGGCGCTGTCCCGCCACCGGCAGCCGTCCACAACTCGTGGAAGACGTGTTCCCAGGAGACGATGGATGCCCAGACGGTCTCGTCGTCGGCCTGCTGGAGCACGAACTCGAAGCCGTCTCCGCCAGCTTCCGTGATCGTCAGCATGGTGATTGCCCCAATCCAGCGCCGACCCCCCGACTCCGTCGCCTGCCACGCCAGACGGCCCGCCTTCGTCCGATCGAGCGCCAGGGCGGCGATGTTTCTGAGGTTGATCTTGTGAAGGTCGTGCTCTTCAGCCACGGCGCAGCACGCTATCAACCGACGCCCTCACTCGTAGTCGCCGCCCGCCACCGCGGCCATACTCGCTGCCGGCGCTCCAACTCCGCCACGCGCGCGGTTTCCTCGGAAGTCCGCCGGGCGGGCGGGGCATGGTGACAAGGCCGGTAACAGCCGCTAGAGGTGGTTGCGTGAGTAGATTCCGGAGGGTGGCAGGGTTCCGGGGGGCATATCGAGCGTTCGACCGATTCCAGCGGCGCCATGGGTGGCTGGGGTTTGTGCTGGCGGTGCGGCAGAAGTACGCCGATGACCAGGGCGGCTACCCGGCGGCGACGCTCACCTGCTATGCCTTCTTCGCGGTGTTCCCGCTGCTGTTGCTGTTGGTGACCGGCCTAGGCTTAGTAGCGTCCCAGGGCGTGGTGTTTGATTCGGCGCCGTCCGGCGCTCCTTCGCAGAGCTGGACGGGCGGCGCCGGCGGCGCGCAGCGCCGCTTGAATCGCAGGTGACCACCGCGTCATCCTCAACGAGTTCGTTCCAAGACCTCAGAGAGGAGACGACGGTGGTCGAGCACAGCATCGACGCGGTGGCGTGGCTGCGCAAGCGGCTGGAGGAGGAGAGCCCGGATTTGCTTCGGGAGATGGTGCAGAGCGTGGCTGAGGCGTTGATGAGCGCCGAGGCCGACGCGATCTGCGGCGCCGCTTATGGCGAGCGTTCACCGGAGCGGATGAATACGCGCAACGGGTATCGCGATCGCGAGTGGGACACACGGGTGGGCACGATCGAGCTGGCGATCCCCAAGCTGCGAGCGGGCAGCTATTTCCCTGACTGGCTGCTCGTCCCCAGGCGCCGTGCCGAGCAGGCATTGGTGTCGGTCGTGGCCGACGCGTATCTGGCCGGCGTGTCGACCAGGCGGGTGGAGAAGCTGGTCGCACAGCTCGGCATCGACCGGATGTCAAAGAGCCAGGTGTCACGCCTGGCGGGCTCGCTGGATGAGATCGTGGAGAGCTTCCGCACGCGCCCGCTGGACGCCGGCCGCTATCCCTACCTGACCCTGGACGCGCTGGTCGTGAAACGCCGCGAAGCGGGTCGGATCGTGAACGCGCATGTCGTCCACGCCGTGGCCGTAAACGCTGACGGGTATCGCGAGTCGCTCGGCCTGGACGTCGTCACCCAAGAAGACGGCGCCGCCTGGACCGCCTTCCTGCGCGGCCTCGTCGCTCGCGGCCTGGGCGGCGTCGTCTTGGTCACCTCGGATGCGCATCCGGGACTGGTCGACGCGATCGCCGCCACCCTGCCAGGAGCAAGCTGGCAGCGCTGCCGCACGCATTTCGTCAGAAACCTGCAGACACGCGTACCCAAGAGCGCACAGAGCATGGTGGCGACGCTGGTGCGGTCGATCTTCGCGCAACCCGACGCCGTGTCGGTCTACGACCAGCACCGCCGTGTCTGCGACCAACTCGGCGAGCGCTTCCCCGCCGCCACAGACATGCTGCAAGACGCCGCTACTGATCTGCTCGCCTTCACCGCCATGCCCAAGGAGCACTGGCGCCAGCTGTGGTCAAACAACCCGCTCGAGCGGCTCAACCGCGAGATCCGCCGCCGCACCGACGTGGTCGGCATCTTCCCCGACCGCGCCGCCATCATCCACCTGGTCGGTGCCGTCCTGGCCGAGCAACACGACGAATGGGCCGTCGCCCGCCGCTACATGAGCGCCGACAGCCTCACCAAGACCACCACCACACCCACCCAGGAGGTGATCGCCATCGAGGCCGCCTAAGCCCACGAGGATGACGCGACCTCCTCACACACCACCTTGACGGACGTGACCTGCTCGCGTCCTTCGGCGGAACCCGCACCTTCGCTAGAGGCCATCAGCACCGGTTGGCGCGCTTGAGGGCGAGCCTCATCGCCAGCCCGCATGATGGCCGGAGCCCTCAATTCGGCGGGCCGGATCGAGTACGGCTGGGCGGCATCAGCTGCACCTCACGTGTCGAGCGGCGGACCGTGCTCGCACGAGGTAGAGTCTGCCAAGGAGAGCCGGGAAGCCTGGTCGGCACGTCTGCGGATGAAGGGTGTCCGGCGTGGCCAAGTGGGATCCGACCAGCTGTTTGGCTCACAAGCTCGAGACGCAGCGCGCTATGCAGCGACAACTGGCGGCGCTCGCCTTGTTTGTGGGGGCTTGCGTGGCCTGGCGGATCGCGCCGGTGCACGAGCCGGAACCGATCGTCGTAATCGTCGCCGGCATCGGGTCGCTGCTGCTGCTGGGCGAGGGGATCGCGGCGCGACACCAGCGCGACGGAGCGATCGACTGCGCGGATGACCTCATACTGTCCGGCTTTCTGGGGCAGGCAGGCAGCACGCCGATCGATCGCGCCGTGTCCAGTCGCGTCGAGAGGATCGAGAGCCAGCGAGCGCGCCGCCGCTTGGCCGGAGATCTGCGCTGGCGGGTACGCCTCGCGGAAGGAGCGTGCCGACCGTCCCCGGGCCTGATCCGGGCAAGCGCATATCCCCCGCTCGGCCGGCAGCGGCACGTGTACCTCAACTCGGCGCCGCTGATCCTCGACCTCGCGGCCGAGATCGAGTCGCATCCCGTGGATCCACGGGCGCTCGTGATCCTGCACCGAATCGTGTGTTTGCCTCCGGCGGAGCACGACCGCGATGCTCGAACCCGGGAGGACGAACTTCGCGCTGATCTGCATGCTGCGGCAACGCTGGTCGACCACGCGACCGGGCGATCGCGGTCGGGGGTGGCTCTGGATGCGTGAGGCAACGAGGGTAGGGTCGCCACTCGATCGCGCGAGTCGGACTCCGCACGGCAGACGGATCAATGGTGGGAGGCCAAGCGAAGCCGGACCCGGTCGGTAGCGGGCGTGCGCCTTACCGGTCTGCGGTCACCCCCAGCCGTCGCGCGACGAGTGGAATCGTGGTTCCCTGGACGAAGACAGACACCGCCACGACCACGAAGACGAGTCCGTAGATGCGCCTGGCGTCGGCGAGGCCGGCCACGAGCGCAAGCGACGCCAGCAAGATCGGAACCGCGCCCCGCAGCCCCGCCCATGAGAGGAACACCCTCTCTCCGAGCCGTATCCGGAACGGCGCGAGGGCGGCCAGAACGAACGGTCCTCGGGCGAGCGTCAGGAGCACCGCCGCCAGCGCCAGCCCCTCCGCCAGCCCCGACCATCCCACCGCGGCGAGATGGACCGTTAACCCCAAGGCGACGAAGACGACCACCTCGGCCAGGTCGCCGAGCTCGGCGTGGAACGCTCGCACCTCCCGGCTGACAGTCGACTCGGAGTCGCCGATCAGGATGCCGGCGACGAATACGGCCAGGAACCCGGAACCGTGTGCGGCCGTGGCCACGCCGAAGATCAGCCCCGCCGCCGCCAGCGCCACGATCGGCTGAAGCGTCTCGCGTGGCTCCGTCAGATACTTGAACGGGCGGTGCGCCAGCCAGGCGCCGGCCACTCCCACGGCCAGTCCGATGCCGAGCTGCCGGATGAGCGTCACGCCGATTGAGCCGCCCCATGAGCCCCCGTCGGTGGCGACGCCGAGCACACCGACCATGAGCGCGATCGAGATGGGATCGTTGGCACCGGACTCGGCCTCGAGGATCGTCTGCGCGCGCCGGTCGAGCACCCTTTCATCGAGCACGGAGAACACTACGGCGGGATCGGTGGGGGCCAGCGCGACACCCACGACGGCCGCGCTCGTCCAGGACACGTCCAGGATCAGCCGTGCGGCGACGGTCATCACGCCCGCCGCCACCGCCGTCTCCGCCAGGCCAAGCACCGCCACCGGGCCGATCACCGCCTGGACACGCCGCCAGCCCAACCCGACCCCGCCGTTGAACAGGATGACGATCAGCGCCACCGAGGCGATCCACCCGACCGCCCTGGGTGAAAGCGCCGTTCGCAGCGGCGTGACGAAATCCGAGGCGACCGCCGCAACCAGCAGGAACACGACAGGTGCGGGCGCGCGCACCCGATCCGCTGCTCGCCGGAACAGGAGCGCTGCCAGGACGGCACCGGACACCAGCGCTGTCACCACCCCGAACTCTTGCATCCTTGGGCCGCCTTCGACGGGAGGACGTAGCTTAGGAACGAGCGCCCCGGTCTGCCGGCGCCGGCCGGCAGGACTCACTCAGCCTCGGGATCGCCGGAGGACGCGCCCGCCGCCAACTCGAAGCGGATTCGGCCCAGCTCCCGTCTTACCCAGTCGGGGCCGCCCACGTACAGCGCGCCTCCATAGCCACCTTCGATGAGCCGATCGACCAGGATGACCGCCCGCGGCGAGACCCCTTCGCCGCAGAGGTCGCGCGCGATCACGTGAATGAGGGGCGCGTTAGATACGAGATGACGGACGCTCGGCGGCGGTCGTGACGCCGGCAGGAAGTCGTACCAATGCTCGCCCTCGTAGAGAACACGGGTGAGCGCCTGGGCGGATCGTGCGCGTCGGACGGGGTCGAGCAGGCGCCTCACCTCGGCTTGAATCAGTCCGAGCCGAGGAGGGCTGCCTTCGAGGATCAGGTCGTGGACACGACGTCTGCGCTGGGAGCCGAGTATCGCGACAGCGACACAGAGGATCGAGGTGACCAATGCCGCCGACGCGCCCGCCGCGATGCCGAGATTGCGACCGAGGAGGCCGAGGCAGGGTGTTGCGACGAGCAGCGCACACGCAGAGACCGTGTGGCCGATCGTGACCGAGAGCGCCCGCTGGGTTCGCACAAGCCGGTGATCGGGTCCAAGGGCGCGGACGAGATCCGCGTACGGTTCGGATGCCCATCCTTCGCCGATGCGGGGGAATGCCGGCCGGGCCGCAAGTTTCACTGGTCGGCCGCCGCCTCGGCGAGGAGTTCGACGTCCTCGACTCCGGAGGGCCTTCCCTGTCTGATCCACGCGACGTAGAGCCCTGCCGCGATCAGAAGCGTCGCGGCCAGAGATAGGAGCGGATAGCCGCGGGCGAGGTTGACCACGAGCGTGAATGCAACTGCGACCGCGCCGGCGACGTTGACCAGGGCGAGCCCGAAGCGACCTTCGCGCACCGAAAACCGGGCCATCGCGCTGAGACCGGCCAGGAAGCTCACGAATACGGCAACCGCGTACACCAGCACAAGCTCTTGCTCGTGACCGCCCGCCACAAGCAGCACGAGCACGGAAGCGGCGACGTAGACGGCGACCGACCGGTACGGGGTGTGATGGGCGTTGGTGGTGCCGAGCGACCGCGGCAGGATCCCTACGCCGGCGCTCTGGGGATGGCGCGACAGCGCCTTCAGCAATCCTGGCCCCGCTTGGAAGGACGAGCTCGCCGCGGCGAGCAGCAGCAGCGCGCTCGTGGCCTGGAACAATCCATAGTCGAATCCGCCGCCCGTCGACGCGCGGGCGACATCCGCAATCTGGGTGGAGTCGGCACCCGGGATCCCGACGTGCAGCCGCACTGCCAGCGCAGTGATCGCGATTGTGAGACCGGCGACGATGACCAGCGTGAGCGCGAGCGTGCCCCGAGCGAACCTGCGCCGGTCGTCCGCGCCGAGCTGTCCCAGCTGCCCGATAGCGGTCGATGGTGCCTCGGTGCCAGTGGCCAGCGCCATCGCGACCGGGAACGACAACAGTACCGCGGCCACCGGCGGCCCGGTCGGCCCTGTGGTAGGTGCGCGGCCGTGGGCCACCGCCGGGTGCAAGAAGCCGTGAACGAGCATCACCGCGGCACTGGCCGTGAACAGCAGGGTCATCGCGGCGAAGATGAGTCGTCCGCCGTGGCCAAACCAGGTGAGGGCCGCCACCCCGACCAACAAGGCGATCCCGAGTGCTATCCGCCCTCGAGCAAGCGTTGGAAAGTACGCGATCAATGCGCTGCCGCCCGCAGCGACCGAAATCGCGATCGTGAGGACGAAGTCGACGATCAAAGCGCCGATCGGCACGAAGACCCATCCCGTCCCGAACGCCTTTGCAGCCGCCTCGGAAGAGCCGCCGCCCAGTGGATACCGGCCGACCAACTGCCAGTAGTTCACGTCGACCAGGGCGATGATCGCGAGGACGATCACCTGGGTCACAAGCAGCAGACTGAGATGGCCGCTCAGCGATCGCAGTGACGCTTCGATCGTGTAGGCGACCGAAGAAACAGGGTCGGCCATGACCGCGAAAGCGAACGCGATGAACAGGACGGGCCGTGAAACGATGCCTCGCCGCGCGAGGCTCACGGTTCCGGTAGCAGTCAGCTGCCTGAGAGCGGCCACGGCGCAGCCTTCCCTTCTGCCGACCAGGCTTCCCGGCGCACCGTCGAACGATCAGACGGCTCGACGGTACCCACGAGCACATCACGGCGGCATCACAACCCGGGCCGGTTCCATCACAAACAGATCACGATCGCCTCAACAGCGCGTCACGGTCCGAGGTAACTCTCACCGGGAGGCCAACACGTCCTCCCTTGGATCAGGAGCGACGACCGGCATTAGACGCCGTCCGTCCACGGCCGAGGCGAGCCCCGGCCCTCCCGTCCATCTCACCGACAGTGCCGCAACGGGCGTACCGCCCGGGACCGCCTCCATTGTGACGCCGCGTTGACGTCGTTGTGAGCTGATTGGGATGCGATCGGCCGCAACTGTGATGCGGCTGAGACCCGCGCCGTGGCACGGTCAGGGTGTGGGTACTTTTACGATCCGAACCGCCGACTCGGCGGCATCCAGTTCCCCGGTGACGCGCCGGCGTGGCTTCGGGCCTGGGCCCAGCCGCGGTCGCGCCGGGCTGTTCGTGGCGGCGTATCCCGGCGTCGGATCGGGTGTGTACCTTGCGGTCGGGCTCGTCGCGGCGCATGGCCTCGGATTGACGCCGGCCGCGCTGCTGCTTGCGGGGATTGTCTTCGCCGCCGCGGCGCTTGCATACGCGGAGGGCATGTCAATGTTCCCGGACACGGGTGGCGCTGCTGCCCTCGCCCGCCATGCGTTTGGCGAGCTCGCGAGCTTTGTCACCGGCTGGGCGACGTGTCTCGGGCTGGTCGCCGCCGCGGCGCTGGCGGCGCTCTTCGCCGCTCAGTATCTGAGTGTCTTTCGGTCGCCTCTCGGGTCGGGCGGCTGGGCGGCGGCCGGGGCGGTGGTCGTACTCAGCTTCGTGGCCGCGGCAGCGATCCTCGGGCTCGAGCGGTCGCTTCACCTGGAGAGCCTCATGGGCGTGCTCGACCTGAGCGTCCAGGCGCTGCTCGTGCTGCTCGGGCTGGTTTTCGTGTTCCGTCCTGAACAGGTCCGCGCGAGCTTGGAGGTGGGATCCGCGCCGTCCGTCGGCCAGCTGCTGCTCGCCTTTGCCGTCGCGAGCGTCGCCTACGCCGGCCTGGAGTCAATCGGCGATCTTCCCCTTGAGGCTCGCGATCCCGAGCGCGACGTGCGCCCCGCGACAGCGGCGCTGCTCGCCTCGGCGCCCCTGCTCGCGCTTGGGCTCGGGCTTGTCACGCTCATGGCGATGCCCGTGGTGCGGGGCGCCCACGGCGGCGATACCACGCTGCTCGCTCAGGGACCGCCCCACGGGTATCGGGATTTCCCGATGCTCGGGATTGTCGACCGGGTGCCGCTGCAGGTGCTCGCGACCGGGCTGCGTTATCTGGTGGCCCTGCTGGTCGCGGCTGCCCTCGTCGTGCTCGCAAGCGCCGCGCTTCGTCGCTGCGGCCAGGTCGCCGGCTGGCTCGGCGAGCACCACCAGCTACCGCGCCGCGCCGCGGCGCTTCATCCGGAGCTGGAGACGCCGTACCAGGCGCTTGCTGTGGCAGCGGTCGCCGCCATCGTGCTCGCCGTGGCGCAGGACTTGAGCGGCGGACTCAGCTTGGTCGCGGAGATCTGGGCATATCAGGCGCTAGCGGCGCTCACACTCGTCCAGGTCGCCGTGATTTGGCTCCGCATCACCGAACCCGGCCGTTTCCGTCCGTTCGCAATGCCGATCGGGTGGCCGTTCGACGGCCGCCGCTTACCGCCGGTGGCTGTCGCGGGAGCGCTCGGCACAGCGATCGGATGGAGCGCCCTTGTCGTGTTCGCCGGCGCTGCTCGCGACGTCGCGACGGCGTCGATGCTGGCGGGTCTCGCGGGCTATGCCGCCTACCGGCGCCACCTCGGACTCTCGCTCAGCGAGCGCACACAGCGGGAGGCCGTCGCGCCGGTCGGACATGGGATCGAGGTGGAGTTCCAGACGATGCTTATTCCATTGAACGCTCCCGGGGGAGAGCTCCCATCCGACGTGGTCGAGGTGGCCGTCCAGCTCGCGGCCGAACGGCGGGCGTCGCTGGTCATCCTCGCCTTCACCGAGATCCCGCTCGGCGAGGAGATGGACATGGAGATCGACGGCCTGGACGCGAGCGTCGAGCGCCTCGCCGCCGCCGCCCGCGCGATCGGTGAGCGATACGGCATTCGCATACACACCACCCACCTCCGCACCCGGGACGCAGCCGAGGCGATCCTCGGTGAGGCGGCGCGGCGCGAGTCGCAGGTGATCCTGCTGCGCGCGAATGGGCTTGAGCCCACGGCACGGCGCCGGGTCGCGTATGACCATGTCGTTCGCCGCGTCGTGGCCGACGCCACCCAACGGGTGATGATCATCCGGCCGGAGCAAGCCGTGAGGGCATGAGGCGTCACCTGCTCGTCGTCTGCACCGACACCCGCGTCGAACCGCACCTGCTGACGGCCGCCGTCACCGATGCGCTCGCCCGCGAGCCGGCCGGGGCCACGGTCGTACGCGTGCTCATCCCGGCGGTGCTCCCGCCGACCCTCCCGATCAGTGCCTGGCCGTCGGGGCTGGCGCACCGGCTCGACCTTCTGCGCGACGCTGCCGAGGCGATCGTCGCGGCGCGACGCCCGCCCGGCCGCGTCGAGATCGCGGCGTGCCGCAGCGTGGCACACCTTCTCTCCGCAGTTTGGCCTGTCGACGTGCTCGTGCTCGTTGGCGGCGCTGGATGGCGCGTGCGCCGGGCCGTCCATGGCCTCGCCCATGACGTCGTCGTCGTGCCGTCGCGGCCCACCCGGCGTCGCGAGCCGCTGCCCTCCTCCAAACCCACGCCGCTTCCACAGTAGGGATGGCGACCAGGAACCCCAGCATGAGCGCACCCAGCGCTGCGGTGCAAGCCCCGCGGCGCGCCGACCCACACCCGGGCGCCCACTCGGAAGCGCACGCCCGGACGCGGTGGGGCACGCTCGCGCTCTCGCTGGGCGCACTCGGCGTCGTCTACGGCGACATCGGGACGAGCCCGCTCTACACGGTCCAGCTGATCTTCACCGGCGACCATCCGATGGGCCCATCGCCGGTGCGCGTCTACGGCGCTCTCTCGCTCATCTTCTGGGCGTTGGCGCTGGTCGTGACGCTCAAGTACGTGCTCCTGATCCTGCGCGTCGACAACCACGGCGAGGGCGGCATCATGGCCCTCGTCGCGCTGATCGAGCGAGTGGTCAAGTCGCGGCGCAAGGCCGGACTCGTGATCGTCGGCGTCCTCGGCGCCTCGCTCTTTTACGGCGACGGCATGCTGACGCCCGCCATCTCCGTGGTCTCGGCCGTCTCCGGCCTCAAGGTCGCCTCACCCGCCCTCGCAGCCCAGATCGTCCCCTTCTCGCTCGCGATTCTGATCCTCCTCTTCGCTCTCCAGCGGTTTGGCACCGGCGCCGTCGGAGGCCTGTTCGGCCCGATCATGGTCGTCTGGTTCCTGGTCATCGGAGCGGTCGGCCTGAAGGAGGTGGCCACCAACCCGAGCGTCCTGCAGGCCGTCTCACCGAGCTACGCGGCCAGGTTCGTCGCGGACGACCCCAAGATGGCGTTCTTCGCCCTCGGGTCGGTGTTCCTGGCGGTGACGGGCGCCGAGGCGATCTACGCCGACATGGGCCACTTCGGGCGCAAAGCGATCACCCGCGCCTGGCTCTGCCTCGCCTTCCCAGCGCTCCTTCTGAACTACGCGGGTCAGGGCGCCCTGATCCTGGCGCATCCGCGCACGATCGAGAACCCCTTCTTTCTGCTCGTTCCGGGTGGCCAGACCGGCCAGAAGGCGATGGTCGTGCTCGCGACGCTCGCAACCGTGATCGCCTCGCAGGCCGTCATCTCCGGCGCCTTCTCCGTCACCCAGCAGGTGATCCAGCTCGGGTTCCTGCCGCGCATGGGCATCCGTCACACCTCGAAGCGGATCCAGGGCCAGATCTACATCCCGGTCGTCAACTGGCTCCTGCTCGCGGCCGTACTCGTGCTCGTGCTCACGTTCCGCTCCCCGACGGGGCTCGCCAACGCCTACGGGATCGCGCTCAGCGCCATCTTCGCGACGAACACGCTCCTCGCGTTCGTCGTTTTCCGGGCCCTCTGGCGCAAGCCGCTTCGGCTCGTCATCCCGGGCGCGCTCCTGTTCATGAGCGTGGAGCTCACCTTCTTCGCCGCCAACCTGACCAAGCTGTTCTCGGGCGGCTGGTTCCCCCTGGTTGTCGGCGCGGTCTTCTTCACGCTCCTCACCACCTGGCACCGCGGCCGGGTGCTGCTCGGCCGGGCGGTGCGCGAGGGGCGGGTGTCGCTCCGCCGCTACATCAACCGGATGATCGACGAGCAGCCAAACCGCGCCCCCGGCACCGCCGTCTTCCTGACCTCGTCCCTCGACACGGTGCCCACCGCCCTGCTCCGCAACGCCGAGCACAACGCCATCGTGCACGAGCACGTCGTCCTCGTGAAGATCCGGACGGTCGGCATGCCACACGTGGAGGAGAGCCAGCGGATGTCGATCGAGCCGCTCCGGCGCGGGTTCGTCGCCGTCACCGCAACGTACGGCTACCAGGATGAGCCCGACGTCGTCGCCGCCCTCGCCCAGGCCCGGCGTCAGGGGCTCGACCTCGATCTCGACAACGCCTCCTACTACGTCGACCACGTCACCGTCCTACCCACAGGGACCGCCCGCATGGCGCGATGGCGCAAACGCCTCTTCGCCGTCCTGCATCAGAACGCGACCCCCGTCGCCCGCTCGTACAACATCCCCCCTGACCGCGTGTTCGAGGTCGGTGGCTACGTCGAGATCTGAACTCAGGATGGGGGGTTGCCACTTGGCATGGCCTGATCAAGACGCGGCGGACGGCACCCACGTCGCAGAAACGATCCGCCTGCGATCGCAGACGTTTCGCCTGGATGCACGATGCTGCGTGGCTTACCTTCGTTACGGATGAAGACGCGGGCAGTTTCGACTCGATCCCCGACGGCATCACTGGCTCGCACCGGCCGGCCGGCGCGCCACTTCGACCTCCCGCCCGACCGGGTCGCGGAGGTTGGCGCACACGTCGAGCCTTAACCGCCGGCCGGCCACTCCGGCTGCGACAATCCACACGTGGCGCTCGAACACCCCGCTCGCCGATCGGTTCGCATGCGGCTGCTGCGCCCGGCGGCGCCTGGCCGGACCGGCTGGTACGGATCGGCCTCGGCGGCGGCGGCCGCAGCGGTCGTGTCCGTGGTCGTCTCGTCGCTGGTCGTGGCGCTGCTGACGCCCCGCGTGCCCGTCGACTCGGCAGGGGTGTTCTACCTGGTCGCCGTCCTCGCCATCTCGTCGGTCTACGGCGTCTGGTGGGGTCTCGGCACCAGCCTTGCCTCGGCGGTGGCCTTCAATTTCTTCTTTCTCCCGCCGCAGCACACGCTGGTCATCAACTCCTCGGGCGACTGGCTGGCGCTGGCCGCCTTCGCGGTCACCGCCGTCGTGACCAGCAACCTCGCGGCCCGCGAGCGGGTGGCGACCGAGCGGGCGGTCAGGCGGGCGGCCGAGGCGCAGCTCGGGGAACGGCTCGCAACGCTCGTGGCCGACGGATCCCGGTTCTCCGATGTGCTGCCGCTGCTCGGCCGCCAGGCCGCCAGGGCGCTGGGTGCCCGCGACGGCGATATTCATCGCGGCGCCCCGGGGCCGCGCGGGAAGGCGGCACAGGTGGTGCCGCTGGAGCTGAGCGGCCGGCGCCTGGGCGAGCTGCGCCTGATCGACGCGCCGCCCGGTGTGGTGGACTCCGACGAGGCGGCCCGAATCGGGCGGGTGCTCGCCGGGCTCATCATGCTGGGCGAGGAGCGCGAGCGGCGTGTCCAACAACAGGTGGAGTCCGAGACGCTGCGGCGTTCGAACGCGCTCACGACGGCGCTCCTGCGGACGGTCTCGCACGACTTCCGCTCGCCGCTGACGGCGATCTCGGCGTCCGCGGAGGGATTGCAGTTCGCGGATCTCGACGAGGACGAGCGCGACCTGCTCGACGCCATCACCGAGGAGAGCGCCCGGCTGAGCCGACTGGTCACCAACCTGCTCGACCTCTCCCGGCTCGAATCGGGCGCCGCCGCGCCGGCGGCGGAGTGGTTCGACGTGCGCGACCTGATCGACGCCGCGCCCGCCGAGACCACGAGCGCCGAAGCACCCCGCATCGTCGTCGCCTATGAGGGGGCGCTGCCCCTGGTGCGCGCGGACGCCGGCCAACTCCAACGGGTGCTCGTCAACGTGCTGGAGAACGCGGTCAAGTTCTCGCCGACGGACGCGCCGGTTCAGGTCACGGCGCGGGCGGCGGCAGGCCGCGTGCACGTGTCGGTGACCGACCACGGTCCCGGCATCCCCGAGAGCGACCTGGAGAGGATTTTCCAGCCGTTCTTCCGCGGGAGCGCCCATGGTGCCCCGCCCGGCTCGGGGCTCGGCCTCGCCATCGCCCACGGATTGGCCGCCGCCAACGGCGCGTCCCTAACCGTCGAGCCGGCCCCCAACGGCGGCGCGACGTTCACCCTGTCGATCCCCGCCCCCGCGCCGGTCGAGCGCCGGCGAGCGTGAACGACGGACAGCGGATCCTGGTCGTCGACGACGAGCGCCCGATCCGCCGGGCGCTCGAGGTGATGCTGTCCAAGGCCGGCTACAGGGTCGAGACCGCGGCCACCGGCGAGGAAGCGCTCATGGCGGCCGCGCTCACCCCACCCGACCTGGTCATGCTCGACCTGATGCTCCCCGACGCCGACGGCGCCGACGTGTGCCGGCAGTTGCGCGACTGGCTGTCCGCCCCGATCCTCCTGATCTCGGCCGTGGGCGACGAGGCCGACAAGATTCGTGCGCTGGACGCGGGAGCCGACGACTACGTGACCAAGCCCTTCTCGCCCGGCGAGCTGTTGGCGCGCTGCCGGGCCCTGCTCCGCCGCACGGCGGGCGAGCCGGGTGACGCTGTCGTCGAGGTCGGCCGGATTCGGATCGACCTGCCGCGGCGGATGGTGACGCTCGACGACGCGGAGGTGCGCCTCACCCCCAAAGAGTTCGACCTGCTCAAAGCACTCGCCACCGCCCCAGGCCGACCACTCACACACCACATGCTCCTGCGCACCGTCTGGGGCCCCGGCTACGCCGATGAGATGCACCTCCTGCGGGTGTATATGGGCCGCCTCCGCGACAAGCTCGAAGCACGCGGCGCCCCCCGGAGCACCATCGAGACGCTCACGGGAGTGGGATACCGGCTGGCCGGGTGACACATTCACTCACATCACTGGTCGGCTCACGCTCACCGTCGCCAGCCGAGCGATTAGAACTTCGACGCCGGAGACCGCCCCAGTCGGCTCGGTTAGCGGTCAGAGGAGATCCGTTAGCAGACCGCCGCCTCGGCATCTCAGGTCGGATGACCACCGCCGCGATGAAACGGAGCCACCAGAGCGCCTGCTCCATAACCGTCAGGTACCACCGCTACTGGCCGCGTCTGGCGCGGTCAGCGACCGTCTTCCCGACCATGCCGACGACAATGGGGATGACGGCCAGAGAGAACCCCAGCCAGAACCGGCCCGGGCGAGCGGCGACGATGACCACCCCAACCAGGTAGATGAACGTGCCTTCGGACGGCGCCAAGCGGTTCATCCTTCGCGTCCGTTCGACGTCTGCATGCCATCGATCGCGTCCTTTCCTGACCACACCGCGTCCTCGGTGTTGGCCGCTGCCTGGCCGCGCCCGCGCCGCTCGAGATGGGCGTATACCTGCGTCTGTCGGATGCTGGCATGCCCTAGCTGGCGGCGAACGTACTCGAGCGACTGCTTGCCGGCGATCAGCCAGGCCGCAGCTGCGGTGTGGCGCAGGTCGTGCAGGCGCAGGTGCATGTCGATTCCCGCATCCTGGAGAGCGGGGTTGTGCCAACGGCGGGCGATCACAGTGCGGTCGATGTAGCTGCCGTCCGGCTCCGAGAAGAGGATCCGTTGCCGGGCCCGGCGGCACGCGTGCGCCCGGCGTTCGAGCCGCTCACCCAGCCGCGGCCCGATCTCGACGCTGCGTGGCGTCTTGTCCTTCAAGTGGTCGCCGGCGCCGTTCTTGAGCTGGCGAGCAACGACGATCACGCCGCCGTCGCCGTCGATGTCGCGCGGCTCGAGCGCAAGCGCCTCGCTGATCCGAAGGCCGGCCAGTGTCAGCACCTCCGCCAGGTCACGGTAGGCCGGGTCGCAGGCTTGGAGGTACGGCGGTATCTCCTCCGGAATCAGGTAGGCGACCTCGGCGAACTCATCCCGGACACGCATCCGCCGCTCGCCGGCGCCGCCCTGGCGGCGGGCCGGATTCTGGCGCAGGAGCCCATCGTTCACCGCCGCGCCGAGGATGACCGAGAGCGTGGTAAGGGTGTTGTTGATCGTCTTGGCGCTGTAGGTCTCCCGTCCCGATCCCCGGCGCGGCTTCATGCGCTGCATCTGCACGATCGCCTGCTCGATCGCCTCGGCGGTCACATCGCGCAGCCGCAGCGGGCCGAGGGTAGGCGCGATCCGACAGACGATGTCGTTTCGGTACGCCGCGTGTGTGCCGGGCTCGATGAACGGCTCGCGGCGTGCGAGCCAGCGCACCGCGTAGGCGCCGAGCGTCTCGGCCGTGTGGTCGCGGATCGCTCCCGACTCGATGTCTGCCAGTGCCAGCACGAGCGCCGCCTCCGCCTCACGCCGGGAGGCGCCGCCCTTGCGCTTGACCAGCCGGCCGTTCACGCGATAGCCGATGTCGAAGACCGTGGCCCCGCTTCGCATCTTCCGCTCGAGGATCCAGCCCGCCATCACGCCGCTCCCCGCCGCGAATGCCCGGGCGTCCAGCCGCGCCGCTGCGCGTCCAGCCACTCGTCAATCTCGGTGTCGACGAAGCGGATGGGACCGCCAGGGCCGAGCCGTCGATACGGCAGCCGGTCGTCCTCGACCGCCTGGTACACCCAGTTTCGGCTGACCGAGAACCGGCGCGCGAGGTGCGAGGCGGTGAGCAGCACCTCGGCGCTCTCCGAGAAGGTGGGATCGGTGCTTGCATCCATCCCCCCGGTTCTCTCACGTGCCAGTGCACGCGGCCGGTCGAGCTTGTCGCTCGAACGGGGGATCTTGGCCGCCCGCATGCCGGCGCTGCTACCACGGCTGCTACCACGAGGCTGCCAGCGCCGACGCGGCGGCGACCCCGAAAACGACGAAACCCGCATAACCATGCGGGTTTCGTGCATGCGCTGGAGAGGACTTGAACCTCCACGACCCAATCGGGTCACAAGGCCCTCAACCTTGCGCGTCTACCAATTCCGCCACCAGCGCGCGCTTGCGACCAGGCAGTCTAGAGCAGAAAACCGAGCGCGATCACGTTCGCGGTGAAGACGATCGCGACCACGATCGTGAGCCGCGTCAGGTTGCGCTCCATCACCGCGGTGCCGCCGTAGCTCGACCCGCCCGGGTTCAGCATCCCGGAAAGCCCCGCGTCCTTGCCCGAGTGCATCAGCACGAGCACGATCAGCCCGACGCCGAGCAGGACCTGGACGCCGGAGAGGATCTGGGACAGGAGGTGGGACGACATCGCGGCGAACTCTAGCCCACGGATACGGTGCCGGGCTCCCCGGCGACGAGCCGCCCGATGACCGGCCACGGCAGCTCCGCGGCCCGCTCGGGGGGCAGGCTCGCGAGCAGCCCGCCCGAGGTCTGCGCGTCGCAGGCGAGCAGCCGGTCGGCCTCGTCGAGGCCCGGCCCGAACGCGCCGTAGGCCCGGGCCAGCTCGAGGTTTGTGCGCGTCCCGCCCGGCACGTGGCCGGCGGCGATCAGCTCGCGCACGCCGGGTAGCAGCCGCACCGCCGCCCAGTCGATCTCGGCCCGAAGGCCGGCGCCGGCGGCCACCTCGCGGGCGTGGCCGACGAGGCCGAACCCGGTGACGTCGGTGACCGCGTGCGGCCGGGCGGCGCGCACGAGCCCCGCCGCCTCGCCGTTCAGGGTCGTCATCGACTCGACCGCGGCGTCGACGGCGGCGGGATCCGGATCGCCGCGCTTGACGGCGGTCGTCACGATGCCGGTCCCGATCGCCTTGGAGAGCACGAGGGCGTCGCCCTCGCGGCCGCCGGCGTTCGTCCAGATCTCGTCCGGCCGCGCGAACCCGGTCACCGCCATCCCGTACTTCGGCTCGGGATCGTCGATCGAGTGCCCGCCGGCGATGACCGCGCCCGCCGCGGCGGCGACGTCGGCGCCCCCGCGCAGGATCTGCCCGAGCAGCTCCATCGGCAGGGCCTTCGGGAACGCGACCACGTTCAGGGCGAACGCCGGCCGCGCGCCCATCGCGTAGATGTCGGAGAACGCGTTCGTGGCCGCGATCCGCCCGAAGGTGTGGGGGTCGTCGACGAGCGGCGTGAAGAAGTCGATCGTCTGCACGACCGCCAGCTCGGCGGAGACGCGCCACACGGCGGCGTCGTCGAGGCTCTCGTGGCCGACCATCAGCTGCGCGGCGGAGACCTGCGGCATCCCGGCCAGCACCTCCCGCAGCGACCCGGCGGGCAGCTTGCACGCGCACCCGGCTCCGTGGGAGAGCTCGGTCAGGCGGACGGTCTCGGTCGCCACCCGACCAGTGTATGCGTCACACGAACGGCAGGGGATGCGGCTCGCACCGCCGGGGGCCGTCGGCGGCCTCGACGATCAACTCCGCCGGATCGGCCCCCGCGTCGACGAGGCCGACCACGATGTTGCGCTCGAGCGCGAACGAGTAGACCGCCCAGCGGGCCACGCCGACCGGCTCGCCGTCGGCGGCGGTGATCGGCCAATGCCGCTCCATCGCGGGGAAGGGGTCGCCGTCGCAGACGAGCCCGACCGTGCGCCGGGCGGGGCCGTCCTCGCGCACCGCCCGCAGCGCGTCACGGCCGACGAAGTCGGGCCGGTCGAGGTCGAGCAGGCTGCCCATCCCGGCCTCGATCGGGTTCATGTCCGAGTTGGTCGCGTACTGGGTGTCGGAGATCCCCTGCTCGACCGCCCGCACGACGTTCGGGCCGGTGACGAGCAGCCCGTGCGGCTCGCCGGCCGCCACGATCGCGTCCCACACCTCGGGCGCCCGGGCGCCTCCGCGCGGGTAGATCTCGAAGCCCGGCTCGCGGCTCCAGCCGGTGTTCGACACGACGCAGTCGACTCCGGCGATCGTGACCGGCCCGCACCGGAACCGGGCCAGGCCGGCGGCCGCCTCGCCGCCCACGGCGCGCATCACGTCCGCCGCCCGCGGCCCCTGCAGCTGCATCGGGGCAACGTCGGCCTCGGCCACCGCGACGTCGTCGCCGCGGGCGAGCGCGAGCCCCGTCGCCCACAGCGTCAGGTCGACGTCGGAGTGCGAGAACCAGACCACGTCGGCCGCGGGCCGCAGCACGATCGTCTCGCACATGATCGTCCCGGACTGGTCGCACACCGGCGTGTAGCGGCACTCGCCGACGCCGAGGTCGGAGAGCTTGCGCGGCGCCAGGTAGTCGGCCAGCGCGAGCGCGTCCGGCCCGCGCAGCTCGGCCTGGCGCTCGGCGCCGACGTCCCACAGCGTCACCCGCTCGACCAGGGCGGCGTAGTCCTGGCGCGGGTCGCGGCCGTAGTCCATCGGCATGTAGGTGTGGTTGTAGACCATGAAGTCGCACGCCCCCGCGCGGAGGGTGCGCTCGAAGTAGGGCGAGCGGCGGATGGTGGGATGGAGCATGTCCGGTAGCATCGCAGCCCATGACTCCGGCCGAGGCGCTGCGGGCCGTCTGCGATGCCTGGGAGCAGGGCGATCCCGACGCGGCCGCCAACCTGTTCGCGCCCAACGGCGTGTACGAGGACCCGCTCTACGAGGCGCCGCTGCGGGGCCGGGAGGCGATCCGTGAGGGGCTCACCGGCGGCATGGGCGCGATCGAGGACTGCACGGTCACGCTCGACCCCGTGCTCGAGCAGGGCGAGCGGGTGCTCGCCCTCGGCGTCTTCGCCTCGCGCCTGCGCGACGGGGGCGGGCGCTTCGACTTCCCGTTCGCGATCCTGGTCGAGCTGGGCGACAACGGCATCGAGCGGCTGGCCGAGTACTTCGACACGAGGCCGCTCGTCCCCTCAGATGGTTGATTCCGATTCCCGTGATGTCCTGGGCGGCTGGGAACCGAGCAGCGCAAGGACGCAGGGAGCGCTCATAGCTGGTTCTATGGGCGCGACCGAGAAGCTGTAAAGGGCGCATGCCCTTGACAGCGGTCCGAGGCGTCTGCGATTACGCAGACGCCGAGGCGCGATGCGACGGTTCCCAGCCGCAGCCCCACCACGACGCGAACACCCACCGCAGTGGGACGTCCAGGCGCGCGGGGAATCGGACT